>JAKAZV010000073.1 GCA_021826505.1 Acidobacteriota bacterium | reverse complement strand
CGGCCAGCGCCAGCTGCTTGCGCCCGGTCAGCCGCTGCGAGTCCAAATCGAATCGGGTGAGTTCGGCTCTCTGATCTTCTGGGGTCCGCCCGGCGTGGGCAAGACCACCCTGGCCCGGCTGCTGGCCCCGCATGCCCGCGCCCGCTTTGTGCCCTTTAGCGCGGTGCAGAGCGGCATCCGGGAAATTCGCGAGGTGATGAGCGCGGCTGAACACGCGGCGCAAAACGGCCAGCGCACGCTGCTCTTCGTGGATGAAATTCACCACTTCACCAAAGCGCAGCAGGATGCCTTTTTGCCCTATGTCGAGCGCGGCGCCATCCGCCTGATCGGCGCCACCACGGAAAATCCCAGCTTCGAGCTCAACTCCGCCCTGCTTTCACGCGCCCGGGTTTATGTTTTGGAGCCGCTGCGGGAAGCGGAATTAATCGAGCTGCTGCGCCGCGCCCTGCGCGACCCCGAACGTGGCCTGGCGCGGGCGCTGCCCGCGGGAGCGGCGCTCGTCTGGGGCGATCAGGATCAGGATTCCGGGCAGGCGGAAGCGCTTCTGCTGGGCCAGATCGCCAACCTGGCCAATGGCGACGCCCGCGTGGCCTGTAATCTGCTCGAGAGCGCCGCTCTGGGCGCCGCCCCCGACGACGCCGGCCGGATTCGCATCACGCCCGAGCTATTGCGCCTCACCCTGCAGCGGCGCGTGCTTCTCTATGATCGCGCCGGAGAAGAACACTACAACCTGATCTCGGCCCTGCATAAGTCGCTGCGCAACAGCGACCCCGATGCCGCCCTGTACTGGCTGGGGCGCATGCTGGCCGCGGGCGAAGACCCGCTCTATATCGCCCGCCGCATGGTGCGTTTCGCCTCCGAAGACGTTGGCCTCGCCGACCCCAGTGCCCTGGCCCATACCATCGCCGCCCGCGATGCCTTCGACTTTCTGGGCCGGCCGGAGGGCGAACTGGCGCTGGCGCAGGCCTGCGTCTATCTGGCCCTGGCGCCTAAATCCAATGCGGTTTATGTGGCCTATGGCGAAGTACAGAGGGATGTGGAAACTCAGCCCAACCTGCCCGTGCCCCTGCACATTCGCAATGCTCCCACCACGCTGATGAAGGACCTGGGCTATGGTCATGGCTATCAGTACGCCCATGATCTACCCGAGCAGGTTGCCGATATGCAATGTCTGCCCGACAATCTGCGCAACCGGCACTACTTTCGGCCCACCACCGCCGGCCGGGAAGCCCGTCTTGCCGAGCGTTTGCGCGAATTGGCCGAACAGCGTGCGCGGGCTCACAGCAAGCAATCAGGTGAGTAGCGAATAATCTGTTATTTAAAAGATGCTGCCGGATCAGTTTATGGCGTGTATGCCTGAAAGTGGTTGTGCCGCATTGGCAATTTAAGTCTCTTTCAATATCTTGATCCACAACTTCAGCCCGGGCTTCTTCATCTGACTCACTGTGGGTATTCCAGACCAGCGAGGTAGGTTCTATCAGCCGCGCATGATCGCCATGTTGGGTTGCGGCTTGCTCTTTTTGGCTTTGAGCACGCATGCAATGGGACAAAAAGCGGCTGCCCGGCCGGAAATTCAGATTGGCATCGCATCCTGGTACGGCTCGGCCTTTTCAGGGCTGGATACCAGCTCGGGCGCACACTTTAACCCTCATTTATTGACTGCCGCGAGCCGGCATTTTCAAACGGGCAGCGTGGTGCGGGTGACCAACCTGCGGAATGGCCGGCAGGTGAAAGTTCTGATTAACGACCGGGGCCCGTTTGTGCGCGGCCGCATTCTCGATCTTTCGCGCGCGGCCGCGCGCATGCTGCATATGCTGGCTCGCGGCTTGGCGCGGGTGCGCATTCGCCTGCTGTATCCGCCCGGCCGCCGCGCCCGCATCACCGCGCGCAAGCTGTTTGCAACGTCGAAGGCAGCGGCATTCAAGCCGGCGGCTGCCCGGCATTGAATTCCCCCGCCGTTCCCGCCAGCTTTCCCTCTGCCGTGGTCTTCACGGTTACCATCAGCCACTGGTTGGCGGCATAATCGCCGGCCACTTCGATCTTCAGATAATTGCCGCTGAGCGCCTGGGTTGTGCCCGCCGCGCCGCCCTTCAGGGTCAAGCAGCGCAATGGCCGTCCCTGAAACCGGGCGGCAAAAGCCGCCTGTTTTTGTTGTCCCAGGGCGCGCAGCCGGTCGGCGCGCGCCTGCTTTTCTGTTTCCGGCACGGCTGGCCATTGCCCCGTTTGCAGCCCGGCTTCGGCTTCCGTGCCCGGCCGCTCGGAGAAAGGAAACACGTGCAAATAGCTCAATGGCAGTTGCTCAATAAAGCTGTAGTTTTCCTCGAACTCGGCCGCGCTCTCGCCGGGAAAGCCGGCCATCACATCCGCGCCGATCGCGGCCGCCGGCGCGGCGGCATGGATCGCCTCGATTTTCTGCTCGTAGTCCTGGGGCCGGTAGCGGCGGCGCATGCGCCGCAGCACGCTCCGGCTGCCCGATTGCAGGGGTACATGGGCGTGCGGCGCGACGCGGGGATGGGCTAATAATTCGATCAGCCGGCTGCTCCAGTCCATGGGCTCGATCGAGCTGAGCCGCAGTTGCTCGATTCGGGTTTGTTGGAGAATGGCTTCCACCAATGCGGCCGGCGTCCTGCGCGGTTCCAGATCACGGCCCCAATGGCCGAGGTGTATGCCCGAGAGCACCGCTTCGCGCGCTCCTTCCGCAACCAGCCGTTCGAGATGGTCCACAACTTCCTCGAGCGGCAGCGAACGGCTGCGGCCGCGGGTGGAGGGAATGATGCAAAACGCGCAGCCTTGTCCACAGCCTTCCTGCACCTTGAGCACCGGCCGCGTCTGCGAGCCGGAATGGATGGGCAGCAGCCATCCTGGGTTGGCAAATCGGGCGCTCGCGACAGCCGCGGGCGCGGGTTTCACCGGCGCGGATGAAAAGACTCCCGCCGCGCGCAGGATTTTCGGAATATCCGCTTTCTCTGCATTGCTGATCACCCATTCGACTCCCGGCAGCCGCATCAGTTGCTCCGGCGCGCGCTGGGCATAACAGCCCGTGACCAGCACCCGCGCCCCCGCGCGCTCCAGTTGGCGGATCTGGCGCCGCGCCTCGGCCTCGGCTTCGGCGGTAACCGCGCAGGTGTTGACCACGGCCAGCCGTCCGGGCGCGGCCAGGCCTTCGGATTCCAGCCGCTGCGCCAGCGCCTCGCCGTCGGCTTGATTGGCGCGGCATCCAAAGTTGTACAGGGCAAATGCCATGGGGATCTCGCCTGCATTTATTTTATCGCCCGCGCCGGGCTTGACAGGCCGGGTCCGGCAATGAATAATTATTATTGACTGTGAATAATTATTCATCATTGCGGGTGGGCATCTTGGGCCTGACCGGCTATGCCGGCCAGGAACTGGTCCGGCGGCTGGTCCGGCATCCCCACCTCCGGCTGGTGGCGGCCCAGAGCTCGGGCCGGACGGGCGCGGGCGCGCGGCGGCTGGGCGAGGCGCTGCCGGAATTCGCGGCCGGCGCCGCAAATGCGCCGGTGGACGTCGGTCTCGAAATCGTGCCCGGCGCGCCGGAGGCCATGCTGGCCGCGCGGCCGGATGTGGTTTTTCTCTGCGTGCCGCATGAACCGGCCCTGGAATGGGTGCCCGCGTTGCTGGCTGCGCCCCGGCCGCCGCGGGTCATTGACCTCAGCGGCGCTTTTCGTTTTTCCGATGCCGCGCTCTTCGAACACTGGTACGGCGTGCCCCATTCCGCGCCCCAGCTCCTGGCCGAGGCGGTCTACGGCTGGCCGGAAAAAAATCGCGCCCTCCTGCCCGCGGCGCGCCTGGTTTCCAATCCCGGCTGCTACGCCACCGCCGCCAATACCGCGCTCTGGCCGCTGGCGCAGTCGGGGTTTCTGGGCGCGGGCGCGGTGATCTGCGACGCCAAATCGGGCGCCAGCGGCGCCGGGCGCGCGTTGCGCGACGATCTGCATTTTGTCGAGCTTGCAGGGAACTGTTCTGCTTATGGGCTGTTTCAGCACCGGCACACGCCGGAAATCGCGCACCATTCCGGCTTGCCGCTGGCGCGGCTGACGTTTACCCCGCATCTGCTGCCCGCCAGCCGCGGCATTCTGGCCACCACCTATGTCCCGCTGGCGCCGGGTGTCACGGCCGAGCAGGTCACCGAGTCCTATCGCCAGGCGTATGCCGAAGCGTGGTTTACCCGCGTCACCGGCCCGCGGCTGCCCGCCTTGCATGGCGTGGCGCATACCAATTACTGCGATGTGGGCTGGAAAATTGCCCCGGATGGCCGGCAGTTGATCGCCGTCACCGCGCTCGACAATCTGGTCAAGGGCGCGGCCGGGCAGGCGCTTGAAAACTGCAATCTCATGTTCGGATTTTCGCCCGCGGCGGGTCTGCTATGACGACGGTTATTAAAATCGGCGGCAGCATCCTTGAGCCGGAACCCGCTCCCGCCTGCGCTCAGGCGCTGGCCCGCTGGGCCGGCGCGGGGCCGCTCGCGATTGTGCATGGCGGCGGTAAAACTCTTTCCGCCTTGCTGGAAAAACTGCATGTCGCCAGCCAGTTTCATAACGGCTTGCGTGTGACCGATCCGGCCACGCTCGAAGCCGCGCTGCTGGCCCTGGCCGGCGGAGTGAACAAAAAACTGGTGGCGGCGCTGAACCGCGCCTGGCGGGCGGCGGGATTGCGTGCGCGCGCGGTCGGCCTCACCGGCCTGGATGGCGATTGCCTTTTTGCCCGCCTGCTCGATCCCGCGCTGGGGTTGGTGGGCGAGCCCGTCGAGGGCTCTCCCGCGCTCTTGCGCGGCTTGCTGGACCAGGGCCGGGTGCCGGTGCTGGCCAGCCTGGCGGCCGTGGCTGCTGATTCCCCGGTGACCGCGCCCGCGCTCAATGTCAATGCCGACTCCTTTGCCGCCGCCATTGCCCTGCAACTCAAGGCTGCGCGCTTGCTGCTGGTCACCGATGTCGCCGGCGTGCTCGATGCCCAGGGCCAATTGATTCCGCAAATCCGGCTGGACGAACTGGAATCTCTGTTGGCCGGCGGCGTAATTCGCGGCGGCATGCTGCCCAAACTAGACGCCTGCCGCCAGGCCCTGGCCGGCGGCGTGATGGAAGTGCAAATCCTGGGCGCGGCGGCCCTGGCGGCCGGTCTTCCGGCCGGCCGCTATCCCCATACTCGCATTCTGCCCGCTCTGTCCACCGCGGCGCCGGTCATGGAGGCGGCGTTATGAAAACTGCCACTCCACGCTCCGGCTGCAAAGTCCGCAAAGCGCGGCTCTGCGATGCCGGCGAGATTCACACCCTGATGCAGCCCTTCGTGGCCCAGGGAGTTTTATTGCAGCGCGGTCTCGCCTACCTTTGCGAAAATATCCGTGATTTTCTGGTCATCGAGGACGGCAACCATCGCATCGTCGCCGCTGGCGCCCTGCATTTTCTTGATGAGGATCTGGCCGAGCTGCAGTCGCTCGCCGTGCTGGCCGCGCGGCAGAAATCCGGCTTGGGCCGCCGCCTGGTGAAAGCGCTGCTGGCGGAAGCGCGCCGGCACCGCATTTGGAAGGTTTTTGCGCTCAGCCACGCGCCCGAGTTTTTTACCGCCCTCGGTTTCACCGTGACCGATATTGGCCGCCTGCCGCGTAAATATATGCGCGACTGCGTGCACTGCCCCAAACTGCGCGGCTGCCATCAGGTCGCCGTCATTCGGGATGTGTTTGATGGCAGGAACCGACCGGCAGCGCCGGCCTGGGATAACGCTTCTCCGGGCGAGCCTTATTCCAATTCTGGACCCGCCGCCATGACCCTTGCCGCCGGCCTCAGCCTCCCGGTTTTGCGCTGATGGCTGGCACTCGCAAATCCTGGCCATATCCTGTGGAAATCCCGTGGGGAATGTTGTGTCTGCCTGTGCATACGGTGGGCCGGTTTCCGGCCTGCCCGCTTGCTGCCCGGTTTTAAGCGGCCGCGTGCACAGCCGGCATTGGGTTTTGCTCCAGTGGGCGGGCGGGTGAGCGACGGTTTTCCACATTTCCCCAGCCCCTACGGCTACGGTTTTATTTTCTATATTTCCATATACAATGAGGAAGCCAGTCAGTCACAATCCTGCGGCATCGCCGCGTGGACGGCATTACCGGGAGCCGAAGCCATGGAATTTTCGATTAAGAAATCGGAATTGATGAGGGAACTCAACCTGCTGATGGGGGTGGTTGAGCGCAAAACCACCATGCCCATCCTGGGGCATTTTCTGGTGACCGCCGGCAGCGACGGCCAGATCGAATTAATGGCGACCGATCTGGAGTTGAGCTTGCGCACGCGCTGCGCGGCCAAGGTAAAAAAAAGCGGTTCCGCGGCCATCCCCGCCCACAAACTGGTGGACTACGTCAAACTGCTGCCCGAGGCGGAGATCAGCTTCAAGGCCTTGGAAAATCATTATGTGCAGCTGCGCTGCGGCCGCGCCAATACCCGCATGGTGGGCATGGCGGGCGACAATTTTCCCGAATCTCCGGCTGTGCCCGCCGCCGCCCCGGCCCGCGTGCCCGCCGGCGCGCTGGCCCGCATGATCGGAAAAGTAATCTTCGCCATTTCCAATGAGGAAACCCGCTATACCCTTAACGGCGCCCTGATGCGGCTTCAGCCTTCCGCCCTGCTGCTGGTCGCCACTGACGGCCATCGCCTTTCGCATGTCAATAATGACAAGCTTGGCCTCGAGGGCGTGAACACGGAAATCAAAAGCCTGGTGCCGCGCAAAGCCCTGGTCGAGCTGCGCAAGCTGATCGAAGAAGCGCCGGAAAATTCCAGCCTCGAATTTCAGCAGAACGAAACCCATCTGCACTTTAACGTCCCGGTCTCCGACGGTTCCGGCCGGCAGTTGGCGGTGCGGCAGATGACGGGCCAGTTCCCCAATTACGAGGCGGTTCTGCCCAAAGACAATCCCCATTCCTGCCCGTTGCCCGTGGAAGAGCTGGCCGGCAGTCTGCGCCGGGTGGCGCAGTTTGCCGATGAACGCTCGCATGGGGTCAAATTCAAGCTGGAAAAGGGCCATCTGACCCTGACTTCTTCCACCGTTGAAAGCGGCGAAGCCGATGAGGAAATGGAGGTCAGCTACGAGGGCGAGGCCATGAACATCGGGTTTAACGCCCAGTACCTGCTTGAGTTCCTCGATGTCGCGGGCTGCGAACAGGTGCTGCTGGAATTAAAAGACGAGCAGAGCGCCGGCCAGTTTCGGCCTCTCAACAGCTCCGATGATCAGGCCCGCTATGTGGTCATGCCCATGCGCATCTGAATGAAGTTGAGCGTGATTCCTTACACCTGCCGCGCGGCCCAGTCGCCCACGATGGGCAGCCGGATGGATTGCCGCTGATAGGTCTTGATCATCATCACCACGAACAGCACCACCACCGCCAGATAAAAAATCTGGTGCAATTCATAAAACAGGGGCATGGCGCCCAGCGTGACCACCCCCAGAACAACGTCAATCGCAACCACTGCGGCAAAGGTGAAGAGCGACTGAAAAGCGTGAAAGCGCAGTCCGCGATTGCGGCGATATGGGTCGGTGAAGAGAAATACCAGCGCCGGGACCCAGCCGATGAACGGGATGTAGCACAGCATCGCCGCGATATGATCCTCCATCGCGCCTGGGGCGGCGGGCGGCGCGCCGGATGGCATGTTCGGCGCTGGCTCCGCCGGCCGCGCGGTCTGGCTCTCCGCGGAAAAATTTTTCGGCGTCAGCCGCTGCCCGCATTTGGCGCAAAACTGATCCTCGGCGCCCGCGGCATGGCCGCATGCACTGCAATAAAGGGCCATAAAATTCATCCTTTCCGCGGACATACATTCCGGAGACCGCTTCCGCGTCGTCCCATGAATACCATAAAAGCGGCTGATCCGCGTTGCCGTGGATAGATGTCCCACGCGGCTGCTACAATTAATTTCTACCTTCACAAGACACCGATTTCAGGCGGCGGGAACGAACCCGGACTTGCGCAGGGTGAAATCAATTGAAAACCGGCATTATTGTCTTTCCCGGCAGCAACTGCGATCATGACGCCTTTACGGCGGCCTCGCGCCTGCCCGGCCAGTCCGCCGTCTGGCTTTGGCATCAAAGCCGCGACCTCCAGGGCGTGGATGCGGTGATTCTGCCCGGCGGCTTCAGCTATGGTGATTACCTGCGCACCGGAGCTCTGGCCAGCTACTCGCCCATTCTTGAATCCGTCCGCGGCTTTGCCCGCGGCGGCGGACCCGTGCTCGGCATCTGCAATGGTTTCCAGATTCTCTGCGAAGCCGGCCTTCTGCCCGGCGCTCTCATGCCCAACGCCGGCGGGCATTTTATCTGCCGGCCGGTGCGGCTGCGGGTAGAAAATGCCACCACCCCGTTTACCTCAGCCTGCGCTCCAGGTCAGACTCTGACGGTTCCCATTGCGCACGGCGATGGCAACTACTACTGTTCCCCCGCTGAACTGGCTTCGCTCGAAGGCCATGGCCAGGTCGTCTTCCGCTACGTGGATGAAAACGAAAATCCATCCCCTGCGGCCAACCCCAATGGCTCGCTGGCCAATATCGCCGGGATTTGCAATCCCGGCCGCAATGTCGTTGGTTTAATGCCTCACCCTGAGCGCGCCATCGAAGCCGGCCTGGGTTCGAGCGATGGCTTGGCGATCTTTCAGTCACTGGCGCGCCTGGCCTCATTCGATCAACCCGTTCCAGTATTAAAATAAAAACTACATATGTCATTAAAAAAATCAAAATCCACCCTGGAACCAGCCTTGCCAAATAAATTGATTCCCATAGAAGAAAAAATCACAGTGGCCGACCTTAAAGCCTCCGGCCTGACCGATGAAGAATTAAAAAAAATTGTCCAGATTCTTGACCGGGAACCAAATCGCACCGAGCTTGGCATCTTCGGCGTCATGTGGAGCGAGCATTGTTCTTATAAAAGTAGTAGAATCCACCTCAAACAGTTGCCGACCCAGGGGCCTTTCGTCCTGCAGGGCCCGGGGGAAAATGCTGGAATCATAGACATAGGCGAGGGCTGGGTTGCGGTTTTTAAAATCGAATCCCACAACCACCCGAGCTTCATCGAACCTTTTCAGGGTGCGGCAACCGGGGTAGGCGGCATCTTGCGCGATATTTTCACCATGGGTGCGCGTCCGGTCGCGGTCCTCGATTCGCTGCGTTTTGGCTCGCTGTCAGAACCACAGAACCAGGGCATTCTGCGAGGTGTCGTTTCCGGCATCGCCCATTATGGAAACTGTTTTGGAGTAGCCAATCTGGGCGGCGAGACCAGGTTTGAAGACTGTTATGCCGCGAATCCCCTGGTCAACGCCTTCGCCCTGGGTGTCGCCCGCCGCGAAGCGATTTTTTATGGCCAGGCCTCGGGTGTGGGCAATACGGTGATGTATGTCGGGGCCAAAACCGGGCGCGACGGAATTCACGGCGCGACCATGGCGAGCGAGGAATTTTGCGCCGCCTCCGAATCCAAACGGCCTAACGTGCAGGTCGGCGATCCATTTCTCGAAAAACTATTGCTCGAAGCCTGTCTCGAGGCCATGGCATCGGGTGCCATCCTGGGCATTCAGGATATGGGCGCCGCCGGGCTGACTTCCTCCAGCAGTGAAATGGGCGGCCGCGCCGGCACCGGCGTGGATCTCGATCTGGACCGCGTGCCGCAGCGCGAAACCGGCATGTCTGCTTATGAGCTGATGCTGAGCGAAAGCCAGGAGCGCATGCTGCTCGTTTCCGCGCCCGGCCGTGAAGCTGAAATCTCCGCCATCTTCGCCAAATGGGGACTCGATGCGGTTGCGGTCGGCAAAGTCATCGCCGAACCCATGCTGCGCGTCCGGCAGCATGGCCGGCTCATGGCCGAGTTGCCGAATGATGCTCTGACCAACGCCGCCCCGCGCTACGACCGGCCGGCCGCTCAACCCGTTCCTGATTGGCCGCGCGAACGTCCCACTGGCCTGCGCGATCCCGAACCCGGGGAGGCGCTGCTGCGATTATTGGCTTCTCCTGAATTGGCCAGCAAACGCTGGATCTATGAGCAATATGACACCTCCGTGCGCACCAATACGCTCCTGGCTCCCGGCGCCGATGCCGGTGTGATCCGGCTGAAAGACACTCACGGCGGATTGGCCATCTCGCTCGAAGGCAATGGCCGCTACTGCCGGCTTGATCCTCGCCAGGGAGCCCGGTTGGCCGTGGCCGAAGCTGCGCGCAACGTGGCCGTGACCGGAGCCATGCCGGTCGCCGCTACCAACTGCCTGAATTTTGCCAACCCGGAAAAACCTGAAGTCATGTGGCAATTCCGCGAAACCATCGCCGGGCTGGCCGAATCCTGCAAAGCTCTGGGCACACCCATTACCGGCGGCAATGTCAGCTTTTATAATGAAACCATGGGGAACGGGATTTATCCAACTCCAATTGTAGGAATTGTTGGGATTATTGATTTGGGAAAACAGTCAAACCGCAGCAGTAATACTACATTTATAGATGTATTGAGTGCCGCTTTGCCGATTCAATCGTCATTTCAGCATCCTGGCAATGAAATCTGGCTGCTGTCGGGTGCGCCCGCCATGAACGCCGATGAAACCGCCCGCCGTTTCGGCTCGAGTGAATACGCCAAAACCGTTCTCGGAGCTCTGTGGGGTGAGCCGCCGGCGCTGGATTTGCAACAGGAAGCGGCATTGCACAAATTGTTGCGGGAAACGGCGGCTCAGGGCTGGCTGGCTTCGGCGCACGATATTTCATCCGGCGGACTGGCCGTGGCCTTAGCCGAATGTCTGCTGGCGCATCCGATCAATCACCCGCCCGGCCCATTGCTGGGTCTTGAATGCGAACTCAGCGAGAAGCCTGCGGCTGAAAATTTATTCGGCGAAACCGCTTCGCGTGTGATCATCAGCTGCCGGGCTGAACATGCGGCAAAAATCCTCGCCGCCAGTGAACGCTGCGGCTTGCGGGCCCATAAACTGGGCCGGGTGACGCAGGAACCGCGGTTTATTCTGAAATTTCAGGGCAGATCGTTCATGGATTTTCCCGTCTCCGATATGGTTTCCATCTGGAGCCAGGGGTTATCGCGCTGGCTGGAGCCGGCCGCCAACCCCGATTCACTCAATCGTGGAGTGTGGGCATGAAACCATCCGCGGCATTAAACCTCACTGCGGCCGTGCCGCTCGACAAGCTGCGGGAAGAGTGCGGCATCATCGGAATCTTCGGCCATCCCGAAGCCTCGAAATTGGCCTATCTGGGGCTATATGCACAGCAGCACCGGGGTCAGGAAGCGGCCGGCATCGCCGCCTGGGAAGGCCAGGGTTTTCATCTTCATCGGTCGCTGGGCCAGGTGGCGGAAATTTTCACCCCCGCGGTGCTGGCGCGGCTGACCGGAGAAAATGCCATCGGCCACACCCGCTATGCCACCGCCGGCGACGGTGCGTTGAGCAATGCGCAGCCTCTGCGCGTGGACTGCAGCAAAGGCCCGCTGGCGCTGGCGCATAACGGGAATCTGGTGAATGCCTCCGCGCTGCGCTCTGAACTCGAAGCCGCGGGTTCTATTTTTCAAACCACGAGCGACACCGAAGTGCTGCTGCATTTGCTGGCCCGTTCGCGCGCGGCGGACTTCGAAACCGCGCTCAATGAATCCCTGGTTCGGCTGGAAGGGGCATTTTCTCTGGTGCTGTTGACCCGCAATGCGCTCTACGCCATTCGCGATCCGCGTGGATTCCGCCCGCTGGCGTGGGGCAAGCTGGAAAACGGCGGCTGGACGGCGGCCAGTGAAACCTGTGCCTTCGACCTGCTTGGCGCGGAATATGGCGGTGAAGTCGAGCCGGGAACCTGGCGCAGATTTGATTCACATGGAAGCGCGGTCTTCCGTTACGCGCCTTCGCAGCCCAGCCGGCACTGTATTTTCGAGCATGTCTATTTTTCCCGGCCCGATAGCCAGGTTTTCGGCCGCGGGGTGCAGGCGAGCCGGGAAGAAATGGGCCGCATGCTGGCCCGCGAAGCCCCGGCCGACGCCGATCTGATCGTGCCGGTGCCCGATTCCGGCGTGGCGGCGGCGCTCGGCTACGCGGCCGAAAGCGGCATCCCTTTCCGCTTCGGCCTGATCCGCAACCATTACATCGGCCGCACTTTTATTGAGCCCTCCCAGCAGATCCGCGACTTTGGCGTGAAGCTGAAGCTCAATCCGGTTCGTTCGCTCCTGGCCGGCCAGCGTGTGATTCTGGTGGATGATTCGATCGTGCGCGGCACCACCAGCCGCAAGATCGTGCGCATGATCCGCAATGCGGGCGCCGCCGAGGTGCACATGCGCGTTTCCTGCCCGCCCACCGTCTCGCCCTGCTATTACGGCGTGGATACGCCCTCGCGCAAGGAACTGATCGCCGCCACGCAGTCCATCGAGCAGATTCGCGAATATATCGGCGCCGATTCGCTGGCTTATTTATCACTCGCGGGCCTGCGCCAGGCGGTGGGGGAAGAGCCCGCCGCGCCCACTCGCTTCTGCTCCGCCTGTTATACCGGCGAATACCCCACGCCCGGCCTCAATCTTGAAACCGCGGCTTACGGCCGCAGTTGTCGGTAATTTTCTTTGTTGAAAATAATTGAAAAGTGCAAGAGCAGCCTGCCTTCAGCTGCTCTTGCATGATTTAAATAACGGAACTGCTCAGGCACTGCGGCGGCGGCGCAGCAGGATGCCCACGCCCAGCAGGCCCAAACCCAGCACCAGCATCAAAGGCAGTGGCGACGCGGTCGCCGGCATGCCGTGATGGTGGTGATGATGAGTCGAGCTGCCCGAGCTCGAACTGCTGCTGCCACTCCCTGTGCCGCTAGCGCTGCCGCTCTGGCCGGCCGGTGGCGTGGCGCTGGAGGGATTGGCCGAACCCGAACCGCTGTTCGCGCCCGAGTTGGCGCCGCTGGCCGAACCTGTGCCGGTAGCGCTGCCGCTCTGGCCGGCCGGCGGCGTGGCACCCGATGGATTGGCCGCGCCGGAGTTA
>JAKAZV010000182.1 GCA_021826505.1 Acidobacteriota bacterium | reverse complement strand
ACGCTTATCTCTGGGCGTGATCCGCTTTCAGCTAAACGCCACCGTGCAATGGGCGCAACGCTTGGCCGCGATGGGCACTTCGCTCAGGCATTCCGGACACGGCTTGGTCGTCGCCGCCGGAGCCGGCTGGTTGCGCCGGGACCTCGCCATCAGCCGGTTCATCGGCAGCACCACCATGAAGTACACGCCCGCCGCGATCAGCACAAACGACACCACCGCGTTCAGAAACGAGCCGTAGAGAAACACGCTGTGATGCAGCGTGAATTTCAAGCCTGAAAAACGCGGCTTGCCGGCAATCGCGGCGATCAGCGGCGTCAGCATGTCCTTCACCGCCGCCGTCACCACCGTGCCGAAGGCGGCGCCCATTACCACCGCGACCGCCAGGTCCACCACGTTGCCGCGAAAAATAAATTGTTTGAATCCTGAAAGCATGGTTTCCTCCTTGGAATCGTCACGGCGCATTGGCCGAGATGCTGGTAAAGCTATGTGAAATCGTAGCCCGAGGGACGGGGCTCCTGCCAGGGCCCGTCCAGTGCTAATCAAATCATAAAAGGCTGTGTTTTGCCACCGAGGCTGTGCGCTGGAATGGCGAAGCAAAAAAAGTGGCCCTGTCACTTTAACCGCGTTTGCCACGGTAACTCGACAGCCAAACGCGCAAAATCTGCGGCGCGGAGCTGAAATTCAAGCCGAAATCCGTCTCATCGCCGTTCCAGATGCTCAAAAAATGGAATCCGTGCCGGTATTTCACCTGCTCCACCCGCACATACTGGCGTTCCAGCGCGGGGTTAAGCGCATGAAAATTCACCCGGCAAAAATAGCCGGCCACCAGAAACTGATTTTTCCCCAGCCGGGCCACCAGCGCCCGTCCCATCGGCCGCGCATTGCCTCGCGGATGCCGGTCAAAGCCCCAGCCGGGCGCGCCGAAGCTCACGCTGATATTCCAGCGTCCCCAGGGCAGCATCACCCGCGGATGCCCGCGCTCTTCGGCGACCGCCTTGAGTTGGCCGGCAAATTCCAGCTTGGCCAGCAGCCGGTCCATGGGCCGCGCCAGCCGGTAGTTCAAGGCGAACTGCCGCAGCAATTTGGATTTCAACAGATGACTGCCCAGCGGATGGTAGGCAACTTTGGTGAAGTCCACGCCAAACGGCGCCCAGCCCAGCGCGCCCTGGCCGAGCGCGGCAAAAAAGTAACGCGCATAGGCCGGACCCAGGCCGGTCTCCGGCACCAGCAGCGGGTTGTCGGGCCGGGCATACAAGCGCAAGGTTTTGGCATAGCGGTGGTAGTCCGGCATATAAATATCGGGCGCCAGAAGGTTGATCTCCGGCGCGGCGGCTTTCCAGATGGAAAGCACGTTATAGGTGGGCCCTCCGCTTTCATACTCGCCGTTGGGCTGCGGCGTGACCGGATCCCGCAGCGCCGCGTTGCAGTAGAGCGGCAAAGGGTCCTGTTTTTTTCCCGCCGCCGCGACCCGGTTGACATAGCGCGCGATCGCCCAGGCATGAAAATCCACCGCCGCGTCGGCGCCAAATGCCTGCTTCCAGTTTTCGCCCTGTTTTTTCCTCCGGCCCAGCGCCGCCAGCAGTTTCATGGGCACCGGGGCCTGATAAATCCGCGTCGCCCGGGGCGAGTAGTCCCGCTGGCTGCCATAGGTTCCGGTTTCGTTTTCCACCTGCGCCAGCAGCACGGTATGCCGCGCGTCCGCGGTTTTTAAATGCGCCATCAGAGCCGCAAACGCCCGCGCGTCGGCTTGTTCGGTCAGCCGGTCAAAGGGCGAGGGCGAATCAATCGCATACCCTCCCCGGGCGATCACCCGGAAATAGCGCCGGGGGTTGAGTTGCATCCATAGAGGCTGGTAATGGCCGCTGCCGTTTTTCCAGGTCCCGAACCACAGCAGCACCAGGTGCACATGATGGGCGCGCGCCTGCGCCAATAGCGTATCCACCACCGAAAAATCGAAGCGCCCGGGCGCCGGCTCCAACTGCTCCCAGTACACCGGCATTTCCACCGTGTTCGCGTCAATCGCCCGGATGGCCGGCCAGACCTGCGGCAGCATCGCCGGCCAGGCGCTGGAATTATGGACCTGCGCGCCCAGAATGATATACGGCCGTCCGTTGACCAGCAGCGCATAGCGGCCGTCGCGGTGAATGATGCGCGGCAGGGGCACGGACCGCCGAGGCGATGCCGCGGCCCGGCACACGGCCGGGGTCATGGCCAGCAACAGGCAAAGCAGTAGTGCGCGGAGTTTCACGTTCATAAATCAACCCAATCGCATTCGCCTAAAAGAATAACCGTTAACAACGGCCCACGAATCTACATCAAGAATATTAAAGCCGTATCGAGTGAGGCTCTGGGTCTCCGTTATTCGATGGCAATCACTTCATAATCCTCAACCCGCGGCACGGTGCAGTGCACGGCGCCGTCGCGCAGGGTAAAGGGCAAATTCGCGCCGGCGCGCAGCGCCCGCACCCGGCGCGGCTTCAAAGTTGGGTCGGGCAGCCGGAAGGTCACCCGCAGCGGGCCGATGGGATAAAGCCGGCGGGCATAGGCCTTGGTCATATTGGGGTTGGTGTAGTTGACGAT
>JAKAZV010000072.1 GCA_021826505.1 Acidobacteriota bacterium | reverse complement strand
TCTGCGGCGCGGTAATGCCGCAGCGCGCGGGCCCGCTGCCCGCGTAAATCGTAGATGCGGGCCAGGTAAAAATTGGCCCAGGTGCGGACATGAGTGTCGAACATTCCAGCCTGGCGCAGGGCCAGCTGAAAATGTGAGATCGCCTGCCGGGGATGCGCCTGCCGGGCGGCGATTTCGCCGAGCAGATAATTGGCCTGGGCCCGGGTGTCACGGTCCGGCTTTGTCAGCCCTGCCCGCGCCAGCTGCGCGGCATCGGGCAGGAAACCCTGCAGCAGCAAACGGTCGCCTTGCGCCAGCAGGCTGCGCGGGCGAGGCGGAGGCGCGATCCGCTTCAGGGCGGGCGCAAAAGGGATTTTGCCGTGCTTTAACCGGTTGATCAGGCTGCGCATGGGAACGTTATAAGCCGCATGGGGATAGTAGCGGCTGAAATTGGCCACGCCTTGATCGTAATGCAGCAGGCACTGATAAAAATATTGCGTCAGAATCAAGCCCTTGGCCATGTCGCTCCGCACAATGGCTTGTTGCGCCGGGCGGGTTTTGCCATCCAGACGGGCTTCCACCGCCCGCACCCAGCATTCGACATAAAACAGGGCCGGACTGTGCTGAAACTGCGGGTTGAGCCGGGGCGCCTTTTGCAGCCAGGGCATGAGAGGCAGAATGCGGGCGATCGCGCCGGGATATTGCCGCACCAGCGGATCAAAAACGTAATGCAGATAGGTGTGCCGGATATCGTGCAACTCGCCGGCCGGCTGAAAATTCACGATTATAAAATAATTGCCCAGGTAGCTGCGGGCATGAGTTTCGAGCGGCGAAGCTAGAATTTCAGGAAAAATATAATATTGCCGGCCCTGATAGGTCTGCGTCAGACGCAGGTAATCATCCACCTGGTTTAAAACTGTCTGCACCGGCCGGGCATAAGCATGAATGGCCGCTTGATAGGCGGGCGCGTATTGGGCCCAGATGACGGATAGATCCGCCTGCCGGTAAAACTGGCGCAGCAGGGCAGGGAAATGCTGCAATTGCTGGGCATCGGGAGGCAGTTCATTGAACGGCAACTGCAGCCGGAACATCGGCGGCGGTCCCAGGAACATGGCCAGCGAAATAAATTGCGATAGATTGGCGGCCGGGTCGGCTAAACGGTGAATCAGATAGTATTGCCGCAGCTTGCCAAAGATGGGCAAATTTTTTGCCAGGATCGTTTTTAAAATACGGCGGCGCAGCGGGCTGGCATCGGGAGCGTTCAGGCCTGCGTGATAGCCGCCGACATTGATGGCGGCAAGCACCGAGAACAAGGTGGGATTGGCCACCAATTGAATGTTGGTTTGAATGGTCTCCGGCGCCGGCGACAGTGCCGGCGGACGGCTGGGCGGGGCAGCCTGCCGCAAAGGCGCCGCCGGGGGGGATGGGGCGCAAAGCGAGCCGCTTGCCAGCAATACAATCAGGAAAAGAATGCGCACGGATGAAAAAAGCGATCTTTGCCAGTGTAGCAGGTGAATGCGCGGCGGCCGGACTGACCGGCGCATGGCTTCGGTTCAGTTTTTAATTTTAGCCCTTGACTTGAAAGTTGCTGAAATTCAGCAAGGCCTGGCCGCGAATGGGGCGCCCGGCCAGCAGGGCGGGACGGAAAACGGTATCGTGCATTTCAATGCGCAATCGAGACAGATTCTGGCGCGTGCGCGGGCCGCTTAATAATTGATATTCAACCACGCGCCCATTCGGCGCGATATTCGCCACTACGAAGAGGTTGCCGGTCAAATTCAAGGCGGGCGAAGAGACTACCTGCGGCGGACTGAAGCGGGCCGCGGATGCGGCAGCCGGCCAGGCGGAGGGTAGCGGCATGCCCACCGTGCCCACCAGCATGGTGATGAGCGTCAGCGCGCCCATCATCCCGGCAAAGGCCGGCATGGCCAAAACCCGCAAGCTGTTTTGCCAGCGCAGATAAAGTCCCGCCCAGCGGCTGGGCGGTTGCTGGCCCGCGCCCCAGCGGGAGGCCAGCACGCGCAAACGCCAGGACAATTCCCGGGGGGGCGCGGGCGCCGGTCCCTGCTGCAGCCAATGAATGGCCGTGCGCAGTTGATCGGCATGCAGACGGCATGCCGCGCATAGCGCAAGATGCTCCTGCAGTTTACGGGCCGAGGAAGGTCGGAGATGACCATCCAGCCAGGCGGAAAGCTGGGCGACGACCCTGGCGCATTTCATGGGGTTGTCTCTTTTCCGGGAATCGGGAGATATGCGGCCGGCAAACCCGGGCCGGAGTGCAGGCGGCTGCGCAGCCATTCCCGGCCGCGCGCCAGGCGGGATTTGACGGTCCCCAGCGGCATCCCGGTCACCGCCGCGATTTCTTCATAATCCAGGTTTTCCAGATCCCGCAGCACCACCACGGCGCGAAAGGCTTCCGGCATGGCCGCCATCCACTGATCTATCCGATGCTGGTCTTCCGCCCGCATGGCCAGTTCCAGGGGCGAGGCTTGCGGAGTTGGAAATTGGAGACCGCCGGGAGCGGTTTCCGCTTCCAGGGGGCTTTCTTTTTCTTTGTGCCTCCGCCACCAGCGGCGTTGATTGGCGGCCTGATGCACCAGTATGCGAAACATCCAGGTTTTTAAACTGCTGCGGCCCTCAAACCGGGCTGCCCCGCGAAAAACTTTTATAAACGTTTCCTGCACGGCATCGGCCGCATCGGCGGGATCGGGCAAAATACGGCATGCCAGCCGGTAGAGCGGGGCCTGATACAGGGCGACCAGATATTCAAAGGCTTCACTCGATCCGGCCCGTAATTCGCGAATCAATTGCTGTTCCGCCAGGGGAGTAGCGGTCAGGCTGGAAGCTACGTAAGTGGTTTCCCGAGCTGCCATGGCTTCTATCATCACCATACAACTCCTTGGATATTTGTGCCAGAGGCCGGCTACACCCATAGACACCCGGGCAAGCTGAAAAGTTCCCCATTACGGGCATGCGGCGCGGGAACCGTTTGCTTGACGCCGATCACGCTATTGCTACACTCAACTTGCGCCCAGCCCGGCACGCATTTTCCCTGCTTGTCATGGCCGTCAAATTCAAAGTGCCCATTCGAGACAAACGCCGTGCCGCCTGGGTTTCACTCATCGCGGTTTTTGGACTGTTGCTGTTAAAAGCAGCGGCGGGGTGGTATACCCACAGCCTGGGCATCTGGGCCGAAGCCGGGCAGTCAGGCGTGGATTTATTCACCACCGCTTTTACGCTGATTTCAATTGTGATCGCCTCACGGCCGGCCGACGCGGATCATCCTTTCGGACATGAAAAGTTCGAGAATTTTGCGGCTTTTGTGCAAGCCGCGATATTGCTGGGCACCGGATTCTGGATCGCGGCCCATGCCATTCACCGGCTGATAGAGGGAAAAACGCTGCAATTTGTGCCCTGGCCGGCTTTTGCGGTCATGGTGATTTCGATTGTTGTGGCCGGATGGCGGTCGCATGAATTGAAAATTGCGGCTCACATTCATGGCAGCGATGCCCTGGAAGCCGACGCCTTGAATTTCACCACCGATATCTGGACCAGCAGCGGAGTATTGCTGGGATTGATTCTGACCGTGCTGAGCCGCATGCCCGGGCTGGCCTGGTTGAACCGGGCGGATGCCTTTGCGGCCCTGGGCGTCAGCCTGGTCATGGCCGGCCTGGCGATCCGGCTGGGGCGGAAAACGGCGGGAGTGTTGCTGGATGAGGCTCCCCGGCAGTTAATGACCGAGTTGCGCCGCCAGGTGGGCGAAGTGCCCGGCATGCTGGGGTATGAGCGCCTGCGCCTGCGCCGGGCCGGAAACCGTTATTTTGTGGATTTGCGCCTGGCGGTGCCGCGCACCTTGACCCTGGAACGGGCGCGCCAGGTTCGGGATGAAGCGGCCGCGCGCGTGGAACGCATGCTGCCGGGCGCGGATGTGGTGGTGGATACCGTGCCGCGCCAACCCGGGCGCGCGGATCTATTTGAGCAGATCCGCGCTGTCGCGCAGTCCCGCAACCTGGGCGTACACGAGATTTCCGTCTACCGTCTGGATCAGGGCCTGCATGCCGAATTTCATTTGGAAGTGCCCGAGGCGATGCCGCTGCGCCGGGCTCATGACCTGGTCAGCGAGATCGAAACCGAAATCCGGCATCAGGCGCCGCAACTGCGCCGGATTCTCACCCACATTGAACCGCAGGAAGCTCTGGTAACCAGTGCGGCCGCGGTGAACCGGGACGCCATGCGCCGTCATATCGAGGAACTGGCCCACACCGTGCCCGAGGTCATGGATTGTCACGATATCCAGCTCAAAACCCTGTCGGGGCACCTGGAGCTGTCTTGTCATTGCAGCTTTCCCGACAGCACGCCCGTGGGCCGGGTGCATGAACTAACCACGCGGCTGGAAAGTGAGTTGAAGCGGGCGTATCCGGAACTGATGAAGGTGACGATTCACACCGAGCCGGTTTCGGATAATCAGCGATAAGCCGGTGACAGCCGCGGGTTCCTAAAAATTCACCAGCGCGGCGAAGGATTGTGGATCCAGCGAAGCGCCGCCCACCAGGCCGCCGTCAATTTCGGGCTGTGCCATAAGCCCGCGGATAAGATCGGGTTTCACGCTGCCGCCATACAGAATGCGCAACCGCGCCGCGGCCGGCGCGCCAAAGCGCGCGCCGGCCAGCTCGCGCAGGAAATGATGCGCGGCGGCGGCGATTTCCGGCGTGGCGGTGCGGCCGGTGCCGATCGCCCAAACGGGTTCATACGCCAGCACACAGTTCTCGAGTTGTTCGGTGGTCAAGCCGTGCAATCCGTCTTCAAACTGGCGCCGCAGCACGGCTTCCGTGCGGCCGGCCTCGCGCTGTTCGAGGGTTTCCCCCACGCAGATAATCGGTTTCAGGCCGGCGGTCAGGGCGGCGCGCAGTTTCCGGTTTACGGTTTCATCGGTTTCGCCAAAATACTGTCGGCGTTCGGAATGGCCGATGATGACGTACTGGCAGCCTGTGGCCAGCAGCATTTCGGCCGAGACTTCGCCGGTAAAGGCGCCCGAGACTTCCCAGTGCAGATTCTGTCCGGCCAGACTGATTGGAGTGCCCTGCGCGGCTTCCGCGGCAGCGGGCAGACAGGGGAAAGGCGGCGCAATCACCACCTCACACGGCCGCGCGGCGGCGAAATTGGCGGCCAGCAGCGGCAGGATTTGGGCAATAAATTCCCGCGTGGCGGCCGGGGTTTTGTGCATTTTCCAATTAGCCGCCATCAGCGGGCGGCGCGGGGAGGGTGAGCTCATAATCTTTTCAATTTTTAGTGTTCATGCCGGGGTTAATGCGGCCACTCCCGGCAGAACGGCGCCGGATAAATATTCCAGGGAAGCGCCGCCGCCCGTGGAAATATGGCTCATGCGATCGGCCAGATGCACCGCATGCACCGCCGCCACTGAATCACCGCCGCCGACGATGCTCACGGCCGGCGTGGCCGCGACGGCCTGGGCCACGGCCAGCGTTCCCTGATCAAAAGGCGGCACTTCGAAAACCCCCATGGGGCCGTTCCACAAAATCATCCGGGCTCCGGCCAGAGCGGAGGCATAAAGGGAGCGGGTTTGCGGGCCGATATCCAGGGCTTTCTGGCCGGCGGGAATCTCCGTCACAATTTCGGATTTGACGCCGGGCGCCAGCCGGGGCGCGACGACATGATCCACGGGCAGCAGCAATTGAAATTTTCCCGCCTGCGATTGCTGGAGCAGATCCCGCGCGGTCGCTGTCTGCTCCGGCTCAAAAAGTGAGTCGCCGATCGCGATGCCCTGCGCGGCCAGAAAAGTATAGGCCATGGCGCCGCCGATCAAAATAACATCCGCCTGCCGGGCCAGACTGGCCAGAACGGGGATTTTATCGCTGATCTTGGCGCCGCCCAGGATCACAACATAGGGATGTTCGGGCGTGTGCAGCGCCCGGCCCAGGTATTGCAGTTCCTTTTCCATCAAGCGGCCGGCCAGGGCCAGAGGCAAATGGCGCGTGATCCCGACGGTGGAGGCATGGGCGCGGTGCGCGCTGCCGAATGCGTCATTGATATACACATCCGCCAGTTGCGCCAATTGCCGGGCAAATTCCGGATCATTCGCTTCCTCGCCGGGCTGAAAGCGAAGATTTTCCAGCAGCAAAAAGCCGCCCGGTTCGAGCGACTGCGACATTTCCTCGGCCTCAAGTCCCACCGTGACCGGACAGAAGCCCACGGGAACGTCGCGGCCCAGGTGTTCGGATAAAAGCCGGCTGAGCCGCTCGGCCACGGGCCGCAGGCTATAGCGCGGGTCGGGTTTGCCTTTGGGCCGGCCCAGATGGGAGCACAAGATCACGCGCGCGCCCTTGGCATGCAGCGCCGCCAGCGTGGGCAGGGTTTCGCGAATGCGGGTATCATCGCTCACCCGGCCATGATCGAGCGGAACATTAAAATCCGCGCGCACCAGCACCCGGCCGGGCTGGGACGGCAGATCACGCAGAGAACGGAATGAATGCGGCATCGCCTGATCGCCCACGATTACAGCCCTTTTTGAATCAGAAACAGCAGCAGATCGCGAACCCGGTTGGAATAGCCCCATTCATTGTCGTACCAGCTCACCACTTTGACGCAGTTGCCCTGCACCACGCGGGTCAGCGGCCCATCCACAATCGAACTGCGGCTATCGCCCTTGAAATCGGATGAAACCAGTTCCTGATCTTCCACCCCCAGGATGCCCCGCATGGGTCCCGCCGCGGCGGCTTTCAGCGCCTGATTGATCTCCGCCGGGCTGGTCTTTTTTTCAGTCCACACTACCAGGTCCACCACCGAGACATTAGGGGTGGGCACGCGTATCGAAAAGCCGTCCAGCCGGCCTTTGAGTTCCGGGATAACCAGATGCAGGGCTTTGGCGGCGCCGGTGGAAGAGGGAATCATGTTGATGGCGGCGGCGCGGGCGCGGCGCAGGTCTTTGTGCGGCAGATCGAGCAGGCGCTGATCGTTGGTGTAGGAATGCACCGTGGTCATGGTGCCGCTGACAATGCCGAAGTTTTGATGCAGCACCTTGGCAATGGGCGCCAGACAATTGGTCGTGCAACTGGCGTTCGAAATCACGCTATGGCGGGCGGGATCATATTGATCCTGGTTTACGCCCAGCACCACCGTAAGATCCTCATCGGTCGCGGGCGCCGAGATCACCACTTTTTTCACGGTGCCCCGCAGATGCTTGCGGGCGTCCGCGGCGCTGGTGAAGATGCCGGTGGATTCAACCACCAGACTGGCTTGCACCGACGGCCAGTCAATCGCGGCCGGATCTTTTTGCGCAAAGACCCGGATTTTACGGCCGTCCACCACGATGGCATCGGCTTCGGCGCTGACCTGGTTTTTCAAATTGCCCAGCACCGAGTCGTATTTCAGCAGATGCGCCAGCGTGGGCGGATCGGTAATGTCGTTGACCGCGACAATTTCCAGTTCCGGGTTAGCCAGCGCGGCGCGAAACACATTGCGCCCGATACGGCCGAAGCCATTAATTCCCACACGAATCGCCATGTTTTCTCCTTCGAACCGCGGGGTTTTGACCGCGCGGTTGAATTAAATTTTCAAAATGATTCCGCTGCTTCTATGATCCGCCATCCGGCGGAATTTGTCAGGCATAAACCGCGGACATTTATTGCAGGGCCAGGGCTATAGCGCTGGTCGAGCGCGCGGTCAGGGCATTTTCCAAGGCCGGCGCCTGGCGCCAGGTTTCTTCAATGGATTGCGGCAGACGCAGCGGCTGCACCCGCGCCAGCGCCAGCCGGCCGGCGGCCGAAAGCAAGCGCGCGGCCCGCGGGCTGGCGGTCAGGGCGTAATGGGTTTCCAGCAGCTGGCGCAGCTGGCTTTCTTCCGCCGGAGAAATTTCAGCGACCCGCACATACTCCTCATGCCAGTGAAATTCCGGCAGGAAATCGCGGGGAATGTAAGCCAATCCGCCGGTCATGCCGCTGCCGAAGTTAGCGCCCGTCGGGCCCAGAAGCACCACCAGTCCGGCGGTCATGTATTCACAGCAGTGCAGGCCGGCGCCCTCCGCCACGGCCCAGGCGCCGCTATTGCGCACCGCGAAGCGCTCACCGGCGCGCCCGGCCACGTAGAGCCGCCCGCCGGTGGCGCCGTAGAGGCAGGTATTGCCGACCAATACATCGCCGCGGCGTGACGCGGCTTCGCCCGCGGCAATGATAATTTCGCCGCCGCTCAGGCATTTGCCCACATAATCGTTCGCTTCGCCCAGCAAATGAAAGCGCAGCCCCCCGGCCAGAAATGCGCCGAAGCTCTGCCCGGCCACTCCATGAAAGTGAAATTCATGCGCCGATCCGGCGGGAAGGGAAGATTCGCCTTGCAGAAAATTGCGGGTCAGCCGCGCGCCCACGCTGCGGTCGCGATTGCTGATGGGAAAAATCCGCAGAGGAAGATCCGCTTCGGGCGGACCCTGCTCCAGCAGAACGCTCAGGCGCTCATCGAGGCCGGCGAGCGGCGCCAGCGAGGGGCCATGCTGGGCGTTGAGTTCGGTCAGGCTGAGCGGGCCGGCGCCGGCCATCTTCAAGGCCGCGGCGGGCAGCGCCGCGGCGGCATCGGCCGAAGCGGGCGGCAGGGGCGCGGGCGCGAGCAACTCCTCCAGGGCGCGGGCCGCGGCGGGATCCCGCGGCTCGAGCCATTCGGAATGCCCAATCAGATCTTCCAGCCGCTGCGCCCCGAGATGCGCCATCCACATGGCGGCTTCTTCGGCGACGGACTGAAAAAACGCCATCACCATTTCCGGGGTGCCCACAAAACGGCGGCGCAGTTTTTCTTCCTGCGTGGCGATGCCCACGGGGCAGGTATTGAGGTGGCATTGCCGGGCCATGACGCAGCCCACCGCCAGCAGGGAAGCGGTGCCGAAACCAAATTCATCGGCCCCCAGAAGCGCTCCCACCACCACGTCACGGCCGGATTTAAACCCGCCATCCACCCGCAGCCGCACCCGCGAACGGAAGCCGCTGCGGAGCAGCATATTGTGCGCGTCGCGCAGGCCGACCTCCCAGGGCAGGGCGGTATTTTTAATCGAGGTCAGGGGCGAGGCGCCGGTGCCGCCATCAAAGCCGCTGATGGTGATGACATGCGCGCCGGCCTTGGCTACCCCGGCGGCGATGATGCCGACGCCGGCGCCGGAAACCAGCTTGACGCCGATGCGCGCGGCGGGGTTGATGGACTTGAGGTCGTGGATCAGCTGCGCCAGATCCTCGATCGAATAAATATCATGATGGGGCGGCGGCGAGATCAGGGCCATGCCGGGAACCGCATGGCGCAGGCGGGCGATGTAGGCGCTCACCTTGGAGGGCGGCAGCTGGCCGCCTTCGCCCGGCTTGGAGCCTTGCGCCATTTTGATTTCGATTTCGTCGGCATGCAGCAGATAATTGGCGGTCACGCCAAACCGCGCCGAAGCGACCTGCTTGATGCGGTTATTGGCTTCCGGCTCATCGGTGTAAATGGCCGGATCTTCGCCGCCTTCCCCGGTATTGCTGCGCGCGCCCAGCCGGTTCATGGCTAGCGCCAGCACGCGATGAGTTTCCGGGCTGATGGCGCCGAGTGACATGGCCTGGGTGCTGAAGCGGGACAGCAGGTCACGCACCAATTCGGCCGGCGCGGGCGGGAGCGAAGCCTCGGCTTCTCCACGCCAGCGCAGCCAATGGCGCGCCGCCAGTTCGGGCCGTTGCGCCAGATAGGCGGCATAAGCGCGCCAGTTTTCCGGTTTGGGAGCGCGGACAAAGGCGTGAAATCGCCGAATCAGATCGGGCGCGCTGGAATGCTCTTCACCGCCATGGCGATAGCGGTACAAACCGGCGTCACGCAGTCCCGCCGACCACAATTCCAGCGGATTGCGCTGGCGGGCGGCGGAAGCCGGCGCGGCATCGGCGGATGATTCCGCGGCCGTTGGGGTGGCCGCGGCAGTTACGGTCGCGCCCGCGGCGGCAGAAATCTCCGGCTTGTCTTTGCCGTTAAATCCCGCGGCATGGCGGTCGAGCGCTTCCCGCAGCCAGGCATCCAGTGAATGGCCGGTAAGATGGGCCGAAGCGCCGCGGAAAAATTCCTGCGTGACTTCGCGGTCCACGCCCACCACTTCGAATAAATGGCTGTTGCGGTAACTGGCAATGGTGGAGATGCCCATTTTAGCCAGAACCTTGCGTAAGCCTGTTTCGATGCCCAGACGGAAATGCTTTTCTCCATCCGCGTAGCCCGCCGCTATCTGCCAGGCCAGGGTGGGAAGCACGGCGCTGGCGCCCACGGCCACCAACATCGCGAGCTGATGCGTGTCCCAGACCTGGGAGGTTTCTACTATTAAAGGAATATCGAAGCCGTCATGCTGGGCCAGCGCTTCCCAAACCGCGGAGGTTGCCAGCAGCACCGGCAACGCCGCCTGCGTGGATGACAGGGAACGATCGCTGAGCAGCACAAATCCGGGACGCCGCCGGGCCAATGCGGCAGCTTCCCGGCGCAGGCCATCTAAGTGCTTCCGTGCGGCTTCGAGTCCCTCGGCCGAGGGAAAACACATATCCAGCCGGGCTTCGGGCAGCAGTTCACGAATCTGATCAACCTGCCCGGCCTCGAGCAGCGGCGAGGGTAATTTGACCTTGGCGCGGCCCCAATGCACTTCCAGCGACATGATGCGGGTTTCGCGCAAAGAATCAATCGGCGGGTTCGTAACCTGGGCAAAACGCTGCTTGCAAAAATCCCAGGGCAGGCGTGCTTGTTTCGAGGCAAAAGCCGGCGGCGCATCGTCCCCCATGCTGAACACGGCCTCTTTGCCGGATTCGAGCATGGGAAAGAGCAGCAGTTTGCACTGATCCTGGGTGAGCCCGCTGGCGGTGGCAACGGCAAAGCCGGGCGCGGGAGCGGCGCTGAGGGGGGCTTTTTCCGCCGCGGGCTCGATCACCGGCCAGGAGACATATGTCTGACGATTGCCTGATAAGCCCAGAAAACGCGGCACGTCATGCGGTCGAATCAGATGGCCGGCGAGAGGATCGGCCAGAATCATTTCGCCCGGGCCCAGGCGGTTGCGCTCGAGAACCCGGCTGCGGGAAAAATCGGCGATGCCGGTTTCAGAGCCTACGACCAGCAATCCATCCCCGGTCAGGGTATAGCGCAGCGGGCGCAGTCCGTTGCGGTCGAGCCGCGCGCCGACCAGCCGGCCATCGCTGAAAATAATGGCCGCGGGACCATCCCAGGGTTCCTGGGCCGCAGCCTCTTCCTGAAGATAATTGCGCAGTTCGCCCGGTAAGCCGGGATCGTTTTCCCAGGCCGGAGGTATCAGCCGGTAGAGCGCGGCAGCGGAGTTGTAGCCCTGGTGGGTTAACAGCTCCAGCGCATTATCGAGACTGGCGGAGTCGCTGACTCCGGTCTCCAGTGACTGAAACCAATCGCCCGCCTGCAGCCGCCGGCGCAGACGCGACTGCTGGCAGGCCAGCCAGCGGCGGTTGCCGCCAATGGTGTTGATTTCGCCGTTATGGCCCAGAAAACGAAAGGGCTGGGCCAAATGCCAGCTCGGCTGGGTATTGGTTGAATATCGCTGATGGAAAACGGCAAAGGCGCTGGCAAACAGCGGATCGGCCAGGTCGGGATAAAACAGAGGCAATTGCCAGGGCGCCAGCAGGCCCTTATATACAATCGTTAACTCTGAAAGTGAAACCGCGTAGGTTCCCGCCGGAGCGAATTTTTCCAGGCGCTTGCGGGCCAGAAACAGCCGGCGGCCGAAATCGCCGGCCGTGCCGGGCGCAATCCAGGCCTGCCCGATGGCGGGCAGGGTAGCCAGGGCGCGCGGCCCCAGAATGTCCGGCTGGATGGGCGGCTCGCGCCAGCCCAGCAGCACCAGTCCTTCGGCCGCCAGTTGCGCCGCCACCGATGCGCGGGCTTCATCCTGCCGCGCGGGCGGGAAAAAAAACATGCCCACCGCGAAGCGCTCCGGCAGTTCGATCTTTTGCGCGCGGGCCGCGGTGCGGAAAAATTGAACGGGAATTTGGGTCAGCAGGCCGGCGCCATCACCGCTCCAGCCATCGGCATCCACGCCACCGCGGTGGGACAGGCGTTCGAGCGCGGTCAGCGCCCGCTCGACCACGGCGCGGTGGGAACCGCCGCCGAGTTGAGCGATGAAGCCGACCCCGCAGGCGTCATGGTCTGGGGACGTGGTCATCATCTGCAATGTCCCGCGCCGAAGTGGCTGGCAATCATGGCCAGGCTCCAGTGCGTGCCGTGTGTGCCGAACAAGGCCGGGCGAACCGCTGGAGAGGTGCGGCCGCCAAGCCTTGCTCGTACTGCTGTCAATCTATTGAAATACCAAGCCGGGAAGGGAATGTAAAATCAAACGTTTCGATACCCACGATCAGGATTTTTATGTATTGGAAAATACAAGGTCTAAATCAAGTAAAAACTGGGAAAGTGACAAAAAACGGCACAGGGGACTGTCTGATTTTGTCATTTTCAGCTTTCTGGACCTGCGCCACGGCCTGGAAACTTACGCCCGCAGGGTTATTTTTGCGGTTTGCAGCGCCCCGTATAACTATATGAAGAATGAGTGGTTTACCTGAGATCAAGTCAGGTGAATCCATGAATCCTGCGGAGGGGAATCGGGCATTGGGCGTACAATTGCCTTAATCATGGTGTCCTCTTCAGCCCGGTTGTTGTGCCGGCGGGGCGGACGAGGGGTGGTTTTAGACCATCGCTCACATCAACCGGAGGGAATTTTCATGCTGAAGCGCCAACGTCGGAGCCGGGGTTTTTCATTAATCGAATTGCTGATTGTGGTCACGATCATTCTGATCATCGCCGCCATCGCCATTCCCAAACTGCTGACCGTGAAACAACTGGCCAATGCCACGGCCGCGGTTTCCAATCTGCACACGCTGAACACCGCGCTGACCGCTTATGCCAGCGAATATCCGACCATCGGGTATCCGACGAGTCTGGTGGACCTGGATAGTACCGCTGGTTCCACCACTGCGCCCACCAGCACTGCCGCTGCATTGCTGAGTGAAGAATGGAATTCAAATACCGTCACTGTGCAGCAATATAATTATGTTTATACGCCTACAGCGGGACCTCCTTCAACGATCTATAACATCACCGCCGAACCCGTCACTGGTGCGGGAACGCGTGATTTCTACACCGATCAATCGGGTGAAATTCGCTATGCCGATGGTGCGGCCGCTACCGCGACAAGTCCATTGATTGGTTAATCGTTCAGTTCATTGTTTCTGCCCAACTCCGCCGGCTGGAATGCAAATTCCAGCCGGCGGGTTTATTTTCCAGCCTTTTTATACGGCCCGCAATTCCAGCCGTTTCCCCAGCGCTTTCAGCGCGGCGGCAATGCCGTCAATGCGAGTTGTATGCCGTATATTTGTCAGCCGATTAATTTCTGGGGGCGTGGTTTTTAATCGCCGCGCCAGTTCCGTGGGACGCACTTCTTGCCGGATCATTTCATTCAGGAGCAGAATTTTGGCGGAAAGGCTGGCCGGCAATTCAACAAAACTTTGAACGGCGTGCCGACATAATCCTGCCCGCCATCATAAGGCACACCGAAAGAGACTTTCAACGTCACAAGGATCAGTAGTCCCGCGGCTGGCG
>JAKAZV010000071.1 GCA_021826505.1 Acidobacteriota bacterium | reverse complement strand
TGCCAATCTGGGCGCGTCCAACGGCTTGGGCGTGGGCCTGAATGGTGCCGCCAATGCCGTATTTCAGTCCAGCAACGGCGTGCCGGTTCGGATTGAGCTGCCCGCCGCGGCCATGAGCACGGGCGCCGCCCATGCCAGCGCCACGGGTCTGGCCAACTCCGCGATCCTGCTGGTTTCACAGAGCGGCAACTTCACCCTCAACTCTGGCACGCAACTGGAAATGGTCACCACGCCCGCCTCAGTTTCGGCTGGCGCGAATGCCACGGCCGGCTCTTCGGCGTCCGTCCAATAACTCACGCTACCGCGCCGGAACCGTTTTTCCTGGTTGATGCGGTTCCGGCGCGGCCATTTTAAAAAAATCCGCGTTCGATTGGGAGGCGGTCATGCGTATGCTTCGTCCCTTGCGATTAGTGTCTCTTCTGCTCTTTGCCTTCGGCTTTCTGTTGGCGTCAGCCTGGGGGCAGTCATCTCCGTCCTCGCCCACTGGTTCCAGCGGCGCGCCCATGCATGGTGTGGCGGCCAATTCGCCGGCGGCATCCTCGCCTTCGCCCTGGTTTTTATGGGAAGGCTGGCAGGCCGAAGACAACCGCAACGGCCAGGCCTATCTGTGGAACACCAGCCTGGGCTATCGCATCAACCGGCATTTCACGCTGCTGGCCGGCGTGCCCTACTACGACTTTCAACTCTCGAGCGGCGGCGCCGGCGGCCTGGGCGATGCCTATCTTGGCCTGCAGATGCGTTCGCAATTACCCGGCCTGCGCCTGACCTCGACCCTGACCGGCACCGCTCCCACCGGCGATCGCGCTGCCGGTCTCAGCAGCGGCCGCGCCACTGTGGATTTCAATAACCGCTTCAATCACAGTTTTGGCCGGTTTGTCCCCTTTGTGGATCTGGGCATTGCCAACACCATTACCAACGAAAGCTATTTTGTGCGTCCGGTCACCACCTACGGTTGGGTGGGCAATCTGGAGGCGGGCGGAGAGTTTTATCTTACCCATCAGCTTGGCCTGGGAGCGGCCGGCTATAAAATTCTGCCCGCCGGTTCGCAAAATGTTTATAACCGCGCCGGAACCACCCCGGTGACCAACCCACTCATGCCCACCGCGGCGGCTTCGCAATCGGGAGGCTCCAGTCTCGACCGCGATCAGGGCTATGGCGCCTGGCTCGACTATAATCCCATCCCCTGGCTGCTGCTCGAAGTCAGCTTCAGCCATAGCCAGCATTACGGGTTGAATACCGTCAGCTTCACCACCGGCTATAACCTGCTGGCGCTGTTTCACCATAGCCAATGATGTTGGGCGGATGTGTATAAAAATGTCCTTAACCGCCGCCCGCAATCGGTGATAATCGTGCTTTGCATTGCGGGAGGATGGCATGATTTTCGCGGGCCATGATCGCCGGCCGCGGCGCGCGGCTTTTTGTCTGAACCTGATCGGTGTTCTCGGTCTGCTGGTCTCGGGCGCGGCGGCGCAAATTCCCACATCCCGCCATTTTCCCCGCGGCACGCGCACGGTCGGCATTCCGCATGTGCCGGGCGTCAATGGCCGCCTGCTGCGCCGCATTACTCCCATCTTCGAGACATCCATTGCTGACGGCGATTTTCCCGGCGCCGTGGTGCTGGCGGTGCATCGGGGCCATGTCATTTACCGGGGCGTATTCGGCAGCCGCAGCATTGTTCCGCGCATTCGCCCCATGCGCTTCAATACTATTTTCGATCTGGCTTCGTTGACCAAGGTCATCGCCACCACCCCGGCCATCATGCAATTAGTCCAGGAGGGCCGTCTTCAGTTGGACGCTCCGGTTGCGCAATACTGGCCCGCATTTGCCCGCCATGGCAAGGGGCAAATCACCATTCGCGAGCTGATGACGCATTTTTCCGGCCTGCCGCCCGATATTCCCAGCCCCGAATTGCTCTATCTCATGGGCCACGGCCCCACCGGTTTTCCCGGTTTTCCGCCCGCGCAAAATGTGGATCACCCTTGGCATGGCCTTGCGGCGGCGCTGCATTTAATCGAGCAGGTGCGCCTGATTCATCCTCCCGGCCAGCAATTTGTCTACAGCGACATCAACTTCATCGTGCTCGGCTATCTGGTGCGGCGCATCACCGGCGAACCGCTCAATGTCTATGCCGCGCATCATGTTTTTATGCCCCTGGACATGCGCTCGACCATGTTTCTGCCGCCCCGCTCCCTGCGCCCGCGCATCGCGCCCACCCAGGTGATCGAAGGCCATCTGCGCTGGGGCCAGGTGCATGATCCCACCGCCGCGGCCATGGGCGGAGTGTCCGGCATGGCCGGATTGTTTTCCGATGCCTCCGATCTGGGCCGCTATGCGCAGTGCCTGCTCAACGGCGGCGTCCTGACGCTTCCGGCCCGCTCCGGCGGCACGCGCCGCGTGCGCATCCTGGGTCCCTTGACCATCCGCAAAATGATTTCGCCCCAAAGCCCGGCGGGCAATCCGGAAATCCGCGGCCTGGGCTGGGATCTGGATTCCGGTTTCACCAATCGCGGCGTGCTTTTTCCCTTCGGCTCCTACGGGCATACCGGATGGACCGGGCCTTCGATCTGGATCGATCCGGTCACCCAAACGTATCTCATCATCATGGCCAGCCGCTGCCATCCCCAGCCGCTGCCGCATGGCGATGCCCTGATCGCCATCCGGCGGGAAGTTGCCAATATCGTCGCCGCCAGTCTCGACGACCAGCCCGTGCTGGGGCCCTCCAACACCGGCGCGGGCGAATTGTTCCGCGCCTATCCGCGGTCGCGGCCATGAGTTGTATATTTATGCGAGCTTGATCAACATTGCTGAAGCGAAGGGAGAAGCAAGTAGAGCGAGGCCGAAGAAGCGAGGACGCCGGAGCGTACTTCATGTGTACGTGAGGATGTACGAGCGACTGAGAACGAAGCTATACGATGCTTATCCCTTCGCTCGGTCTCCATGCGCATCACTGATCTCAAGATTCACCCCATCGCCATCGCCGATCCGCCGCTTTTCAGCTCCTACGGTTTGCACGCATCCTATGCGCCGCGCATTGTGATCGAGCTGGTAAGCGAAGACGGCCTTATTGGGATCGCCGAGGCCCATGGTGGCGAGGCCGCGCTGGCCGCGTTTCAGGCCTGGCGTCCGCGCGTCATCGGCGCGGACGCATTCACCCTGCCGGCGCGTCTTCTGCCTGCCGGAGACAGCGCGGAGCCGGGTGCGGATCGCTCCCAAACCTGGCGGGTGCCGGGCGAAAACCCCTTCGATGCTGATTGGCGCGTCTATTCCGCTCTCGAAATCGCCAGCCTTGATCTGCTCGGCCGCGCCCTCGGCCGGCCGGTCTGCGATCTGCTGGGCGGACGGGTGCGGGACGCGGTGCCTTTTTCCGCCTATGCCTTTTATAAGCTGGCCGGCGGCGGCGGCGAAGCGGAGGACGCGCGCGACGATCAATATGGTGAAATTCGCACTCCCGCCGCGGTGGCCGCCTCCGTCCGCCGGATGATCTCCGAATACGGCTTTCGCGAAGTCAAACTCAAGGCCGGAGTGTTCCCCCCGCGCGAAGAAATGGAGGCCATACGCGCCCTGCGCGCCGAGCTGGGCCCGGAAATCCCATTGCGGCTCGATCCCAATAGCGTCTGGTCGCTGACGACCGCCTTCGACGTCGCCCTCGGATTGCGCCAGGAGCTGGCGCAAGGCGGCTATCTGGAAGATCCCGTCGCCGGCCTGGACGGCATGGCCGAACTGCGCCGCCAAATGCGCGCCGCCGGCCTGGAAACTCCGCTGGCCAGCAATGTGGCCGTGACCGGTTTCCAGGATCTTCCCGCCGCCATCGCGAATGATGCCGTCCAGATCGTGCTCTGCGATCCGCATTACTGGGGCGGATTGCGGCAGATACAGCATCTGGGCCGTTTATGCGCCACGTTCCATCTGGGGCTCTCGATGCATTCCAACACCCATCTCGGGGTTTCCCTGATGGCCATGGCCCATGCCGCCGCGGTTACGCCCCAGTTGCAATTCGCCTGCGACACCCACTATCCGTGGCAATCCGCGGAAGATGAAATCGTCGCCGGCGGCCGGATACGGTTTCATGAAGGTTGCGTGCCCATACCCGGGCGCCCCGGCCTGGGCGTGGATCTGGATTACGACCAACTCGCCCGTGGGCGCGAACGCTACCGGCGCGGCTGGGGGCATCGCCGCGATGATGCCGGGGAAATGCGCCGCCGCATAGACCCCGCCTGGCGGCGCCAGATACCGCGCTGGTAAGGACTCAGGGCGTGGTTACGCCCCAGGTCGTAAATTCAGCCGCGATCTTGGGGTTTTGTTGAATGGCGGCGGCACGGTCCATCGCGGCCGCCGCGGTGAGTCCGATGTCTGCTTCCGCCAGGGAGCGTCCATAGAGCGAAGTATCTAAATGCGGTTCGCGCTCCAGCGCCGCGTTATAGTCCGTGATGGCGGCGCTGGGCTGATGGCTTTTCAGTTCGATGAAGCCGCGGCTGTCGAGCGCGTCGGCCCAGGTGGGGTTCCTCTGCAATGCCTGGTTGCAATCCTGCAGGGCCTGGCTCAGTTCACCGGCCAATGCCAGCACCCAGCAGCGTGAATTCAGGAAATAGACATTTCCGGCATCAGCCTGCAGGGCTTGCGTGAAGGTCTGCGCGGCGGCGGCGTATTGGCGCCCTCTTTCCTGCGCTATGCCCCGGACATATTCATCAAGCGCCGCCTGGGCGATGGCGCGGGTGCGGCCGTCGCCGGTGCAGGCCAGCCCGGGCATGCCGCGGGCAGGGGCGCCGGCGATGCTGGGTTGCACATCGAGAATGCCTGCATTGAGCGTGTTGGGGTGCAGCCAGCGCCAGCATGGCGCGGGCCTGACGTTGCCGTCGCCGGCGGCCACCAGATGCGGGTAGCCGGGAATCGTTTCGCCCGCCGGCATCGGCACGACCGTAAAATTTTTAGGATCCTGGGGATAGAGCCAGCGCCAGCCCAGCTCAGGGTGAAATTTGCCGTTGCCGTCGCAGCGTAAATGCGGATAGAGCGAAGGTACGCCATTCACCGGCATCATTTCCACGCGATAGTCATGCGGATCATTCGGGTTGACCCACTGCCAGCAGGTCTGCGGATGAAAACTTCCCTGGCCATTGCCCACCAGATGCGGATTTCCCGGCAAGGGCACATTGTTGGGCACCGGCTCGACGGCGTAATTATGAGGATCGTTGGGGTACATCCATCGGTAGCCCATCTGGGGATGAAACATGCCGTTGGCGGCGCGATAGACATGCGCGGGTACGGCCTGCGCGCTCAGCTTGGCTCCCGCCAGTCCCAGCAGCAGAATCATTGCCATCAATACTGGACGCCCGGAGAATCGCGGCTTTGGAAGTTTCATATCACCCTCGCTTCTGTGGCATGGATGAGGCAAAACTCTGAACGGCGCCAGTATACGCCGCAATGTGCGATAAGTCACATTTTGCCGTTGAGCGTCCACGCTCCTGGCGGTGTGTGGGCAGGAATGGGCAAAATGAACGCTGTTGAGCGTTCAGCGAGCAGCAATTCCGAAGGAATTGCTGCATGAAAAGCTGCGAGCAGAGCCGAACGGGTTCCAACGCCGCTATGCGATATATATCTCTGGCGCGTGATCCCGGGCTGTTTTATCCCAGCGAAGCCAGCAATAATTGCGCCTTTTGGCGGCTGGGCTGCCGCGGCTCCGCCGGGGCGGCCAGATAGCGTGCCAGGAGTTGTTTGGCCAGATTGAAATTCTGGCCGGTGGCTTTGAGCGCCTGCGCCACCAGAAAATATCCCAGCCGGTTGCCGGCGCCGGGGCCTTGCAGCAGACGCCACGCCGCCGTCATGCGGTGCAGATGCACCAGCTCCGCCGCGTACCAGGCCCGGTACACCGCCGAATGCGGCGACAGATGATGGGCCTGCTCCAGCGCCCGCGCCGCCTGCCGGTAATGGCCGCTTAAAAACAGTGTCCGTCCGAGATGAAAATATCCCCGTGGATCGCGGGGATGCGTCTGGATGGCGGTCTGGTAATCGCTCAGCGCCCGCGCCATCTGTCCCCGGGCTTTTTCAATGCTGGCTTCCGCCAGCTTGCCGTCCACAGGGTCATAATGGCCCAGCTTCTGTGCATACTGGTAGGCTTTGTCCAGGCTGCCGCCGACGGCTGCCGGGGCCTGCATATAAAAATTGATATAGCCCCAGTAGGCGTTGGGGGTTTGCGGCGCATCGCGCATCGCCTGCCGCAGTTGCCGCCGCAACTGGGGCAGATTCCACAGCGCCCGGAAATGGTTCATTTTTTTGATGCGCGCGCCGAGCGCTTCCGCCAGGTACAAATGGCATTCGCCACAGCGGGGATTGATTTTCAAGCCCTGCCGGGCCATTTTGATGGCTTTCTTATGATCCCCGAACGCGTTCAGAACATGCGCGTAATAGGCCAGAATCCGGGCATGGATTGGGGAATGCCCCAGGCTCGCTTCGAGCAGATCGCGCGCCCGATTCCAGTCTCCCCACTCCACCCATTGCTGGGCCTGGAGCAGCTCCTGATCCGGACGGCTGGTTTTAGTGCGGATCGCATGGGCGGATTTGGCCGGCCGGCGGGTGTCCCGCGGTGCATGCGGACCCCTGCCCGTCACGGCGGCTTTGCCCGCAATGGCCGTCCCTAAAATGAGAATCAATGTAAGGCGATGCAAACCGTTGTCCAGGGGGCACACGGTTGGGCGCAAAGCGAGGCCGTGGGCCGTTTTGGCGTTCTTCTTATTATTATAAAATTGATATCGGCGTCCGGGGACGGGATTTTCGGCCCCGGCGTGTAAAAATGATGCTGCCGGTCCGCATGCGGCAACGCGGTTCATCGAAGCACGAAGAGGCGGGGCGATGCGAGTTTTGCTGGTGGAAGACGAGTACAAAGTCGCCCAGTTCATCAAAAAAGGGCTGCAGCAGGATCATCTCGCCGTGGACCTGGCCTCGGACGGCGAAGAAGCGCTGTACCTCACGGAAGCCGGCGAATACGACCTGATCATTCTGGATTTGATGCTGCCCAAGGTTTCCGGGCTTTCGGTGCTGGCCACGGTGCGCAAGAAGAACCCGAAAGTCCCGATCCTCATATTGACCGCCAAAACCTCCATTGAAGACCGCGTGCGCGGGCTGGAAATCGGCAGCGACGATTACCTCATCAAGCCCTTCGCGTTTGCCGAGCTGAAGGCCCGGGTGCGCGCGCTGCTGCGGCGCGAATGGCGGGAAATCAACTTGCAGCTGCGGGTGGCCGATCTGCTGCTCGATCCGGCCAAACGCAAGGCTTGGCGCGGCGAGCGCGAGCTCGAGCTTTCCAACAAGGAGTTCATGCTGCTCGAGTACCTGATGCGCAACGCCAATCAGGTGGTGACCCGCACCATGATCGCCGAGCATGTCTGGGACGCCAGCTTCGACAGCTTCACCAACGTGATTGACGTTTATATCAGCTATCTTCGTAATAAAATTGATAAAGACCGCGATCTCAAGCTGATCCACAGCGTGCGCGGCGTAGGCTATATGTTCAAAGACGAGGCGGTGCAATGAAGCCGGCCGCGCCCGCGCTCACCCGCGGCGCCGGAGCGTCGGACGCCGGCGGCGGACTGGAGGCCGCCCGGCTGACGCCCCGCCGCCGCCGCACCTGGTGGAACCCCTCCACCACCCGCGGCCAGCTCACCCTGCAGTACACCCTGGTTTTCAGCGTCATTCTGATTGCCGCCGCCGGCCTGCTGTTTGGCATTCTGCACTGGATCATTTACTGGAATATTGATAACGAGCTGCAGGACGAAGCCTACCGGGTCAGCCAGTATGTGCATTTCGTGAACCATAAGCCCGAGCTGGTGCTGGCGCAGCGCAATCTGGGGAAAACCTATACGCTCGATTCGATTTTCCGCATCGCCCAGATCGCCGACGCGCAGGGCCGCGTCATCAAGCAATCGCCGGTGCTGGCGGTTTTAGGCTTTACCCTGCAGCCCAGCCAATTGCGGCGCATCCTCAACGACCGCGCCACTTTTTATACCTGGGGCGCCCCCCGGGCGGAAGAAATCCGTTTTGCCAACGACATCATTTACGGCCCCCAGGGCCATCCGTATCTGCTGCAGATCGGCACCCGGCTCAAGCCCATTAACGACGCGCTCGATACTTTTTTATGGGTGCTGCTGATGCTGCTGCCGGTCACCATCGCGATCAGCGCGGTCGGCGGCTTTATCATGGCCGAGCGCACGCTGCGCCCGGTCAGCGACATGACCTGGGCGGCGCAGTCCATCACCGCCTCCAACCTCAGCCAGCGCTTGCCCACCCGGCACAAGGGCGATGAGCTCGATGAGCTGGCGGAAACCTTCAACGCCATGTTCGCCCGGCTGCAGGAATCGTTCCGCAAAATGAGCGAGTTTGCCGCCAACGTCAGCCACGAGCTGCGCACGCCGCTGCAGTCCATGCAGGGGGAAACCGAGCTGGCCCTGGTCAATCAGGCGCCCTTGCACGAGTGTCGGCGGGTGCTCGAAAGCAATCTCGAGGAAATTGACCGCCTCAACCGTATGATTCGCAACCTGCTGGTTCTGGCTCAGGCGGATGCCGGCGAGGTCAAGCCGCGGCTCGAGCCCATGGACCTGAATGAGCTGGTGCGCGATCTGGTGGACCAGATGCGGGTGGTGGCCTCCGCCCGCGAGGTGCGCTTGCGCGCCTTCACCTCCGCTCCCGTGCCGATCATGGCCGACGGCCTGCGCCTGCGCCAGATGATGCTCAACCTGCTGGACAATGCGCTCAAATACACGCCCGCCGGCGGCTGGGTGGAAGTTCGCGTGGACCGCCGCCAGGGCGTGGCGCGGGTGCAGGTCTCCGACAGCGGGGTGGGCATCCTGGCCGAGGACCTGCCGCACATTTTCGAGCGTTTTTACCGGGCCGATAAATCCCGCAGCCGCGGCGGCGGCGCCGATGGCTGCGGCCTGGGGCTGCCGATTGTGAAATGGGTCGCCGAAACCCACGGCGGCCGGGTCGAAGTCCACAGCGTCCCGGGCGCGGGCAGTGAATTTCAGGTTCATCTGCCCTTGGCGGGGGGCGCATGAGCGCTCGCTCGCTGCGCCAACGCCCGTCCCCCGAAGCCCCTGCGCGCCAGGCCCGCTGGGACGTTCGCATTGTGCTCACCGGACTGCCGCTGCAGGCCTGTTCGGTGCTGCTGCGCCGCGGCCGTCAACGGGTGCTGGTGGATACCGGCTTTACCCAGCACGATACTCTCTTGCTCGAAGGCCTGGCCCAGGCCGGCGTGGAACCCGCCCAGATCACCGCCATTATCAACACGCATTATCATCTCGACCACTGCGGCGGAAATCTTCTCTTTCCCCACGCCCCGGTCTATGGCTCCCGGCGCGATTTTGATTGGGCGCTGAGCATCTATGAGAGCGTGTGCGGGGGGGAAACCCGGCGCGACGTCTTCCGCCAGTTTTATCCCGAGGCCACCGACGAAGAATTTGACCGCATGGATGAGGCGCGCCTGCTGCAGCTCATTCGCTGGATGTGGGACCCGGCCGTGCTCGGTCCGCGCGAGCGCTATCGCTGGATCGAAGACTCGCCCTGGCCTTTTCCCGGCCTGCGCCTGGTGCCCACTCCCGGCCATACCCCGGCCCATTTTTCCCTCGCCGTCACCGGAAGGGATGGGGACTACATGGTGCTGGGCGACGCCCGCGCCTTCGCCGGCGCCGGCCCCGTCGGTCCCGGCAGCGATATGCCGGCCTACAATCACGCCCAGTATCAGGCCAGCCTGGCCCGCATTGAACGCTTTTCCGGCATCCTCATTCCCGGCCATGACGATCCTTTTTCTCAAAACGGCGAGGAACCCGAGATCGCCCGCGCCGCCTCGGCCGCCTGGGATGGGCGAAACGGCTCGCATGGCCGCGCGCCCGCCATCGCCGGATCTTCATCTGAAAGAGAGAATGAATTTTGACCGCATCCGCCCCCCTCGCCGCGCGCGGCATCTCCGATCGCGTCTCGCGCTTCACCGAAAGCGTCATCCGCGAAATGACCCGCCTGGCGATGGAACATAACGCCATCAATCTGGCCCAGGGTTTTCCCGATTTTCCCGCGCCCGATTTCATCAAGGAAGCCGCCATCCGGGCCATCCGCGGCGACGTCAATCAATATGCCGTCACCTGGGGCGATCCCGAACTGCGCCAGGCCATTGCCGCCAAATACCAGCGCTGGTACGGACTCGATCTCGACCCCAACCGTCACGTCACCGTCTGCTGCGGCGCCACCGAGGCCATGATTTCGGTGCTGATGGCGGTGCTCAACCCCGGGGATGAAACGGTGATTTTCGAGCCGTTTTACGAAAACTACGGCCCCGACACCATTCTCAGCGGCGCGGTTCCGCGGTTTGTTCCGCTGCGGTTTTCCTCCTCCGGCTGGCATTTTGACCGCGCCGAGCTGGCCGCCGCCTTCAACTCGCGCACCCGCGCCATCATCATCAATTCCCCCAACAACCCCACGGGGAAAGTGTTCAGCCGCGGCGAGCTGGAATGCATCCGCGATCTGTGCCTGCAATGGGACTGCCTGGCCATAACCGACGAGATTTATGAGCACATCCTCTACGAAGGCCGGCGCCACATTCCCCTGGCCGGCCTGGAGGGCATGGCCGAGCGCACCATCACCATCAGCGGCATCTCAAAAACCTTCAGCGTCACCGGCTGGCGCATCGGCTGGGCGCTGGCGCCGGAGCGGCTGGCCGGCGGCATTCGCAAAGTCCACGATTTTCTGACCGTGGGCGCGCCCGCGCCGCTGCAGCTCGCCGCCGCTCAGGCCATGAACCAGGGCGATGAATACTGCCGCGGACTGGCCGGCGAATATGCCGCCCGGCGCGACCGCCTGGTGCCGCAACTGCAAGCCTGCGGCCTGGCCTGCGCGCCGCCCGAAGGCGCCTACTACGTCATGGCCGATGTCGCTCCCTTCCTGCCCCGCCATGGCGCCAACGGCGATGAATTCGCGCGCTGGCTGGTGCGCGAAATCGGCATTGCCACCGTGCCCGGCGCCAGTTTTTACCAGTCCCCGGAAAAGGGCCAGTTCCAGATCCGTTTCTGTTATCCCAAAACCGCCTCGACGCTCGACGCCGCCGCCCTCCGCCTTGCCAACCTGCGGCCATGAGCGGATTTTTAAATAGCTTATGAGTGCCTGGTTGCGGGAAAATAACAGTTTGTGACATTTTCCCCGCGGAATTCAGTTTAAGCCCGGGGAGAAGCAAGCAGAGCCAGGCGGGTTCCAACGCCGCTATGCGATGCTTATCTCTGAGCGTGATCCTTATGTTGGCAGCCGTCATTGCGGCCGATTGGTCGCCCCGTCCCGGATACTCCCTCACCCCCGAGGAAGAGCGCACCCGCATGGCGCGCTCCGCCACGAATGCCTGGCGCAACCCACGGGTTGAGATGAACCGCATCCCCGATCCCGAATGCGGGCCTGAAGACGTCATTCTGCGCGTCGCCGCCGCCGGCTTATGCGGCAGCGATCTGCATTTTTTTGAAACGGATGCCGAGGGCTATATGAAATACCCCGGCATGGCCCGTTTTCCCAGCGTGCCCGGCCATGAAGTCTCCGGCGTCGTGATGGAGGCCGGCTCCGCAACCCGCTATTTGCGTCCCGGCGACCTGGTCTGCCTGGACGACATGGTCGTCTGCGGACGCTGCGATGCCTGCCGCCGCGGCTTTCCCAACCAGTGTGAAAGTCTCGATGACGTGGGCTTCACGATGAACGGCGGCTGCGCCGAACTGCTGCGCGTGCCCGAGCGCAACTGCTGGAACGTCAATGCCCTGGCGGAACGGCTGGGCGGACGCGAGCAGGCGCTCGAAGCCGCCGCCATCATCGAGCCTTATACCGTCGCCTACAACGCGCTTTTCGAATGCGCGCCCCGGCTCAAACCCGGCGGCTATGCCGTCATCTTCGGCGCCGGCCCGATCGGCCTGGCCGCCCTGGGGCTTTTGAAATCCACCGGCGCGGCCCGGGTTCTGGTCTTCGAGCATCACCCCTCCCGCCGCGCCATCGCCGAACGCATGGGCGCCGATCAGGTCCTGGCCCTGCAGGATGAAAGCCCCGAGTCGGTGGCCGAGCTGGTGCGCCGGCATACGGGCGGTGCGGGCGCCGACATCCTGGTGGAAGCCGCCGGCGCCTTTACCCATACTCTTCCGATCATGGAACTGTCCATGGCCAACGGCGCCCAGATCATCATCATCGGCCGCGACGGCCATCGCGCCTCCCTGCTGCTGGAAAATTTCCAGGTGAAAAAGGCCAATCTGATCGGCGCCATGGGCAATACCGGCCATGGCACCTATCCCAACGTAATCCGCATGATGACTGCCGGGCTGCTCGATCCGCGCCCCATGATTACGCATCGCTTTGAGCTGGCCGACTTTCCCGCGGCCCTGGCCCAGGCCCGCGGCCGCCAGGGTGGGAAAGTGCTTCTCAAGCCATAAAAGGAAATTTTTTTCAGCCTCGCCTGTGGAAAAGTTGTGCAGATTGCGCTTTTGCCATTCGCGCCGCGGCGTCTGGCGGGGCGATTGCCCAATCGGTAAAGACGGCTCAAATTAAATTTGAAGCTTCATATTTTCAACAGTTTACAAACCACTTATCCGCTATTTTTTCGCTCCCCTGTTCCCCGCCTCAGCATTGACGCCATTTTCCCCGGTTTTGCACAGCTCGCGCCGGAAGCGGGTTGCTCTGAAAACCGCGTCTTTGCTGGCAATTGTTACAGTTCTATGAATTCCTTTTTCGGCACTCACTTCACGAATCTGTTTTTGAGTCTTGCGTTTCTTCTTCACTTCTTCTCTTGTTCACTTCTTCTTCTCTTCCTGTATCCTGTCTGCAATGTCCACGTCATCCGATCTGGCTCAATCCTCCCCGGCCGCGCCGCCGCGTGCCTATGTTGCCGATGATGCGCGCCTGCCCGAGTTCACCTGGCGGGCGATCGTGCTGGGCATGCTTTTCGGGCTGCTGTTCGGCGCCGTCTCGACCTACCTCGGCCTGCGCGCCGGTCTCACGGTTTCCGCCTCGATTCCGATCGCGGTGCTGACCATCAGCATTTTCAAAAAGCTGGGCCGCTCGAGCATTCTGGAAAACAATCTGGTGCAGACCACCGGTTCGGCCGGGGAATCCATCGCGGCGGGCGTGATTTTCACTCTGCCGGCGATGATTTTTCTCGGTTTTCCCCTGGAATATTCCCGCATTTTCCTGCTCGCCATGATTGGCGGCTGGCTGGGCATATTGTTCATGATTCCGCTCCGCCGCTATCTCATCGTGGAGGAGCACGGAGTCCTGACCTATCCGGAAGGCACTGCCTGCGCCGATGTCCTGATCGCGGGCGAACGCGGAGGAAATTTTGCCAGCCGGGTCTTCTGGGGCCTGGGGTTGGGCAGCTTATACAAGCTGATGATGAACGGCCTGGGCTTCTGGCGGGAAAATGCCGATTACCAACCTCGCTGGTTGCCGGGCGCCAGTTTCCGCGCCGACCTCACGCCCGAATACCTGGGTGTGGGTTACATCATCGGACCCCGCACGGCGGGACTTTTGTTCGCCGGCGGCGTCTTGTCCTGGCTGGTGCTGGCGCCGGCGATTAAATTTTTTGGCGCCGCTTTTCCCGGCGCCATCTACCCTTCGACCGTGCCCATTGCCCGCATGTCCCCCGACGATATCTGGGCGGCCTATATTCGCCCCATCGGTGCCGGAGCGGTTGCCGCCGCCGGCCTGATCACGCTGGTGCGGACGTTGCCCACCATTATGGCCGCCTTCCGCAGCGGCCTGCGCGAGCTGCGCGGCCGCCGGGCGCGCCAGAGTGCGGCCGCGGCGCCCGCCCGCCGCGAGCGCGACCTGCCGCTC
>JAKAZV010000070.1 GCA_021826505.1 Acidobacteriota bacterium | reverse complement strand
AATTCCTCGCCCAGGGATAAGCGCCGCAGGGCTTTGTTCTCAGCCGCTCGGACATCCTCACGTACCCATGAAGTACGCTGCGGTGTCCTCGCGCCTTCGGCCTTGCCCTGCAGGCTTCTCCCCGGGCGCACTCAATTTCCTATCCCTTTGAATGAATCATCTTAAGTTTTGGCGCTGGCCTTTTTCTTGTTGGCGACGGTGCCGCGGCGCGGACCCTTGCGGGTGCGGGCGTTGGTGTGGCTGCGCTGGCCGCGGACGGGCAGGTTGCGGCGATGGCGCAAGCCGCGGTAGGAGCCGATTTCGATGAGACGCTTGATGTTCATCGAAATTTCCTTGCGCAGGTCGCCTTCGACCCCGCCCTGCTCTTCGATCACCTGGCGGATATGGTTGGCTTCTTCCTCCGACCAATCCTTGACTTTTTTACCGGCCTCGACGCCGGCCCTGGCCAGAATGGCGAGGGCGCGGGCGCGGCCGATGCCGTAGATGTGGGTAAGGGCGATCTCCGCCCGCTTGCGGGGAGGAAGATCAACGCCGGCGATGCGTGCCATAGGGTTTTGCCTTTCCGAGGGCGCGGCGCGGGCCGCACCGACTGCAACGGCAGCGCGGGACTAGCCCTGGCGCTGCTTATGCTTGGGGTTTTCGCAGATGACGCGCACCACGCCCTGGCGGTGCACGATCTTGCACTTGTCACAAATTTTTTTGACCGATGCGCGGACTTTCATAAATTGCAACCTTCCCGGCGCAAGCCGGGCTCAGCGATAGCGATAGGTGATGCGGCCGCGGGTCAGATCGTACGGCGACAGCTCGATCGTGACTTTATCGCCGGCGAGGATGCGGATGAAATTTTTCCGCATTTTCCCGCTGACGTGGGCCAGCACCTGATGCTTGTTTTCCAGTTCCACGCGGAACATGGCGTTGGGCAGCGGCTCGATCACGGTGCCCATCATTTCAATCGCGTCTTCTTTGCTCATGCATGACGATGAATCATCGTCTCATTCCTTTCAGAACCACTGCCAATCCCAACCCGCGGCCTAAGCGGCCGCGGCATCCTGGGTCAGAATCCAGGGGCCGTCGCGGGTAATGGCGACGGCATGCTCAAAATGGGCCGAACAGGCGCCGTCGGCGGTGACGGCGGTCCAGCCATCGGCGAGCATGCGCACTTCCGGCGAACCCTGGTTGACCATGGGTTCGATGCAAAGCACCATGCCTTCGCGCAGCTTGCGGCCCGCGCCGGGCGAGCCGTAATTGGGCACCTGCGGGTCCTCATGCAGGTGCGTGCCGATGCCATGGCCGACAAATTCCCGCACCACGCTGAAGCCGGCGGATTCGACCGCGACCTGCACGGCGTGGGAAACGTCGCCGAGATAGTTGCCGGCGCGGGCCTGGGCGATGCCGGCGGCCAGCGCGGACTGGGTCACCGCCAACAGCCGGCCGTGGGCCGGATTCGGGGCGCCCGCGACGGCCACGGTGACGGCGCTGTCGCCGTAGTAGCCATCGAGCAGGACGCCGCAGTCGAGCGAAACCAAATCACCGGCGCGCAGAACCTTTTTGCGGCTGGGGATGCCATGCACGATCTCATCGTTGACCGAGGCGCAGAGCACGCAGGGATAGCCCCGGTAGCCGCGAAAGGCGGACGAGGCCCCCTCGGCGCGAATGCCGGCCTGGGCAATTTCCTCGAGGTCCCAGGTGGTGGCGCCGGGCACGACCGCGGCCACGACCTTGGCCAGAACCCGCCGCACGGCCAGTCCGCTGCGGCGCAGCTTTTCGATTTCCGCCGGCGACTTGCACAGGCTCATGCCCAGGCCTGCCGGGCGTCCAGAATTTCAAAAATCCGGCCGCTGATCCGGTCCACGGGATCGGTGCCGGGCAACTCGAAAAAATTGCCCCGGCGGCGCAACTCGGCCAAGAGCGGCATGGTTTGTTCCTCGTAGGTCACCAGCCGTTCGCGCACCACATCCGGCTCGTCATCGGGACGCTGATCCAGCGGCGCGCCATCCACATCACAAAAGCCCGGGCGGCGGGCCGGCTGGGTGTAGATGTTATAGATACGGGCACAAACGGGACAATAGCGCCGGCCAGTCAGCCGACGATACAGCTCATTATACCCCACGCTGAGATAGATCACAATCAGCGAGCGGCCGGGGCCGGGCCCGCGGGATTCGAGAAAATCGTAGAGCCAATGGGCCTGGGCGAGGGTGCGGGGGAAGCCGTCGAGAATGTAGCCGTGGGCGCAGTCATCCTGGCGGAGACGCTCGGCCACCACCTGACAGACCAGATCATCGGGAACGAGCTGGCCTTTTTCCATGTAGGCCCGCGCTTCCAGCCCCAGCGGACTGCCGGCCTCCAGCGAGCGGCGAAACATTTCTCCGGTTGAGATGTGGGGAATGCCGTAGCGGGCGATGATGCGCTTGGCCTGAGTGCCCTTCCCCGCGCCGGGCACGCCCAAGAGCACGATGGGCGGAACGGCCCGCACGCCGGCCGAGGCGGAAGCGGGCCGGGCGGCCGCGACGGGAACGGCGGAAGACGGGCGGGCGGGATCCTGCCGCAGCGCGAAGGCCAGGCCGCGCGGCCCGCGGCAGCGGGCGCGCAGTTTCCGGCCGGAGCGGAAATCAGCGGGAAAATTTTCCAGCCGGGGCGACGGGCAAGGCGGCGCAGCCGCTTTCAGGGACAGGCGCATGACGGTCAGGCCCAGTTGGAACGGCGGCCGCGCACGCGGGCGCGGGCGGTAAAGCCTTCGTAATGGCGCATGATCAACTGCGCCTCGATCTGCTGCACGGTATCCATGGCCACGCCCACCACGATCAGCAAGGAAGTGCCGCCGAAATAAAAGTTGAGATGCAGGCCGTTGAGGAACCAGGTGGGCAGATTGGCGAAAAACGCGCCGCCTAAAACCCGGGGCAGATGCTGGAGCTGGGTTCCGGTGATCAGGAACTGCGGCAACAGCGACACCAGCACCAGGTAGATGCCACCCACCAGGGTGATGCGGGTGAGAATGTCGTTGATGTATTCGGCGGTGCGCTTGCCGGGACGGATGCCGGGAATGAAGCCGCCGTATTTGCGCATATTGTCGGCAACTTCGGTGGGATTAAAGATGATGGAGACGTAGAAATAGGCGAAAAAGATGATCGCCACAATATAAATCAGCGAATAGAGCGGCCGGCCGAAGCCGAGCGAGCGGAAAAACGGCCCGAAGAAGGGGCTGTGCTGCACCACGGGCAGCAGGCTCAGAGTCTGCGGGAAGGTCAGAATGGAAGCGGCGAAGATGACCGGCATGACGCCGCCGCTGTTGACCCGGATGGGGAGGTGGGTGGACTGGCCGCCCATGAGCTTGCGGCCCACCACGCGCTTGGCGTACTGCACGGGAATGCGGCGCTCGCTGCGCTCGACGAAGACGATAAAGGCCACGACCGAGACCATGACCGTCAGCAGCAGCAGCATGGCGGGAACGGTGAGCGGACCCCAGGCGGAGCTCTGCACCATGGACCAAAGATCGCTGATGGCGCGGGGCAGGCCGACGACGATGCCGGCAAAGATGATGAGCGACATGCCGTTGCCGATGCCGCGCTCGGTGATCTGCTCGCCCAGCCACATGACGAAGGCCGAGCCGGTGGTCAGCGTCAGAACCGTCATCAGGATGAAGCCGAGGCCGGGATCAATGACGAAGCCGTTGCTCGAGTGCAGCAGGGTGAAGGCAATGCCGAGGCTCTGAAAAATCGCCAGCACGATGGTCAGATAGCGGGTATATTGGGTGATTTTGCGGCGGCCGAGCTCGCCTTCCTTCTGCAGCTTTTCCAGATAAGGCCAGACCACCGTCATGAGCTCCAGAATGATGGAGGCGGTGATGTAGGGCATGATGCCCAGGGCGAAGACGGTCATCTGGCCGAAGTTGCCGCCGCTGAACATGTCGAGGTAGCCAAGCAGGGTGCCGGAGTGGGCGGCAAACCACTGCTTGAGCAGGGCGGTGTTGATGCCGGGAGTGGGAACGTGCGAGCCGATGCGATAGACAAACAGGATGAAGAGGGTGAACAGGACCCGTTTGCGCAGGTCGGCGACGCGGGCAATGTTGCCAATTGATTCAAACATAAAATCCAGAAAACAGCATTATACGGCGCGGCGGCATGCGGCGCCGCGGCAACGATCAAGCCAGCAGGGTCGCCTGGCCGCCGGCTTTTTCGATTTTTTCGCGGGCGGCGCGGGTAAAGCCATGGGCGGTGACGCGCAGGGCGGCGCCGGGCTCGCCCTGGCCCAGAATTTTGACTCCGTCGAGCACGTGGCGGATCACCTTGCGCTCGAGCAGCACGGCGGGCGTGATTTCGGCGATGCCGAGCGCGGCCAGGCGATCGAGATTGACCTCGGCGAAGTGCTTGCGGAACGGGTTCTTGAAGCCGCGCTTGGGCAGGCGGCGATGGATGGGCATCTGGCCGCCCTCAAAGCCGCGCAGCAGGCGATGGCCGGAACGGGAGCGCTGGCCTTTGTGGCCGCGGGTGGAAGTTTTTCCGTGGCCGGAGCCCATGCCGCGCCCCACCCGCTTGCGGGGGTGAGTGGCGCCTTTGGGTTTGCGGATTTGGCTGAGGTTCATGACTGGCTCGATTCTGAACGATGCGGCACCGCCGCTTTTTCTTTGAGATTCGCGCGCTTACTTGAGAATCCGCACCAGGTGGGGGATTTTGGCGACCATGCCGCGAATGCCGGGATTATCGGGCCGGACCACGACCTGCCGCAGGCGGGTGAAACCCAGGCCGCGCACGATGAGTTTTTGCCGCCAACTGCGGCCGATGGCGCTGCGGTAGTACTCAATCCGCAGGGTGGGATGCGATGAGGATGCGGTAGGCATGTGAAGCTCCAATCCAAAAATCCGGCAAACTAAGCCTGGGCCGGCGCCGGCTCCGTTGCGGGCGCCGCGGCGGCTTCGGCGGCGGCGGCGTTGGCCAGGCTGCCGGGATGGCGGCGGCGGGCGACGAAGACCTGGCGGTCGCGCAACTGCAGCAAGGCGGCAAAGGTGGCGCGGATGACATTATGCGAGTTGGTGGTGCCGATGCTTTTGGTCAGCACGTTGGTGATTCCGGCCGACTCCATCACGGCGCGCACGGCGCCGCCGGCGATGACGCCAGTCCCGGCGCGAGCGGGCTTGAGCAGCACCTGCCCGCTGCCGAAATGGCCCAGGGCGGCGTGGGGGATGGAAATATCGGTGCGGGAGATGCGAACCAGGTTCTTTTTGGCCGCTTCAATGCCCTTGCGAATGGCCTGCGGCACTTCCTTGGCCTTGCCGCTGCCGAAGCCGATGACCGAGGCGCCGGGATCGCCGACGACGACGAGCGCGCTGAAGGAGAGATTCTTGCCGCCCTTGACCACTTTGGTGACCCGGTTGATGGCGATCACCTGGTCTTTTAACTGATATTGATTGGGATCGAGGCGTTGACGAATTGCCGGCATAATGACCTTTCTAAAATTGCAAACCGCAGGCGCGAGCGGCCTCGGCCAGGGCCTTGACGCGGCCATGGTAGGGATAACCAGCGCGGTCAAAGACCGCCTGCTGGATGCCCAGGCTGACGGCGCGGGCGCCAATCTGCTTACCCACCTCGCGGGCGGCGGCGAGATTGCCGCCGTTGCCCAGCTTGAGGCTGGAGCTGGCGGCGAGAACGCGATTGGAGTCGTCATCCACCAGCTGGGCGTAGATATGGTTGAGGGAACGGAAGACGTTCAGCCGCGGACGCGCGGCGCTGCCGCGGAGGCGGCGGCGGGCGCGGGCCTGGCGCGGCCGGCGGCGCAGGTTTTTGGATAGCGTCTGAATCATAAACACTCTCCCCGAAGGCGCTTACTTGGCGCCGGTTTTGCCCACTTTCTTTTTGAGGCGCTCGCCGGTATAGCGGACACCCTTGTTCTTATAGGGATCGGGCGGACGCAGTCCGCGCAGATCGGCCGCCACCTGGCCCACCCGCTGGCGATCGGCGCCGGTGATGGTGAGATGGGTGGATTTCGCATCCACGGCAATTTCGATGCCGGGCGGCACGGGATATTCGATGGGATGGCTGAAGCCGAGGGTGAGCACCAGCGTCTGCTTGCCCTTGAGCTCGGCGCGGTAGCCGACGCCGACGATATCGAGTTCCTTCTGAAAGCCGCTGGAAACCCCGTGCACGGCATTGGCCACCAGACTGCGGGCCAGGCCGTGGAGGGGAGCGTATTCATCGCCGGCCCGCTGGGCCAGCAGATGGCCGTCCTGGCGCACCAGGGTGATGCCCGCGGGCAGGGCCACCTGCAGCTTGCCTTTGGGGCCCTGCACGGCTACCGCCTGGGGCGCCAGATCCACTTTGACGCCGGCCGGCAAGGGAATAGGTTTGCGTCCGATACGGGACATAAATCGTTCCTTAGATGGGTTACCAGACTTCGCAGAGCACTTCGCCGCCCAGGCCCTGCTTGCGGGCCTGCCGGCCGGTCATGAGGCCGCGGGGCGTGCTGAGAATGTTGACCCCGGCGCCGCCCAGCACGGGGCGGATGGCGCGATGGCCGACGTAGACCCGGCAGCCGGGGCTGGAGACGCGCTGCACGTTGGTGATGACCGGCTGATCGTCTTCGCCATACTTGAGGATGACGCGCAGGGTGAGATGGGGCGAGCCCTCAACCGGCTGCACCTTGTAGCTGTGCAGGTAGCCTTCATCCTTGAGGATTTTGACGATTTCCAGTTTCAGCCGCGACATGGGCACGTCCACCTTCGCCTGATGGGCGCGGGCGGCGTTGCGGATGCGGGTTAAAAGATCGGCAATGGGATCGGTCAAACTCATTTCATCCTCCAGGGCGCGCGCGCGCCCGAGATTCGTATGCGGCCTACCAACTGGCCTTGATGACGCCGGTCACTTCGCCGCGCAGCGCGAGCTGGCGGAAGCAGAGGCGGCAGAGGCCGAATTTCCGCAGGAAGGCGCGGGGCCGGCCGCAGCGCTGGCAGCGATTGCGCTGGCGGATGGCGTATTTCAGCTTTTTGCGGGTTTTGGCGATGCGGGCGCGGGTAGCCATAACAAGTTCTCCCTCAGGCGGCGCGGAACGGCATGCCCAACTGGCGCAGCAGGGCGCGGCCCTGTTCGTCGTTGGCGGCGGTGGTGACGACGGTGATGTTCATGCCCAGGGTTTTTTCCACCTTGGCATAGTCAATTTCGGGAAAGATGATCTGATCCTTGAGGCCGAGGGTGTAACTGCCGCGGCCGTCAAACGAGCGCGGCGAGACGCCGCGGAAGTCGCGCACCCGGGGCAGCGCGACGTTGACCAGGCGGTCCAGAAACTCGTACATGCGGTCGCCGCGCAGGGTGACGCAGACGCCGATGGGCATGCCTTCGCGCAACTTGAAGGCGGCGATGCTCTTTTTGGCGCGGGTGACGACCGGCTTCTGGCCGGCGATCGCGGCCAGCTCGCGCTGCGCGCTTTCCAGCAGCTTGGCGTTGGCGGCGGCCTCGCCCACCCCCAAGTTGATCACGATTTTGACCAGCCGGGGAGCGGCCATGTGGTTGGCGATCTGGAACTCGCGCTGCAGGGCGGGCGCCACTTCGGCCAGATATTTCTGTTTCAAACGGGCACTCATAACGATTTCCTTATTGCCTTACTCGAAGGTGCGCTGGCATTTATGGCAGACGCGCAGGCCGCCCTTGTCGCCGCGCTGATGACCCACGCGGACGGGGCCGCACTGGGGACAGACCAGCATGACGTTGGCGATGGCGATGGGCGCCTCGTGCTCGGCGATGCCGCCCTTGACCTGGCGGTTGGGGTTGGGACGGGTGTGGCGCTTGACCATCATGACGCGCTCGACCAGGACGCGGCGCTCGGCGGGAAAGACGCGCAGCACCTTGCCCTGCTTGCCGCGATCACGGCCGCTGATGACCTTGACGGTGTCGTTTTTGCGAATATCCAAAACCGGCATACAGATCCTTTGCCCGGCCCAGGCTAGAGCACCTCGGGCGCGAGAGAGATGATTTTGACAAAGCGCTTGTCGCGCAGCTCGCGCGCGACGGGGCCAAAGACGCGGGTGCCGACCGGCTCGCCGGTTTCATTGATGAGCACGCCGGCGTTCTGGTCGAAGCGGATGTAGGTGCCGTCCTTGCGGCGGTGTTCCTTGCGGGAGCGGACGATGACCACCCGCACCACCTTGCCCTTTTTCACCTGGCCATCGGGCGCGGCCTCCTTGACGGCGGCGGTGACCACGTCGCCGAGGCCGGCGCGCAGGCCGGTATGGCCGCCGATGGGCAGAATGACCTGCAGCTTGCGGGCGCCGCTGTTGTCGGCGACCTCGAGCATGGTGCGCATGCCGATCATGACGGGCCTGCTTTCCCGGCCGCGGGGGCCGGCGCGGCCGCGGGTTTGCGGGTATCGCGGACAATTTCGCCTTCGCCGACGGCGCGGGCGATTTCTTCCCGGGTGGGCAGGGCGGCGGCGCGGCGCACCACCTCGAGCAGGCGCCAGCGCTTGAGCTTGCTCAAGGGCCGGGTTTCGCCGATACGCACGATGTCGCCGACCTGGCAGGCGCCGGCTTCGGCATGGGCATAGAACTTGTGATGATAGGTCAGCCCGCGGCGGTACAAGCCATGGGCCGAACGCAGCGTGACCCGCACCACGATGGTCTTGGCCATGCGGGTGGAGACCACTTCACCGATTTTTTCGTTGCGCCGCGAGGGCAGCGCGGGAGCGGCAGCGGGCATGATCAGCTTTCTCCCTTCAAGGCGCGTTCCCGCAGCAGGGTCTTGACCCGGGCCACGTCACGGCGCAGTTGGCGGATGGTTTTGACGCTTTCACTCTGGCCCATGGCCATTTGGAATTTGAGCCGGAAGAGCCGGTCGTGCAGGTCCTGATCCTGCGCGCGCAGCTCATCGGCGCCCATCTGACGGAATTTTTCGCTGGCCTTGCTCATGCGTGACCTCCGGCGGATTCACGGCTGATGAAGGCGGTGCGCAGGGAGAGCTTGTGGGCGGCCAGGCGCATGGCTTCGGCCGCCTGGGCCACCGGCACGCCTTCCATTTCGAACAGGATGCGGCCAGGCTTGACCACCGCGACCCAGTGATCGGGCGCGCCCTTGCCCTTGCCCATACGGGTTTCGGCCGGCTTTTTCGTCACCGGCTTGTCGGGGAAGACGCGGATCCAGACTTTGCCGCCGCGCTTGACGAAGCGGGTCATGGCGACGCGGCTGGCCTCGATCTGGCGGTCGGTGATCCAACCGCATTCGGTGACCTTGAGGCCGTAATCGCCAAAGGCGAGGCTGGAGCCGGTCCAGGCCTTGCCGCTCATGCGGCCGCGCTGCTGCTTGCGGAACTTGACTTTTTTAGGCATCAACATGGCAGTTAACTCCGGGCCTCGCGGCGGCGGGGCATGGGTTCGGGCGCGGCCAGGCCGCCCCGCCGGGCGCCCAGCACTTCGCCGCGATAGATCCAGGCCTTGACGCCGATGACGCCGTAGGTGGTACGCGCCTCGGCGGTGCCGTAATCAATGTCGGCGCGCAGGGTGTGAAGCGGGAGCCGGCCCTGCAGATACCATTCGGAGCGGGCGATTTCGGCGCCGTTGAGCCGGCCCGAAACGCGCACCTTAATGCCCTGGCAGCCAAAGCGCATGGCGCTATCGACCGCCTTGCGCATGGCGCGGCGGAAGGCGATGCGTTTTTCAAGCTGCAGCGCGATGGATTCGGCGACGAGCGTGGCATCAAGCTCGGGCTTGTGCACTTCCTGAATATCAATAAACACTTCCCGATTGGTCTGCTTCTGCAGCTCGGTTTTGAGCTTATCGATTTCGGCGCCCTTGCGACCGATGATGATGCCGGGGCGGGAGGTGTGCAGCACGACGCGCAGCTTGTTGCCGGGACGGCTGATCTCGACCGAGGAGATGCCGGCGGCGCGCAGCCGGTTTTTGAGCTGGTCGCGCAGGCGCACGTCTTCCAGGAGCAGCCGGCTATAGTCCTTGGTGGCAAACCACTGGCTTTTCCAAGGCTTGATGTAGCCGAGCCGGAAACCGTAAGGATGTACTTTTTGACCCATAAGAATTCAACCTGGCGATCGGAAATCAGGGCTTGGACCCGGACGGCTTGGCCGCCGGCTTGGCGGCGGACTTGGCCGGTTTGGCGGCTTTGGCGGGCCGGCCGGTTTTGGCGGGCCGGCCGGACGCTTTCGCCGCCGGCCTGGCGCCCGGACGGCGGGCGGGCGGGCGGCGCGCCGGTTTGGCGGCGGACTTGGCCGGTTTGGCGGGCTGAGCCGGCGCCGCGGCCGCGGAACCGGACTGGCCGGCGCGGTCACCGACCAGCACGCCGATATGCGCGCTGCGCCGCTGATAGCGATAGGCGCGGCCCATGGGGGCGGGGCGAATGCGCTTGGCGCGGGGGCCATCGTTGACGTAGGCGGCCAGAACCCAGAGCTGATCCACGTCGAGATGATCGTGGCGCTCGGTGGCGTTGGCGATGGCCGAGCGCAGCAGTTTGGCCACTTCGGCGGCGATGCGCTTGCGGGCAAACTGCAGGATCTGCAGCGCCTCGGCGGCGCGCTTGCCGCGGATCAGATCCACGACCAGGCGCGCCTTCTGGGGCGAAACGCGAACGAAACGGGCGATAGCCTTGGCTTCCATGGCAATTTTCTTTCAGGCTCCGGCGCGCGGGCGCGGGAGGCAAATCTCAGGCCGGGGCCGCGGTTTTTTCCGCCGCCGCCTTGACGGAGTGGCCCTTGAAGGTGCGGGTGGGGGCGAACTCGCCCAGCTTGTGCCCGACCATGTTTTCGGTGACATACACCGGAATGAACTTGCGCCCGTTGTGCACGGCCACGGTGTGGCCGATGAACTCGGGAGTGAGGGTGGAGCGGCGCGACCAGGTTTTGTGCACCTTTTTTTCGTTGCGCTGATTCATCTCCTGAATCCGGCGCAGCAGGTGGCCGTCCACGAAAGGTCCTTTTTTGACTGAGCGAGCCATAATGCCGTCCTCAAAACTCTCAGGGCTTGCGCCGGTTGACGATGAAACGGTCGGTGCGCTTGGCGTTGCGGGTGCGGTACCCGCGGGTGGGCTGGCCCCAGGGCGTGACGGGATGGCGTCCGCCGGAGGTTTTGCCCTCGCCGCCGCCGTGGGGATGATCCACCGGGTTCATGGAGACGCCGCGGTTCACCGGGCGGCGGCCCAGCCAGCGCCGGCGGCCGGCCTTGCCGAGCGCGATATTTTCGTGATCGAGATTGCCCACCACGCCGATGGTGGCCATGCACTCGACCAGCACCTTGCGGACTTCGCCCGAGGGCAGCTTGAGCAGGGCGTAGTCGCCTTCCTTGGAAAGCAACTGGGCCGAGCCGCCGGCCGAGCGCGCCATCTGCCCGCCCTTGCCGGGGCGGAGCTCGATGTTGTGCACGTTGGTGCCGGGAGGGATATTTTTCAACGGCAGCGCGTTGCCGACCAGAATGTCGGCCTGGGGACCGCTTGAGACCTGCATGCCGACTTCGAGGCCATTGGGCTGCAGAATATAGCGCCGCTCGCCATCCACATACTTGAGCAGGGCGATGCGGGCGCTGCGGTTGGGGTCGTACTCGACCGACTCGACGACGGCCCGGATGCCGGCCTTGTCGCGTTTGAAATCAATCACCCGGTACATGCGCTTGTGGCCGCCGCCGCGATGCCAGCTGGTGAGGTCGCCGGAGTTGCGGCGGCCGCCGGTTTTGCGCAGCGGCTCGAGCAGCGGCTTGTGCGGCCGCTCGCGGGTCAGGCTCTCGCCGGTGACCACGCTCTGATAGCGCCGGGTGGGGGTGGTGGGTCTGAATGTCTTAATCGCCATGATGATTCAAGAAGAGCGAAGGGATCAACTTCGCATCGCTTCGTTTTCCGTCGCGCGGACATCCTCACATACAACCGGGCATGCTCCGGTGTCCTCGCTCCTTCAGCCTCGCTCTGCTCGTTTCTCCCTTCGCCTCGGCATTGTTAAGTGACGCTGATCCGGAGCTGGAAAGAAAACCCCAACCTGGCCACTTGATTTCGAATTCGATATTCTCAGACGCTGATTCCCTGTCCGCGGGCTAGACGTTTTCCGCGTACTCGGGCATTTTTTCGCCGCGGCGCAGTTTGACGTAAGCCTTTTTCCAGTCCGGCCGGTAGCCGGAAAATTTGCCCCGCCGGCGCTCTTTGCCGGCGAAGGTGGAGGTGCGGACGGCCTCGACTTTGACTTTGAAGATGCTTTCCACGGCGCCGCGAATTTCATTTTTGGTGGCGTGGGGGTTCACCTCAAAGACCAAGGTGCGCAGGCTTTCCTTGGCGGAGAGGCCTTTTTCCGTGATGATGGGGCGCTGAATCACCTGATAACGGTTTCTCATGCAACGGCTCCTGACTTTTTCGGCGCCGGCAGGGCCGCGGCCTGCAGCCGCTCAAGCGCCGGACGGGCCAGCACGATGCGCTCGTAGCGCAGCAGATGCCAGGGATGAACTTCGGAGGAAGCCAGCAATTCGACCCCGGCCAGATTGCGGGCGCCGCGCGCAAGAGCCTCGGAGGCGGCGCCGGAGCCATGCACCAGCAGGGCGGTTTTGGCGGCTTGCAATTGATTGAGCGCCTGGCGCACGAGGCGGGTTTTGGGCTCCGCCGGCTCGAGCGATTCCACCACGATGAGGGCATTGTCCTGAAAGCGGGCGGCGAGAGCCGAGCGCAGCGCGGCTTGCAGCTTTTTGCGGGGCATGGTCCAGGCGTAGCTCCGGGGCTGGGGTCCGTGGACGGTGCCGCCATGGCGCCAGAGCGGGCTGCGGACCGACCCGATGCGGGCACGGCCGGTGCCTTTCTGCTTCCACAGCTTGCGGCCGCTGCCGGCGACATCGGCGCGGCCCTTGGTTTTGTGGGTGCCGCGGCGCTGGGCGTCGCCGTAATGGCGCACCGCCTCCCAGAGCAGAGCCTCATTCACGGGAGCGGCAAAGACCTCGTCGCGCAACTCGAGCTGGCCGACGGTCTGGTTTTGCAGATTGCGGATTGCGATGGTGGCCATGGCCGTTCGCCTATTTCTTTCCGGCGCGCTTTTTGGACGCCTTGAGCGGATCCACCGTGGTGGAACCGGCAAAGCCGCGGCGCTGACGGCGCGGCGCGATGGATTTGCGGATCAACACGTAGCCGCCGTTGGGTCCGGGCACGGCGCCGGAAACGGCCAGCAGGTTGCTGTCGGGGTCCACCGCGATCACCCGCAGGTTACGCACGGTGACGCGGGCGTGGCCCATGTGGCCGGCGGCGCGCATGCCCTTGAGCACGCGCGAGGGGAAGGCCGAGGCGCCGATAGAGCCGGGGGCGCGGTGGAACATGGAGCCGTGAGTGGCGGCGCCGCCGCCGAAGTGATGCCGCTTGACGACACCGGCAAAGCCGCGGCCCTTGCTGACGCCGATGACATCCACCTGCTCGCGCTCCTGAAACAGATCCACCAGCACCTGATCGCCGGGCTTGGGATCGGCGCCCGCGGCCACCTCGACTTCGCGCAGCAGGCGGCAGGGCGGCAGGTCGTGTTTTTTCATCAGCCCCTGCTGGGGGCGGTTGAGCTTGGAGGGTTTGAGAAATTCGATCAGCCCGAGCTGGGCGGCGTCGTAGCCGTCGCGGGCCTGGGTCTTGCGCTGGGTGACAACGCAGGGGCCGGCCTGCAGCAGGGTGACGGGCACCATGGCGCCGTCGCGCCAGGTCTCGGTCATGCCGATTTTCTTGCCAAGAATGCCTTGCACCATACGGGGTTCCTTGCCGGGTTATTTATGATCCTTGCCGAAGGCCTTGATCTCGACATCCACGCCGGCGGGCAGATCGAGCTTCATGAGCGCGTCCATCGTGTCCTGGCCGGGATCGAGCAGGTCGAGAAGCCGCTTATGCGTGCGGATTTCAAACTGCTCGCGGCTTTTTTTATCCACGTGCGGAGAGCGCAGCACGGTGAAACGGTTGATGACCGTGGGCAGCGGAATGGGGCCGGCGATGGCCGCGCCGGTGCGCTTGGCGGTCTGCACGATCTCGTGCGTGGACTGATCGAGAACGCGATAGTCGTAGGCTTTGAGCCGGATGCGAATACGTGGCATAGATCACTCGCTTACTGAACAATTTCGCTGATGGCGCCGGCGCCCACGGTGCGGCCGCCCTCGCGGATGGCGAAGCGCAGCCCCTTCTCGAGCGCCACCGGCGTGATCAGCTCGATCTCCAGCGCCACGTTGTCGC
>JAKAZV010000181.1 GCA_021826505.1 Acidobacteriota bacterium | reverse complement strand
CGGATCACGGCAATGGCGGCATCGCGCATGTGCTGATATTCGCGGTCGGTGAGGGTCTGGGCCGGGGCAACGGTGATGGAATCACCGGTATGTACGCCCATGGGGTCAAAATTCTCGATCGAGCAGACGATAATGACGTTGTCGGCGGTGTCGCGCACCACTTCCAGCTCGAACTCTTTCCAGCCCAGGCAGTTTTCCTCGACCAGGCATTCATGCACGGGAGATAAATCGATGCCGCGGGCGAGAATGTCGCTGAACTCCTCGCGGTTGTAGGCGAGGCCGCCGCCCGAGCCGCCCAGCGTGAATGAGGGCCGGATGATGACCGGGTAGCCGGCTTCGTGGGCAAAATCGAGGCCGTCGCGCAGGTTATTGACCAGCCGCGAGCGCGGGGTCTCGAGCCCGATGCGGCTCATGGCATCCTTGAACAATAAACGGTCTTCGGCTTTTTTGATGGCCTGCAGATTGGCGCCGATGAGCTCCACATTCCAGCGCTCCAGGTCGCCCTGGTCCGCCAGTTCCACCGCCAGATTCAGCGCCGTCTGCCCGCCCACGGTCGGCAGCAGCGCCAGCCCCGGCGCGGCTTCGCGTTCCAGAACGGCTTTGAGGTAGTCGCGTGACAGCGGCTCGACGTACGTGCGGTGCGCCATTTCCGGATCGGTCATGATGGTGGCGGGATTGGAGTTCACCAGCACCACTTCATAGCCTTCCGCCTTGAGCGCCTTGCAGGCCTGTACGCCGGAATAGTCAAATTCGCAGGCTTGCCCGATGATGATGGGCCCGGAGCCGAGGATGAGGATTTTTTTCAGATCGGTGCGTCGGGGCATGGCGCGGATTCCGGATCAGGGGTGGGCGGTGCGCCAGTCGCGCATGAGTTGCACAAAATCGGAGAACAGATAATGCGAATCGTGCGGTCCGGGAGCGGCCTCGGGGTGGTATTGCACGCTGAACAGCGGCCAGGAACGGTGACGCAGTCCCTCCAGCGTGCCGTCGTTGAGGTCAAAATGCGTGAGTTCGACTTCGGCCGCGGGCAGGGAATCGGGATCCACGGCGAAATTATGATTATGCGCGGTGATCTCGATTTGTCCGGTGGCGGATTGCCGCACCGGATGGTTGCCGCCATGATGGCCAAATTTCAGCTTGTAGGTGCGCCCGCCCAGCGCCAGGCCGAGCAATTGATGGCCCAGGCAGATGCCGAAAATCGGCAGCCGTCCCAGCATCGCGCGCAGATTTTGTTGGGCGTAGGCCAGGGGTTCGGGATCGCCGGGGCCGTTGGAGAGAAACAAACCATCCGGTTTCCAGGCCAGAATTTCTTCCGCCGAAGTCTGCGCCGGCACGACCCGGACCTGGCAGCCATGGGCGGCCAGCTGACGCAAAATATTGCGCTTGATCCCGAAATCGTAGGCCATCACCCGGAAAGGATGTTCGAGAGCTTCCGCCGCGGGCTCATATTGATCGGGCGCGGGCCTGGTTTGCCAATCGTATGCTTTCGCGGTGGTCACATTGCGGGCCAGATCCAGGCCCAGCATGACCGGCAAGGCGCGGGCGCGGGCGGTCAGTTTTTCGGGATCCAAAGCCGTGCCGGATACAGCCAGAATGCCGCGCTGCGCGCCCTGATCCCGCAAATGCCGCACCAGGGCGCGGGTGTCTATTTCGGCGATGCCGGGTATGCCGTGGCGGGCCAGATAGCGGCCGCAGTCTTCCTGGCTCCGCCAGTTGCTGGCCAACTCGGAAAACTCACGCACGATCAAGCCTTCTATATGGGGCCGTTCGGCCTCGTCGTCCCAGGCATTGGCGCCGTAGTTGCCGATTTGGGCGCTGGTCAGGCAGACCATCTGTCCGGCGTAAGAAGGATCGGTGAAAATTTCCTGATAGCCGGTCATCGAGGTGTTAAAAACCACCTCGCCGCCGCGCTCGGCCGGGGCGCCAAAGCCTTCCCCCTCGAACCAGACGCCGTCTTCCAGTGCCAGGTATGCCCGCAATTCGCCTCCCTTGCCTTCGGTTTGACACACCACCAGACCTCATCGAAAAAACGCGTCAAGTCTGGAAGCGGGTGCGGCGCGGCCGCGTAGCTATTTTAGCAGAGCTTCGGCTATGCTGAACCTGCATAATGCCCGGTGTCGGGTCAATTGCGGAATGGGGAAACTATGCCAGCCTGATGGGCCTTGGCATCGGAGTTTTAGGGCTATTTTTCAGCATTCTGGCGTGGCGCGCCGCAAAATCAGCCACAGCTGCGGCCAATGAAGCCAAGCAGGTGACCTGCTTCGCTCCGTCTCTCAGAGTCTCCGATTCTACCTGGCTTATTTTATCGAGAGCAGGTCAAATTCACTCATAAATCCTGTAAAAAGTTTTCTCGCGGAAAACGAAACACTCTTATCCCGCTTGTACAATCAAGCCAAGAATTCTGACTTTAAATTCCGGAAAGCGATCGAGATTCTGGATAAAATTTAAAATCCTCAGTGCACCAGCCCCCAGGCCGGCGGCGGCCAGTAGGCGCAGACAGCCTTGCCCAGAATCAAAGCGCGCGGCACGCAGCCCCAGGTCCGGCTGTCGTCGGAGTCATTGCGGTGATCGCCCAGCACAAAATATTCACCGGCCGGAACGCGCAATGGCGCCAGATTGGAATGCCCGCGATAGGCGGGCAAAATGTAGGGCTCTCGCAGGCGGCGGCCATTAATAAAAACCACCCCGTCGCGCAGCTCCACGCGATCGCCGGGCAAGCCGATCACGCGTTTAATGAAGCGAATGTGGGGATCCAGCGGGTAACGAAATACCACAATATCGCCCCGGTGAATGCTGGTC
>JAKAZV010000180.1 GCA_021826505.1 Acidobacteriota bacterium | reverse complement strand
TTACGGCATGGTCAGCGAGGCCGGCTTCCCCGCCTATCTCGGCGGGCCGTTCTGCCTGCTCTCCCACGCCGAAAAAGTCACAGCCTGAACGCAACGGATTTTTCAAGGAGCTTTCGCCGTGCTGAGGCAGCGTGCCATCTACAATGAGGAACACGAGCAGTTCCGCGAAACTGTCCGCCGGTTCGCTGCCACCCATGTGGCCCCGCATTTCAACCGTTGGGAAGAAGCCGGCATCGTCGAGCGCGACTTCTGGGACCAAGGCGGCGCGACCGGCCTGCTCTGTCCGCAAATCCCCGAGGAATATGGCGGCGTGGGCGGCGATTTCCGGTTCAACGCCATCGTGGTCGAGGAGATGTTCTACGCCGGCTTCACCGGCCCGGGGGCTGATTTCTCGGTGCATAGCGATGTCTGCGCCGGCTACATCCTGAACACCGCCGACGAGGCGCAAAAAAAACGCTGGCTGCCGGGCATGGTCACCGGCAAAAAAGTCTTCGCCATCGCGATGACGGAGCCCGGCACCGGCAGCGACCTGCAAGGCATCCGCACCCGCGCGGCGCGCGAGGGCGATGAATATGTCATCTCCGGGCAGAAGACTTTCATTTCCAACGGCCAGCATTGCGACGCCGTCATCGTGGTGGCGCGCACGGCCACCGATGCCGGCTCGCGCGGCATGAGTCTCATCGTGGTGGAAGCAGACCGCCCCGGTTTCCGCCGCGGCCGCAATCTGCACAAGCTCGGCCATCTCTCGGCCGATACCTCCGAGCTGTTCTTCGATGAGGTGCGCGTGCCAGCGCATAACCGCATCGGCCCCGAGGGCGGGGCCATGGGCATCCTGATGCGCGAGCTACCGCAGGAACGGCTGACCATCGCCTATCAATCCATCGCCTCCGCGCAAAAAGCCTTTGATATCACCTGCGCTTACGTGAAGGAGCGCTCCGCCTTCGGCAAACCTGTCGGCCAGCAGCAGAACACAAGGTTCAAGCTGGCTGACATCAAGGCCGACATCTCAGTCGGCTGGGCCTTCCTTGATCAATGCCTGGGCGAACACGTCAAAGGCGGCCTGACAAGCGAGGCCGCCTCCATCGCCAAACTCTGGGCAAGCGAAACCCAGGGCCGCGTGGTCGACCAATGCCTGCAATTTTTCGGCGGCTACGGCTTCATGCGCGAATACGAAATCTGCCGCCTGTTCGCCGATGCCCGGGTACAGCGCATCTACGGCGGCACCTCCGAGATCATGCGTGAGCTGATTTCACGCGGCCTCTAACACCCGCACGCCCTCAGCGCGCCTGCACCTGCTCGGAATAAATCCGCGCGGCGGGCACCCCGCGCTCGTTCGCGACACGCATAACCGCCTCCATCAACCGTGGCGGGCCGCACAGGTAAATATCCGGCTGCCCGGCATCGCCGTCCAGATATTGCGCCAGCGCATCGGCCGCGGTGCCGCTAAAACCCTCCCAGCCCGCCTCTGGGTGCCAAACGGCACAGCAAACGGTCAAGTTCGGCAATTGCGCCGCCAGGTCCTCCAGCGGCGCGGCAACGGCGAGCTCAGCCTCCGTATTCGCGCCGAAAATCAGATGCGTCGGCTGCATGTCCTGAAAATCGGCCAGATGGCGCAGCATGGAAAGCAGCGGCGCGAAACCGCAGCCGCCGCCGACCAGAACCCGCGGGCGTGGGCTGGTTTCATCCAGCACGAACCGCCCAACCGGCCCGCGCAGGCTCAACATGTCGCCCGGCCTGGCCGTCTGCGCGAGCCAGGTGGAAAACGCGCCCCCCGGCTGCAAGCGGATGAGAAATTCCAGCGTGCCGTCCCAATTGGGCAGGTTGGTGAGCGAATAAGCGCGTTTTATCTCAGTGCCGGGTATGGAAACCTCCATATACTGCCCAGGGGTGAAATCCGCCGCCGTGCCAAACTCAGGGTCCGGCCGCAGCGCCAGCGTGAGAATAACCGCCCCGCTCCCAGCCTGGCTTATGCCGCTAATCTCCGCCATGCGGGTGGGAACGCTATGATGGCTGATGCCCGACTGCGGATAAGGCAGCTCAACCGTCAGCGCCGATTGCGGCATGCACAGGCAGAGCGGAATGGCGCCATCCGGCGCGGCCTCACGCGCCCCGCCGCGCAGGGCGTAATCCCCTTGCGTCACCTGCGCCGCGCACAGGCCGCAACTGCCCTCATGGCACATGGCGGGCAGAAAAAGCCCAGCGGCCTCGGCGGCTTCCAGCACCGTCTCCGTGGGAGCCGCGGCAAGGCCAAGTTTCGCGCCATCGCGCGTTATCAGCGTGATTTCAGACATGTTTTCACCTTGAACCAGTAGACAAAAAGACGCCGGGATGGACTGGGGAAACCATCCCGGCGCCTCCACTCAGGCGCTATTCCGCGGCAATGCGGGGCGCGAGAGCGGCCTCGATATCAGCCTCGGCGCTGGTAATCGGCAGCACGCCGAACTGGCTGACAAGAATGTCCAGAATGGCCGGCGTGAGAAACGCCGGCAGCGTCGGCCCAAGCCGCACATTGCGCACGCCCAGGGCGAGCAGCGTGAGGAACACCGCCGCCGCCTTCTGCTCAAACCAGGAGACGACGAGCGAGAGCGGCAACTCGTTCACCCCGCAATTGAACGCACCGGCCAGCGCCGTGGCGATAACCAGGGCAGAGTAGCTGTCATTGCACTGGCCGATATCGAGCAGGCGCGGCAAGCCGCCGATGGTGCCGAAATCATGGCTGTTGAAGCGGTATTTGCCGCAGCCGAGGGTCAGGATCATGGTATCATCCGGCGCCTGTTCCGCGAACTCGGTAAAGTAGTTCCGCCCCGGCGCCGCACCGTCGCATCCGCCGATCAG
>JAKAZV010000179.1 GCA_021826505.1 Acidobacteriota bacterium | reverse complement strand
TGCCCGAAGGCGATGCCATTATGCCGCGCCTGAATGCATTTTTGGCCCGTTGCCAGCCGGCCAGGGTTTATGTGTCCCGCGACTGGCACCCCGCACAGAGCCGGCATTTTCAAGCCCAGGGGGGCAAGTGGCCGGTCCATTGCGTGGCGGATAGCGCGGGCGCCGCATTTCATCCCGCATTACAGTTGCCGCCCGCGGCGGTGGTGATTTCCAAGGGCCAGGATGCAAATGCGGAAGGCTACAATGCTTTTGAGGGCACCGATGCCGAGGGCCATCAGCTCGCCACGCGCCTGCATCGGGACGGGATTCGTCATGTTTATCTCGCCGGTCTGGCCACCGAATATTGCGTGCGGGCAACGGCACTGGCGGCGCGCGACGGCGGCTGGCAGGTGACTCTGCTCACCGACACCATTCGCGGACTGAGGACGGAGGATGCGCAACGGGCGATCCTGGAAATGCAAAACGCGGGAGCGCATCTGCGGACCAGCATCGAGATCTGCACGCCCCATCGCTGAGAACAATACCCTATGCAACGCAGAAATTTTTTAACCATGGCCGCCGGTTTGCCGCTGAGCCTGCAAGCCTGGGCTGCCGGCGAATCCACAGCCGCAGCTCCCACCCCGGCCATTCGCCTGAACCAAACGGGTTATTTGCCCGGCGCCGCCAAACAGGCAATGATTGTGGGCGCGAAGACGCGGGATTTTCATCTGCGCAACGTGACCGGACAGGTGGTCTGGCGCGGTCACTTGAGCCAGTCCCGGCAGGATGACTATTCAGGAGACCTATTGCAAACCGCGGATTTTTCCGCATGGCAGACTGCCGGAAAATACGTTCTGGAAGTTCCGGGACTGGGCCGGAGCTGGGAATTTGCAATTGATTCCCGGGTTTACGACCGTGCCTGGTATTTAACCATGCGGGCCTATTACGGCCAACGCTGCGGCTGTGAAGTGGATCTGGGGCCTGAGTTTTCAGCCTACCGCCATCCGCCTTGCCATTTGTTAACCGCCTATCACCCCAGCGCGGGCCGTTCCGGCGCGCCGCATAATCTGGGCGGCTGGCATGATGCCGGCGATTATGGCCGCTATATTGTGAATGCCGCGGTGGCCACCGCGACCTTGCTTTGGGCCTATGAGCTTTATGGCGAGCGGCTGGAAGCGCGGAAGCTGGATTTACCCGCGCTTGCGCCCCAGGATGCCGATCTGCCGGATATGCTGCGGGAAATCCGCTGGAATCTGGACTGGATGCTAACCCTGCAGGACCATGACGGAGGGGTCTGGCACAAACAATCGAGCACTCATTTCTGCGCCTTCATCATGCCGCAGGATGATCACCTGCCGAGCGAGATCATCGGCACGGGAACGCCGCCTTATAAAAATACCGCGGCTACGGCGGATCTGGCCGCGGCGGCGGCCATCGCCGCCCGGGTGTACCGCCCCTATGACGCCGCCTATGCGGCCCAGTGCCTGGATCAGGCGGAACGCGCCTGGGCGTGGGCTTTGCGGCATCCCCATGTGCCGTTTCACAATCCGCCTGGGGTCAGCACCGGTGAATACGGGGATCAACAGCTTGCGGACGAGCTTTTGTGGGCCGCGGCTGAGCTTTGGCGCACGACCCGCAAGCGCGCATATCTGCAATATTTTCTGGCGCATGTGGAGCCTTTTCTGCGGCCACCCAGCGCCCATCCCCGGACGCGCCGATCCATCCCGGACGGCGGCCATTTCGACTGGCGCACATTCGTTCCTCCGCCCACCGGAATCAGTGACCATACGCCCCTGTCCTGGGGCAGTGTGGGGCCGCTGGCATTGTGGAGCTTTGCTCTGAGTCAGCCGGCGAGCGGCGCGGAAGACGCCGTCGCGCGCCGCATTATCTCCCAGACCATGGCCTCTGCCGATGCGATCGCGGCCCGGACTCTGAAGAATGGTTACCGAGTCGCCTTGCGCGCGCAGGATTATGTCTGGGGATCCAACGGAGTGGCGGGTAATTATGCGCTGCAATTATTGATCGCCTTGCGCCTGGATACGATGAATGCATGGGCGCCGGCGAGGCGCGGCGCGCGGCAGCAGGCGTGGATCACGGCCGCCGGCGACCAACTCCACTATTTATTGGGACGCAACACCTTTTCGCTTTCCTGGGTGACGCAGTTGGGCGCGCACGCCTTTCGCCATCCCCATCACCGGCCCAGCGTGGCCGATCACCTGCCGCTGCCCTGGCCGGGACTGCTCTCCGGCGGCCCGAATGCCCACCCCGGCGATCCGCGCGCGCGGCAGGTGCCGCCGGGTCCGCCGGCGCGGATGTATGTGGATGCCTGGCCGGCGTATTCCATGAATGAAGTGGCGATTAACTGGAATGCGCCGCTGGTATTTCTGCTCAGTGGGCTATTGCAGGATTGAACGAGGAAGCCATCAATTCCAGCGCTGGAGACTGCGCAGATTCATGTTCTCCACACGGCTGAGAATCCGAATCATGCGCGTCAGCTTGGCCGCGACCACGAGCAGCGGCAGGGTAATGCCGAAGAAAATTGCAGCGATCAGGATCCAGAGGTTGTTCGAGCTGCCCATATCACCACCGTGGCCGAACGCTGAAATGGCGAAGAAAAAAGCGGCCCCGCCACTTTTGCCCATAATGCCCGATTCTGATTCGCCAAGGCAATCCCAATTGCATTAACATTAAAATTCCACGATGGTTCACTCCGAGGTTCCCATGCGTAAGTTTTTCCCCGCACTCTTTATGCTGGCACTGCTTTCCGGCGGCTTGAGGGCCGCGACACCCGTCCATGCCGCGCCAAAAGCCCGGGCGCAGATATTGCGCGCCCGATTAAGCAACGGCCTGCGGGTGGTGATTATCCGCGACCCTCTGGCGCAGGTGGTTACCACGGTATT
>JAKAZV010000006.1 GCA_021826505.1 Acidobacteriota bacterium | reverse complement strand
CCGCGCCGGCCGCGTCGGCATGGCCAATGCCGGCCCCGATACCAACGGCTGCCAATTCTTCATCACCACCGGCCCGCAACCCCATCTGAATGGCGGATACACCATCTTCGGTCAGGTAACCAAGGGGCAGGAAGTGGTGGATGCCATCTCCAAAGTTCCCCGCAACAGCTCCGACCGGCCCCTCAAGCCGGTGGTAATCGAAAAAATCGAAGTTCACAAGAGCTGAGGTTTACGGTGAGCGGCGACCCACGATTCCATATGAAGGAATCTGGTCAGCCGCTATCAAGTGAGCAGGCCGGGGGGTTGTTATGCATCTGGCCGCAGCCATCGCATTTATTGGTTTTCTGATCTTTCTGGCGCATCTGTTCGCCGGAATTTTTCAGCGCACCCGCATACCCGACGTGCTCTGGCTGCTGTTGATCGGCATTCTGCTGGGGCCGGTCTTTCATCTGCTGACGCCGGGCCAGTTGGGAGTCGTCGGCCCGGCCTTTACCACCATCACGCTGATCCTGATCCTGTTCGAGAGCGGGCTGAACCTGCGGTTTGCCCGCCTCCGCACCGCTCTTCCCGGCACGCTGGCGCTTTCCATCTGCAGCTTTATTCTGGTTACCCTCCTGGTCGCCGGCGCCGCCTGGCTCTGGACCCCGCTCGGCGCCTGGGGCGCCGTCCTGCTGGGCCTCATGCTGGCCGGCAATTCTCCCACCGTGGTGGTGCCCCTGACCGCGGGCCTGGGGCTGGAGTCTAAAACCCAGGACATATTGTTTCTGGAATCCGCGCTCGGCGATGTGCTCAGCATCGTGGCCGCGCTGGCGCTGATGGATTTCCGCAGCCACGGCCTCAGCCATTGGGCGGTTACGGGTCGGAATTTCCTGCTCGGCTTCGGCCTGGCGCTGGTGCTCGGCGCGCTGGCGGCATTCTTCTGGTCGCTGGCTCTCAACCGCATGCGCCGCATGGAAAACGCCATCTTTACCACCCCGGCGTTTGTCTTTATTCTCTATGGCGGCTCGGAATTACTTCACCTGAATGGCGCCATGGCCGCGCTGGCCTTCGGAATTGTGCTCGGCAATCTGGACCGGCAAAAACCATTGCTGGTCTCGGGCGTGGTGCCCATCGTCGGCCTGAACGAGACCGAGCGTATTTTCTTTGCCGAAATTATCTTTTTATTGAAGACATTCTTTTTCGTCTATATCGGGCTGTCGGTTGAGTTCACCCATCCGGCCTGGGTGGCCATGGGACTGGTCTTCAGCGGCGTGATTCTGCTGGCCCGCATTCCCGCCGTGCGCCTGACCCTGGCCCGGCGCCTGCCGGCCTTCGATGCCGAGCACGCGGCGGCAATGATCCCCAAGGGCCTGGCCGCCGCCGTGCTGGCCTCGATCATGCTGCAGCAGCATGTCCATAATGCCGGCCTGCTGCAGAACGTCACCTATTCCGTCATTCTGTTCAGCATTATTCTGACCTCGATTCTGGTCTTCATTCTGTCCCGTGCCGCCGCCCGCCGCGGCATGGGCTGGCTGATCGGCGCCCGCGCCGAAACCAAAGATGAGCTCCCAATCTCTGATGATGCCGGTCAATAAAACGCAATCTGCCTTGATTGACCGCGCACGAATGCCTGCTAATCTGTTGCGGTGAGCAATCCCACGATTCGAACCACCACCGGCGCCGATGCCGAAGCCATACAGGCCGTGGCCATGCGTGCCTGGGAGAGCACCTACCGCGACCTGGTGCCCGAGCCCTCGCGGCGCCAATACTTGGCCAAGGCCTATGATCTCGACTGGCTGCGCCAGTGCCATCAGCGCCCCGATCTGCGCGGTTTTCTGCTTGAACAGGATGGCCAGCCGGCCGGTTTCGCCATGCTCTCGCTGGGCGACCCGGCTGAAGACCCTCCCGGCGCGGTGCTGCGCAGTCTTTATCTTTTGCCCCAGGCGCAGCAGCAGGGCCAGGGAAGAAAAATGCTGGAAGCAGTGATCGCGGCCGCGCGTTCCGCCGGCGCTCCCTGGCTCTGGGTCGCGGTCCATGCCGAATTGAAGGCGGCGCGGGTCTGGTATGAAAAGCAGGGCTTTGCCTACGATGGACCGGCCGAGACCACCATGGGCCATGAGAAAGTGAAAATGGCCGTGTACCGGCTGCCCCTGCGGCCCAGGGAATTATGAATGTGAAGCGACCCCTCCCGGTGACCATCATCGCCTGGCTCTATATCGCGGTGGGTGCTCTGGCTCTGGTTACCCATACCAGCGCGCATGGCCTGCGTCATCCCATAGCCAGTGATTATGTTTGGGTTGCGATCACGGAACTGGCCGCCATCGCCATCGGCGTTTTATTGCTCTATGGCCGCGGCTGGGCCCGTTGGCTGGCGCTGTTATGGATGGGGTTTCACGTCGTTGTGAGCTGGCCAGTGGTTTCGCGCCTGGTGATTCATTCAATATTTCTGGCCGTGCTGGCGTACTTTCTGTTTCGCCCCGGCTCGCAAAAATATTTTCCGTCGCAGCCGGATGCCGGGCCATATTAAGCCGCGCGCGGCCAGCGGCGTTGCCGGCGGGCGCGCTCGCGCAACATCCATAACGCCGCCAGCGTTGCGCCGTAACTCCAGTGCGCGCCGAGATAGCGGGCATGGGCTTTGGCCGGGTAGGCGCTGGCCGGTTTTTCCAGCCCCAGCTTGGGCAGCAGCCAGATATCTCCCAGAAGCCATAATCCGGCGCCAAATGGCAATCCGCCCCAGCGATGCAGGGGCAAGCCCAGGCTGGCCGCCGCGCCCACCACCCCGCCCCAGGCCGCGCCGTAGCCCCAATGCACCGCCTGGCCGCCAAACTTTCGCGCCCGGCGCGAAGGCGCATCCACTCCCAATAGGCGCATCCCGCGCACGGCTGCTTTGACCGTCGAGGGCTCTTCCGTGCTGGGCGCGGAATTTTTGGGCTGCGTGGCTTGAATCCAGGCGTTCAAAGCGGCGGTGGCGGCGACTCCGGCCGCCATCCCCAGGGCAACATCGGTAAACAGGCGTTTCATGACGGATTTTCCCTATCCGGACGGATGCACTCCACGCGTCACGCGTCGTAAGAACTCAGATTTTAAGCGGTGGAGGTTACTTCGAAGGCAGCGCGGATGACACCTTCACGCGCAGAATTAGGCGTGACATTGCCTGACCGGCGGCGGCAATCTGATATCCCTGGTGCGGCAGGCCGCGCTTTTGCGCCGTTTGCGCCAGTTGATGGCGCGCCGTGGAGAGTTCGCTGGCGGAAAATAAGTGCCGGTGCTGGCAGCGTTGACATACCACTGCGACCAGCCCCAGTTGTGGCGCGATCGTGGAATTGAAATCCAGATCACGGGCGCATCCCTGGCAACGGTGAAGTGCGGCGGTCATGGGTTCAGGACGCTAATCCAGCAAATAGCACGCCAAAATCACTGCCCGGATGAGAAAAATCCCGATCTATGCGAATTTTCCCGCCTTGGGAAGCAAAATATTCACAATTTTTCCACACTTTCCGACGGTGTCAAGGATAAAAGTATCCATCAATCCGTGAGATACCCTAATTTTGATGGGTAGAAAAGTTACATTTGCTTCTCCCCCCGACCGTATTACGATGCTGAGCCTCCAGGGAGAAGCGAACAGACCCGAGCGGGTTCCAACGCCGCTATGCGATGCTTATCCCTGAGCGTGATCTTATGGCAAATGATCTGGCCCGGCAGTCCAGCTTATATCTGCGCTCCGCCGCCGGCCAGCCGGTTCACTGGCGGGTCTGGGGTGAGCCGGCGCTGGAGCAGGCGCGCCGGGAAAATAAACCTGTGCTGCTCGATATTGGCGCCGCCTGGTGCCACTGGTGCCACGTCATGGACCGCGAGAGTTACGAAGATGCGGCCGTGGCCGGGGTCATCAACCAGCACTTTATCCCCATCAAAGTGGATCGCGATGAACGGCCCGATGTGGACGCGCGCTATCAGACCGCGGTGCAGGCACTCAGCGGCCAGGGCGGCTGGCCGTTAACCGTTTTCTTGACCCCCGAGGGCCGGGTCTTTTACGGTGGCACCTATTTCCCGCCATATCCGATGCAGGGCCGCCCGGGATTCCGCCAGCTTTTAGAGCAGGTTGCCCGTATCTACCACGAGCAGGGCGCGCAGGTGCGCGGCCAGGCCGAACGCATCCACGCCGCCCTTGCCCAGGTGGAAAATGGCCGCGCTGCCGCCCCGGCCGCCGCGCCCGCCGAGGCGGTCACAGCCATCGTGCAATCGCTGCGGGAAATGTACGATGCCGAAAACGGCGGCTTTGGCCATGCTCCTAAGTTTCCCCATGCCACGGCCCTGGATCTCCTGCTCGAACTCGGCGCCGCTGAACATCGCCCGGAACTGACCGCAATCGCGCTGCATACCCTGCGCGCCATGGCCGCGGGAGGAGTTTACGACCAGCTCGGCGGCGGCTTTCACCGCTATAGCGTGGACGCGTTCTGGCGCGTGCCGCATTTTGAAAAAATGTCCTACGACAATAGCGAACTGTTGCGCAGTTATGTGCTGGCATATCAGTTCGTTCCTGATCCCGGGCTGGCGGCCGTCGCGGCCGGCATTCTGCGCTGGGCCGCCGAGGTGATGATCGAGCGCGAACGCGGCGGGTTTTATGCCAGCCAGGATGCCGACATCTCGCTCGACGACGATGGCGATTACTTTACCTGGACCCGCGCCGAAGCGCGCGCCGCACTGGGCGCCGGTGAATTCGAATTGCTGTCTCGCTACTACGACATCGGTGAAACCGGGGAAATGCGGCATGATCCGGAACGCAATGTGCTCTACATCGCCCGCGACCTGGACGCAATCGCGGCGGAACTGGGCCTTGCTCCCGCCGAGGCCCGCGCGCGGCTGCAGTCGGGAAAAGATCAATTGCTCGCCGTGCGGCGGCAGCGAATCACGCCTCAGGTGGATCAGGCATTGTATGCCGGCTGGAATGCGCAATGGGTGCGCGCCGCTCTGGCCGCCAGTCAACTGGAATATCTGCCGGCCGCCGATGCGCCGTCCGAAATCCCCTTTGGCTTCTGGCGCGATTTTGCCTTAAAAACTCTGGATCGCATTCTGAGCCAATTTGATCCCCGCCAGGGCGTTCCGCATCGTCTGGGCGAAGCCGGCGATTCCATTCCGCCCGAAACGATCTATGGACTGGAAGACCAAGTGCAGACCGGGCTGGCATGCCTGGATGCCTGGGAGATCACACTCGAATCCCGGTATTTTTCCGCCAGCCAGGCCCTGGCCGAACTCTGTCTGGACCAATGGCAGGATGCATCGGACGGCGGCTTTTTCGATCTGCCGCGGGCGAATGACGAAGCCGCGCCGCGCGCCGGAGCGCTCGATCTCCCGCGCAAGCCCTGGCAGGATGGACCTGTCGCAGGCGCCAACCCCGCCGCCGCGGTCTGGCTGGAGCGGCTCTATGGACTGACTCATGAGCCGCGCTATCATGCCGCCGCCGAAGCCACTCTGTTGGGCTTTGCCTCTCAGGCCGCGGGCGCGGGCCCGTTTGCCGCCCACTGGGCGCAGGCCTGGCGGCTTTGCCAATCCGGCGCCGAACAGGTCATCATCGTGGGCGAGGACGAGGCCGCGCGGGAACTTCATGCCGCGGCTCTGAGCCAGCCCCGGCTGGGCCGGTCATTGTTGCGGGTGCGGCAGGCACTGGCTCCCGTCCATATCCCTCCGGCCTTATCGGCCACGCTGGCCAGCCTGCCCCGGCGGGAACGCTCCTCCGCCCTGCTCTGCCGCGGCTTTCAATGCCTGCCCCCGGCCGATACTCCCGCGGCCCTGCTGTCTGGCCTGCGGCAATGAGGAAAAAATGAAAACTTATCATAAAAAAAGTTTGCGTTTTGATTTTATTTGAACTTAGCGGCGGCCCACGAGTTCTTCATGGCCCTCCACTATCAAACAATGTTGAGCACTCAGGGAGAAGCGAGCAGAGCCAGGCCGGGGCCCCCGTTCCGCGTAGCGGAATGGGGCGGATAGCAACGGCCCACCCTTTGAAATTAAAGGCATCAGCGCTGAATTTTTGTGTGCGTGAGGATTGCCGAGCGGGTTCCAACGCCGCTATGCGACGCTTATCTCTGAGCGTTATCCTGCCAGAACCAGCGGGCGGGCGCATTTTTATCGGCCTGCACCAGGCCGCGCTGGCGCAGCCGGACCAGATGGCCGTGCAGCGCCCACTGCAGCATGGTGTCCTGTGCCCGCGGCCAGTCGCCGAGCCGCGGAGCGATGGCGGCAATGATCTCGTTCAGCGTGGCGCCGCGGGGATGGGCGCGCAATATCCGCGGCAGCCATTCCTCCACGCGCTCGACAAAGCCGCGCGATGCGGCGAGAAATTCGCTGACCTGGGCGCCGTGGGCTTCCGGCCAGTGGCCGGTATATAAATGCTCAATCGGCATCTGCTCCAGAAAATGAATCGTGGACAGATACGCTCCCACCGCGTAATAGGTGGGCGCGAATGCTAGGCCGCCGGAAATAGTGGGGCAGCCCAGCGCCTGCACCGCGTCGCTGGTGAAGGCGGCGCGATGCCGGGCATCATAGACCGCCAGGTGCCCCTGGGAGTGGCCGGGCACATGCCAGATCTCGAGCTGCCAGTCCGGGCCGAGGCGCAGTCGCTCGCCGCCGCTGAAGGCTACCTGGATGGCGGCCGGCCGGCCCGCGTAAGCCAGATAGTCGCGCGGCATGCCCGCGCCCCAGCGCCGCGCCAGATGATTCAGCCGCCGGGCATAGAGCTTTTCCGGGTTCTCGATCAGCGCGCGGTCGGCGCGATGGCAGGCCAGCAGGGTTGCGGATGAGGCATCCCGCAGGACAAAGTTTCCGCCCTGGTGATCGAGGTCGGCATGCAGCGTCAGCGCCAGGGTCAGCCGGCGCGGCGCCAGCCCGAGTTTCTCCATATAGGGAAAAATCGCGGTCACCGGAGTGGTATGAATGCCGGTGTCGAGCAGGACCACGATCTCGCCTACGAACAGATACTGAAACAGCCAGCGATCGCCGAAGCGGGAAACGATCTGATGCGCTCCGGGATAGATCTCACGGCTGCACATCGGCGAACTCTGGCTTTCAATGGCTGCGTTCATTTGCTGGATCAAAGGAGTATGCACGTTATTTTCCCGCATCCAGGACCCATTGCAGAACCGCGGCCTTCATGCTGGAATCAAGCTTTGCCTGAGCGGGCGAGGCTGGCATGAACCCGCCCTTGGCCGGCACGTCGTAAAGCATATGCGTCATATTGGGAAAATACATCAGCTTGTGGGGAACGCCGGCGGGGAGGGCCGCCAGCAAGGGGCGGGCATCGCGCGCCAGCGTCACATTGGCATCTCGGCCGCCCTGAATCACGAGCACCGGCACGTGAATGCGGCGGGCATATTGAATTGGATTCAGATCCAGTTCACCCCGGCCAAGCCGTGGGTACGCATAAAAGGCGTGCAGCAGCAGGTTATTACCGATTTGCGATGCGGGCACGGGCAGGCCGGCCGCGATGCGGGCCAGAATCTTTTCCTCGCGCAGCAAACTGAATTCCGCCGCGGCCTTTTGCGTCCGCGGCAGGCGGCGCACTGAGCGGTCTAACTGCCAATCGAGCACCCGCAGGAATTTTCGCCCCGCGCCTTCCAGTGAGATTACAGACGCGACACTGGTATCGGCATCGGCGTTCCAGAGCGCCAGCGCCGAACCCTCGCTGTGCCCGATCAGGGTAATGCGGCGCGGATTCACCTCCGGCCGGGCGGCCAAGTAGCGCACCGCCCGGCCGGCATCCTGGGCAAAGCGGAAATAATGGCGCGGAATTTTCGTCTTGGCGCTGCCGCCCACCCCGCGTTTGTCATAGCGAAGCACGGCCACGCCATGGCGGGAAAGGTAGGCCGCCAGCCGCGCATACATATACAAATGAACCGGCTCCAGCGGGCTGTTGCCATTGCCATCGGTGGGTCCGGAGCCGGCCACAATCACCGCGGCCGGCAGTCGGACCGATGATTGCATCTGCGCCGGCTCGGTCAACTCGCCCGCCAGCGCGCCCGCTGAAGTGGGAATCGAAACCGGAATCTGGCTCACCCCGCGCAGCATCTGCCGCAGCCAGGCCTGCGTGGCTGCCGCCGGCGCCCCGAGCGCATGCGGATGCAGTTTCAGAAGCTGCCGCCGGAGCCGTGCGAGCGCCGCTGAACTCCAGTCCGAACGCCGGGCCTGAAAATGCTGCTGCGGCAGGTCGAGCCATACCAGCTTTGCTTGCGCATCTATCACGTACGTTAACCGCTGCCGGGCCGCGCCAATATGGATTTGCATCTGCCAGAGCGACAGCGGACCGTGGGCGCTCGGAATTGAACCCGAAAGCCGGCGAATCTGCGCCAGAAAGGAAGGTAAAATCGCGCCGACCGATTGCCAGTTGTTTTTCTGTGCGGTGTAAGTGCGTGTAAGCGGCCCATACAGCGAAAACATATTCGCGGGCAGAAGCCACCAGCCCGTGGGCAGGCCGCCCGGCGAAGTTACGGGCTTCGTCCGCCGCGCCTGAGCCAGAGTTTCGCCGTGCCGCACCTGCAAAACGACGGAGCCGGGAAAAAATTTGGCCTGGACGATTCGCACGCCGCCCGGAGGCTGCAGGATGGCTTGATACGAAAACGGCTGATGCCGGGTGCCAAACGTCAGCCGCGCGCTGTGGGGATAATTCAGGCTGGAACGGGCCTGCCAGCTCCAGCCGCCCTGGGCATCTGGCTTGATGGCAAATTGCTCCCGGCCAATGATTTTGCCGGCCTGGGTGAGAACAAGCTCTCCGGATGCGGCGCCGGGAATGGCGTTTGCGGCCGGAGTTTGGGCCGCAAGCCGCAAGCCGCAAAGGCTGGCCAGGATGAACAGATAAATTGCCCCACAATGCCGCGGAAAATGCGTTTTAGTTTTCATGAATTATGGCCTGGCTATGCAAAGTATAAATATATGCGCTGGCTGCATGGCCGGAATTAAATTTGGAAAAGGCTGATTGGAATCACGTACCGGTTGAAAACCGCATTTTTCCAGCACCCGTTGCGAAGCCCGGTGCCGCGCATGGCAAATCGCTTCCAGTTCCCGCAAACCGCATGTTTGCGCCAGCTCCATCATGCCGCGCAGGACTTCGGTGGCATAGCCCTGGCCCCAGGCGTCGCGGGCCAGCACATAGCCGGTGAGGGCGCGCTCTCCGGCCATGCATTGCAGCCCGGTGCTGCCGATTAAATCATCTTCGCGATAGATCAGATACGGTCCCACCCCGTCGCGCTGCCAGGCCGCGGCGCTCCATTCCAGAAACGCGCGCGTGTCGTTCAACGTACGGTGCCGCGGCCAGCTCAGGTAGCGCGTGACCTCGGCATCCGCGGCATAACGCGGGAAAATCGCCTCGGCGTCATGCGGACGCGGCGGCCGCAGCCGCAGCCGCGGAGTATGCAGTAACTGCGGAGCCATTGCCATGGGAATGGATGTGATTACGGTAATACGGACTGGGTTCGCGTGCGGGATAATGTTGCCATGCGAGCCGTGGTACAGCGCGTCAGCCGGGCCGAAGTTCGGGTAGCAAATCAGGTCACGGGCGCCATTGGCGCCGGCGCCGTCGTGCTGCTGGGCGTGGAAACTGGCGACAGCACTGCCGATGCGCAATATCTGGCGGCGAAAATTGCCGGCCTGCGCATCTGGGAAGACGAATCAGGCAAAATGAACCGCGGTCTGGCCCAGATTCAGGGTGCGGCGCTGGTCATCTCGCAATTCACTTTGTTAGGCGACGTCCGGCGCGGGTTGCGTCCGGCCTTTGATCGCGCCGCCCCGGCGGAAGTTGCCCAGCCGCTCTATGAATTGTTTTTAACCCAATTGCGCGCGGCCGGAATTCAGGTCGAATGCGGCGTCTTCCGGGCGCATATGGAAGTTGCGCTGGTCAACGACGGTCCGGTGACGATCCTGCTCGACAGCCGGAAAGAGATTTAATTCATCCCGGTACAATAAATACATGAACTCCGCCGAGCGGCGCGCGGCTCTATTGGCCGCGCTGGAAAAACGCATTCTGGTGCTCGATGGCGCCATGGGCACCATGCTGCAGCGGGAATCCCTCACCGCGGCTGATTTCGGCGGTGAAGCGCTTGAGGGCTGCAATGAGCATCTGGTGCTGAGCCGGCCCGATGTCATCGCCAAAATTCACCGGCAATATCTCGAAGCCGGCGCCGATATCATCGAAACCAATAGTTTCGGCAGCACCAGCATCGTGCTGGCGGAATATGGGCTGGCGGACCAAGCTCGGGAAATCAGCCGCGCGGCTGCCCGCCTTGCGCGCCAGGCGGCCGATGCCGCCTCCACTCCGGAGCAACCCCGATTTGTGGCCGGCTCAATGGGGCCGACCACCCGGGCCATCAGCGTGACCGGAGGAGTGAGCTTTGCCGAACTGCGGCAGACATTTTATGAGCAGGCGCGGGCGCTGATGGAAGGCGGCGCGGATCTTCTCTTAATTGAAACCTGCCAGGATACGCGCAACATCAAAGCCGCGGCGCTGGCCATTCTGCAGCTGCGCGCGGAGCGGGGCGAAGATATTCCCATCATCGTCTCGGGCACCATCGAACCCATGGGCGCCATGCTGGCCGGACAGAACGCCGAAGCGCTCTGGGTTTCGCTGGCGCATCTGCCCTTGCTGGCCATCGGGCTGAACTGCGCCACCGGACCGGAGTTCATGACCGACCATATACGCACCCTGGCCGGCATGGCGGACTGTTACCTTTCCTGCTACCCCAACGCCGGCCTGCCCAACGAGGAAGGCAACTATCTGGAGACCCCAGCCTCGCTGGCCGGCCAGCTCGAGCGCTTCGCCGCCCAGGGCTGGCTGAATTTGGTGGGCGGCTGCTGCGGCACCACGCCCGAGCACATTCGCGCCATCGCGGCGATGGTGGCTCGTCATGCCCCGCGGCGGCCGCCGCAAGCCGCGCCCCGCAGCTTCTACAGCGGCATCGAAACCGTCGAGGCCGAGCCTTCGGCGCGCCCGTTGCTGGTGGGCGAGCGCACCAACGTCATCGGCTCGCGGCTGTTTCAGCGCCTGGTGGCCGAACGCAAATGGGACGAGGCCAGCGAAATCGCGCGCCGGCAGGTGAAAAACGGCGCCCAGGTGGTGGACGTCTGCCTGCAGACCACCGAAAGCGATGAGCTGACCGACATTCCCGAATTTTACGAGCAGCTGATCCGCAAGGTGAAGGCGCCGGTGATGATTGACACCACGGACCCCAGCGCCATCGAGCTGGCTTTGACGTACTGCCAGGGCAAAAGCCTGATCAACTCCATCAATCTCGAAGATGGCGAAGAAAAATTCGAGCGCGTGGCGCCCCTGGCGCGCCAGTACGGCGCGGCCGTGGTGGTGGGCTGCATTGATGAAGACAAGGCCCAGGCGCAGGCCTTTACCCGCGAGCGCAAATGCGAAGTGGCCGAGCGTTCCGTCCGGCTGCTGACGGAAAAATACGGGCTCAAGGCGGAAGATTTAGTGATTGACCCGCTGGTATTTCCCTGCGCCACGGGCGATGAAAACTATATTGGCGGCGCGGTGGAAACCATCGAAGGTATCCGCTTGATCCGCGAGCGCCTGCCGCACGTCAAAACCATTCTTGGCATTTCCAATATTTCCTTCGGCCTGCCGGCGGCCGCGCGCGAAGTGGTGAACTCGGTATTTCTCTACCACGCTACCCGGGCCGGACTCGATCTGGCCATCGTGAACGCGGAAAAAATCGAGCGCTTTGCCTCCCTCCCCGAAGCCGAGCGGCAACTGGCCGAGGCTTTATTGTTCAACACCCCGCCGGAAGCGCTGCCCGAAGATGCCACGCCCGAACAGGCCGCCCTGGCCGGCGCGCCCGCTGACTGGCGCGAACAGTCGCGGGAGCAGAAAATCGCCATCAATCAATTCCATATCGCCGCGCTCTCGCGTCATTTTCGCGGCGGCGGCGCGCGGCGCGCGGCCGCGGCCGAGCTGCCGCTCGATGAACGCCTGGCCCGCTACATCATTGAAGGCTCCAAAGACGGTCTCATCGCCGATCTGGACCGCAAACGCGCCGAGGGCGCCACTCCGCTCGAGATCATCAACGGCCCGCTCATGGCCGGCATGAGCGAAGTGGGGCGGCTGTTCAATAACAACGAGCTGATCGTGGCCGAAGTGCTGCAATCGGCCGAGGCCATGAAGGCCGCCGTCAGCCACCTGGAACCGTTCATGCAAAAGTCGGCCGATGCGCGGCGCGGACGCATCGTGCTGGCGACGGTCAAAGGCGATGTGCACGACATCGGCAAAAACCTGGTGGATATCATTCTCTCCAACAACGGATATGAGGTGATTAACCTCGGCATCAAAGTGCCACCCGAGGCGCTGATCGAGGCCTGGCGCCAGCACCAGCCGGATGCGATCGGGCTCTCCGGGCTGCTGGTCAAAAGCGCCCAGCAGATGGTGACAACGGCCCAGGATCTGCGCGCCGCCGGTATTGCCTCCCCTTTGCTGGTGGGCGGCGCGGCGCTGTCATCGCGCTTTACCCGCGGCCGCATCGCACCCGCCTATCGCGAGCTGGTCTGCTATGCCAAAGACGCCATGACCGGGCTGGGGCTGATGAACCAGATCATGACCCCCGGCGCGCGGCCGCAACTGGCGCTGGAAAACGCGCCCCTCGAAGCCGTGGCGCCGGCCGGTCCGGCCGCCTCGCCGGTGGCCGGACCGGCGGTGCGCAGCAGCAAAGTCAGAGCCGATTTGCCGACGCCGCCCGTGGCATATCTCGACCGCAAAGTGCGGCATCTGCATGATCTGAACGAAATCTGGAGCTATATCAATCCGCTGATGCTCTACCGGCATCATCTCGGATTCAAGAAGGAAAACTTTGAAAAAGCGCTGATCGAGCGCGACCGGCAGGCCCTCGAGCTCCATGATCTGGTGGAGAATCTGAAGTCCCAGGCGCGGGAATTTTTCCAGGTGCGGGCGGTCTGGCAATTTTTCGAGGCCGAGCCGGAAGGCAACACCATTCATCTGTTCGCGCCCGGCGAAAACCGGCCGCTGCACAGCTTCCTCTTTGAGCGCCAGAACTTTGGCGGCCAGCCCAAACCCGATGGCCTTTGCCTGGCCGACTTCGTGCTGCCGCCGCGCGAGGGCGAGCGGGATCATCTGGCGCTGCTGGTGGTCACCGCCGGGGCGGGCGTGCGCGAGCGCAGCGAAGCGGCCCGCCTGGCCGGCCGCTATGTGGAGTCCCACGGGCTGCAGGTATTGGCGCTGGAAACGGCCGAAGCCACGGCCGAGTGGCTGCACCGGCGCCTGCGCGAGGACTGGGGCTTTCCCGATCCCGCCACCATGACCATGAAAGACCGCTATACCGCCCGCTATCGCGGCAAACGCTATTCCTTCGGCTATCCCGCCTGCCCCAACCTCAACGATCAGGCCGGCATCTGGAAACTGCTGCGTCCGGAAGAGATCGGCGTTTCGCTGACCGAGGGCATGATGATGGAGCCGGAGGCCTCGACCAGCGCGCTGGTCTTCCATCATCCCGATTGCAGCTATTTTTCCGTCAGTGATGAAGCCGCCGGCCGGGCCGCGGCGGCCGCGGGCGCGATAGACCGGGAAAATACGGCTGCGCTTTCTTCCTGAAGTGCGGCTTAGATTCGCTGGGTTGCCTGATAAATCTTCTCGATCCAGCGCATATCCCGCAGGCCTTCTTCTCCCGGCGTGAACGGCGCCCGATTGTGGCGGATGCATTCCGCCAGATGATCGGCTTCGGCGGCGAACTGCTGCGGTCCGGGATCATGCGGCCCATAGTGCACCTGCCCGGTGCGGGTGAAGCCGGCCAGTTTCTGGCTGGCATAGCCAAAGGCGGGCGCCAGCCGCAACCGGCCTTCCCCGCCGATCACCTGCATGGCTTCGCCCATATTGCATCCGTAGCTGGTTGAGCAGGCGGCCAGCAGGCCGGAGGGAAAGTGAAACGTCCAGGCCAGGTTTTCATCCACGCTGCGAAAGCGCGGATCGTGGCCGGCAACCGATTTCGTGGCCGTCACGCCGGCCGGCTCTTCTCCGCTGACAAAGCGTGATCCGTTCAGGCAATAAATGCCCACATCCACCAGCGGCCCGCCGCCGGACATGGCATGATTCAGCCGCCATTCGGGCCGGGTAACGCCCATGACCGTGTAAAAGGGAGAAATATCGAAGCCGTAATGGGCGTTGATGATCTGCAGCCGGCCCAGCTCGCCGCCGCGGGCTAGTTTGCGTAAACGGCGGGTCACCGGATCATACTGGCAGCGGTAAGCGATCATCAGCCGGCGCCGGGCCCGGCGGCAGGCCGCGATCATGGCCTCGGCATCAGCCACCGAGGTCGCCATCGGCTTTTCACAAAGTACGTGCTTGCCGGCGCGGGCAGCGCGCTCGGTGAACTCGGCGTGCATGGAGTTGGGCAGCGCCACATACACGGCCTCGATCGCCGGATCGTCGGCGATCCGGTCGAAGTTGTCATAGTTGTAAATGCGTTGCGGCGCAACGCCATAGCGGCGGGCAATGATTTCCGCCTTGCCCCGGCTGCCGCTGACCAGCGCCACCGGCCGGGCATGGCGGGCAAATTGCAGCCCGGGCAAAAATTGGCCGAGGGATACCCGTCCCAGGCCGATAATGGCGTAGCCGACCGGACGAATGACTGATGCCTGGGCATGGGCCCCGGTTTCGAGTGGAGCGGCTTTTTCGTTTCCTGTTTCAGGTCCGGTAAACGCTCCCCAGCGGGACGCCAGGGCCAGGCCGCCTAAACGGGCAAAAAAATCACGGCGGGGCAGAGTCATAAATAACCTCCAGTGCTTAATAATAGCTAATCAAAAATCACGGTTTTATTGCCATAGCAGAGAATTCTCCGGTCCAGATGCCAGCGCACCGCGCGCGACAGCACGATCCGCTCGAGATCGCGGCCCCGCGCCACCAGGTTTTCCACTTGATCGCGGTGGGAAATGCGGGTTACGTCCTGTTCAATGATGGGACCCTCGTCGAGTTTTTCCGTCACGTAATGGCTGGTGGCGCCGATCAATTTGACCCCGCGCGCGTGGGCCGCATGATAGGGCCGCGCCCCATGAAAAGCCGGCAAAAACGAGTGATGCACATTGATGATCGCCGCGGGATAACGGCTGACGAAAGCGGAAGACAGAATCTGCATATAACGGGCGAGAACCACGAGTTCAATGCCCCGGCGCTCCAGCCATTGCAGCTGCAGGGCTTCGGCCTGATTGCGCGTGGCGGAGGTGACGGGAATATGCTCAAATTGGACGCCATAAAACCTCGCCAGCTCCGCGGCATCGGCATGGTTGGAAATCACCAGCGGAATCTCACAGTGAAGCTCCCCCGCGCGCCAGCGATCCAGCAGATCGGCGACGCAGTGCTGATATTGCGAGCAGAAAATCGCGGCGCGGGGCTTGTGCCGGGTGTCGCTCAGGGTCCATCGCATGCTGAGCTCCGCCGCCAGCGATGCAAACGCATGCTGGAAACCGGACAGATCAAAACCGGAGCTTCCCGCCGCGTCCTCCGGCTCCAGTTCCCATTCCACGCGCATGAAAAACAGACCCAGATCCTGATCCCGGTGCTGGTCGGCGTGCAGAATATTGGCGCCCCATTCATAAAGCAATCCGGAAACTCGCGCCACCAGACCTTTCCGATCGGGGCAGTCTATGAGCAGTACGGCGGTATTTTTCATGATGGCTTGCGGCGATGGGTTAAGCATCTCATAGGCGGTTTTTTGGTGCGGAGGCGTTCTTAGAACGGCTGCTGCTGGGTGGCGCAGTGGCAGGTGCCCAGACCCCAGACCATTTCCCGGCAGCCTACGCCGATCACCTGGCGGGTGGGAAAAAGCCGGGCCAGCGTGGCCAAGGCAAGGGCGTCGGCGGGACAGTTGAATGTGGGAACCAGCACCACGGAATTGGCAATATAAAAATTGGCGTAACTGGCGGGCAGTCGCTGGTTCTCGTAAATCACCGCCGGCGGCATCGGCAGGGTTTCGATCCGTAGTTCATGTTGCGTGGCTAAAATGCCCAGCCGGCGCAGATTGTCCTGCAGCGGTTGATAATTTTCATCTTCGGGGTCTTCTTCCACGACAGTAACGATGGTATCGGGCGCGGTAAAACGCGCCAGATCGTCCACATGGCCATCGGTATCGTCTCCGGCAATGCCTTCACCCAGCCACCAGATTGCATTCACGTTGAGCATGGCGCGCAACTGGGTTTCAATCTCTCCGCGTTTCATGCCGGGATTGCGATTGGGGTTGAGCAGGCAGGCTTCGGTGGTGAGCAGGGCGCCGCGGCCATTCACCTCAATCGAGCCGCCTTCAAGGATCATCGGCAGCTCGCGGCACGGCAGGCCGAGCGCCGACGCGATTTTACGCGGAACCACATCATCCTGATCGAAAGGCGGGTATTTGCCGCCCCAGGCGTTATACCCCCAATCCAGAATGAGATATTCGGTTTCGCCGTTTCCCGCGGTGCGGGTGAGAAAAATAGGCCCATGGTCGCGCACCCAGGCATCGTCCGTCGGTATGGGAAAAAAGCGTACCCGGCTCAGGTCCACGCCGGCCCGGCGCAACTCGGCTTCCGCGGACTGGCGCAGTTCTTCCGGGCCGGCATTGATATATACCTGCTCGCCCCGGCTGAGATGCAGCGCCATTTGCGCAAAAACAGCGGGAATCGGCGCAAAATTTCCCGGCCAGGAAGCTTCTTTATGCGGCCAGGAGAGCCAGGTCGCCCGGTGCGGTTCCCATTCGGCGGGCATGCGAAAGCCCTGGCGGGAGGGGCTGAGGCGCGGATCGAAGTCAGCGGCCATCAATCGAGCACCCGCCGCGAAAGCCCGTCGTAGGCGCTGACGCGGCGATCGCGCAAAAATGGCCAGTGCGTGCGGGCGCGTTCGACTTCTTCCAGATCGCACGCGGCGTAGAGAATTTCTTCGTTCGTGCCGGCTTCGGCGATCAGCTCGCCGTAGGGGTCGGCGACAAAGCTGTGACCCCAGAATTCAATGCCGTCGCCGGCGAGCTTTTCGTGCCCGACGCGGTTGACCGCCGCTACGTACAGACCATTGGCAATGGCATGGCCGCGCTGGATCGTCTCCCAGGCTTGCAGTTGTTTGGCGCCCCAGGCCGGCTTTTCCGCCGGGTGCCAGCCGATAGCGGTGGGGTAAAACAGAATTTCGGCGCCGGCCAGCGCGGAAAGCCGGGCCGCTTCGGGAAACCATTGATCCCAACAGACCAGCACTCCGAGGCGGCCCAAACGGGTCTGAAAGACCGGGAAACCCAGATCGCCGGGGGTGAAATAAAACTTTTCGTAATAGAGCGGGTCATCGGGAATATGCATTTTCCGGTAACGGCCCGCCAGTTGGCCGTCAGCGTCAATGACCACCGCGGTATTGTGAAATACGCCCGGCGCGCGCCGCTCAAATAGCGAAGCGATCACAACAATTTCATTTTTCCCTGCCCAGGCGGAGAGCGCTTCGGTGGCCGGTCCGGGAATCGTTTCAGCAAGCTGGAAATGATCGTGATTTTCGCTCTGGCAGAAGTAAAAGGAACGAAACAGTTCCTGCGTGCAGATGATCTGGGCGCCGTGAGCCGCGGCTTCGTCAAAGGCGGCCAGCGTGCGGCGCAGATTGGCCTCGGGCGAGACTTCGACGCGCAACTGCGGCAAAGCAATTTTTACCTTGCGGGCCATCCTTATCCAGAATAGCGGCGAGGCCGTTTTTATGCCATGGTTTCCATGATGCTGCGCGTGATCCTTAATAAAACGGGCCGGCGAAAATCCCGCCGGCCCGGCTGATCGGAGAAACAGACTGGAAATTCTTTAGCTGGCTGTGGCCGCGTTTTTGACCGCGCCGGCTTTTTGTATATCAATGCCACCTTTGAAAAAGGCGCCGTCTTCAATGCTGATGCGGGCAGCGGTGACATCGCCGGTGAGCGCGCCCTGGGCCTTGATTTCCACTCGGTCCACGGCAGTAATGTTGCCGCTCAGCTTGCCCAGAATAATGACTTCGCGGGCGCTGACGTCGGCCTGCACATTGCCATTCAGGCCAATGGTAAGGGTGCTCTTCGAAAGCTCGATTCCGCCTTCCACTTTGCCATCCACAAACAGGTCCTCGGAGCCGTGAATGGTGCCTTTGACCTGTATGGATTTACCGATATGGGTCGGGCGCTCGTTGGCGCGGGGAGCAGAGCTGACTGGCTGCGGAGCCGGCGGATTGGCAATCGGCGTGGGCGGCATAGGTTTTGGTGCGATGGCGGGTGTTTCTTTCTCCGCCGGGCTTTTCCACATGGACACGGGGTTCACCTCAGAAAACAATAAAATGCATGCACGGCCGCAAACATCGCGGCAGGAACATAATGATGTCATTGTACGGGCAAGCTGCCCGGCTCACAAGTCCAGGCTGCATTTTGCAAGTATTTACCTGAGAAATGTCCTGGCAACAGCTGAGCCGGATCGGCTGGCCGTCTTCAGCAAAATTTCATAAATCATGGTGAACACTGGGTTTAGCGAAAAAAATTGCATCGAACAAAGGATTTGGAAAATCTCCTGAATGTGAGCGTTCCTTCCATGACAAATTCAGGAAAAATTGAATCGCGACCGTGCATGGAGGCTGATATGCAACCGGGAAACGCAATGCGATGGGCGAGTCGAAAGTTGAATAACGCTTTCCAGTGGAAAGCCTGGCTGACCTTGGGCGTGGGGCTGGCGCTGATTGCGCCCGCCTGGGCGCGATCCGCACCCGGTGTGGCCCGGGTAAGCCTGCTGCAAGGCAAGGTAAGCCTGCTGCAGACGGGCAGCAATCAATGGCACTCGGCGGTGCTGAATACACCGCTGGTGAGCGGTGACGAAATTTATATTCCCAGCTCGGGCCGGGCGGAGGTTCAGTTCTCCCGCTACAATGCCCTGCAACTGGCGGGCGGAAGTGAACTCACGCTGGCTGATTTCCGCGGTCAGCAGCTTCAACTCCAGCTCCGGCGCGGCACGCTCAGCTTCAATCAGTTCTCTGAATCGAAAATCAACACTGAAATTGACACCCCCAATATGAGCCTGCGGCCGTTGGGGCATAACGTGACCCGGGTAGATGTGGTGGATGCCACCCATACCAGCGTGACCGTCTGGCAGGGCCGCACCCTCGTCTGGACGCCTCAGGGCCAGGTTACGGTCTCGAGCGGACATCAGATTCAGATCGCTGGCTCCACGCACCCCCGTTATCGCGTGATTCGCGCGCCCGCGACCGACGCCTGGGATCGCTGGGTGCACCATCGCGACCGTCAACTGGCCAATGCTTCTGATTATGCCTACATGAATTCCAATATCTACGGCGGCGGCAGCCTGAACCGGTACGGCCACTGGCTGTATGTCCCGGGATATGGACAGGTCTGGCAGCCGATGGATGAAGCCCCCGGCTGGTCGCCTTACTATAACGGCCGCTGGGTCTGGGAACCTTACTACGGCTGGACCTGGGTTTCCTATGAACCCTGGGGTTGGGCGCCGTATCACTATGGCCGCTGGTTTTTTGACGTCAGTTTTAACGACTGGATGTGGTGGCCCGGACCGGTGTATCAGCCGGCCTGGTGGGCGCCTGCCTATGTGGATTTCTTCTACGCCGGCCCCGGCTGGGGCGATGAGTTCGGCTTTGGGGATGACGACTGCATTGGCTGGGTTCCGCTGGGTCCGGGTGAATCCTATTACGGTTTCAGCCAGGAACACTATATCCCCCACTATGGCCGGGGTTTCGCGCTGCGTGATGGGCTGAGACATCGCATTTTCCGGCCGCCGCTCACGGCGGGCAATCAGCTCCGGCGTCTGAAAAACTACCGCGCGCCTGGCGGAGTCATTGCGGTAAACCGGCGGGGCTTTGTCAACGGCCGGGTGGATCAACTGGGCCGGCGGCTCACGCGGCCGCAACTGCGAAATGTATCGCTGGTGCGGGGCACCATTCCGGTGGCGCCGCGTGCGGGCAGCTTCCGGCTGTTGCCGGGCGTGCGCCGTGGGATCGGAAATGCCGCGCGGCCGCCGCTGGCCTTGCAGCGTGAACGGGTGTTTTCACATCGGCCGATCCGGCCGGTGCGGCCTATCACGGTGGCGCAACTGCATCGCACGTTTCAATTGGCGCGCGTGCATACGGGCTGGAACTCCATCGTGCGGCCCCAGACCGGATCGGCGCGCGGGTTGGCTCCGCATGCGGTGGTTCGCAATGCGGGCCCGCATGCTATTCCGTCCTTCCGCATTCAACGCTCGCGGCTGCAAACCGGCGCGCGCGGCCAGGTCAACGGCTGGCGCACCTTCAATGGCCGCGGGGCGAGCGGGCCCACCCTGCGCCGCCCCGCGGCCGGACGCGGCTATGAGCGCAATTTCCCCGGCGGACGGACTCCGATCCGGCAAATGCCGGCAGGCCGGGGTTTTTCACGCGGGCAATTTCCCGCCCGTTCGGGCGTGCGAGCGCCGCACGGATATATGAACCATCCGACGATGCCGGCCGGACGGCCCCGGACGAACCAGGGCGGCTATGGCCGAACGTCATCAGGCCGCGGCGGATACGGCGCCAGGACTCCCGCTTATGCCGGACCGCGCAATATGGGCGGCTCGCCGCGGTATTCTGCTCCGCGATATTCCGCCCCGCGCTACTCACCACCGCCCATGGCGCGGTCGCCTCATTATTCCGCTCCGCGGTATTCTGCGCCGCATTATTCTGCGCCGCCGATGCCGCATTACTCCGCGCCACATTATTCAGCCCCGCATTACTCTGCTCCCGCGCCGCATTATTCTCCTCCGCCGGCGCCGCATTATTCTGCGCCGCGAGGCGGCGGCCGGCGGCCGTGAGTCTATAGACGGGCGAAGCCAAATTTTTTGCCTTCGCCCGTCTGCTTTATTTCAGACCATCCAGAAAAGCCACCAGGGCGCGCAACTGGGGTCCGGTAAAGTCGTCGAGATTGGGCATTTTGCAGCCCGGCTTGAGCGACTGCGCATGCGTGACCCAGCCGGCCAGATCGGCCTTGTCATTGGGAAAGCTATTGGCGCCGATATATTGCCGGCCCGCGAGGTGAGTCAGATCGGGACCGGCTTTGCCCTCCGCCGCGCCGAGACCTCGAATGGTATGACAGAGCGGGCAGGCGGCACGCAGAAAAATCTCTCTGCCTTGCATGGCTTGCGGGCTGGCCGGAGTTTGCGCCGGCTGCAACTGCAGATTGCGCCAGGCCTGATATGCGGCTGGCGGCTGGGCCACCACCAGCAGCCGCATATGCGCGTGCTGGGCGCCGCAGTATTCGGCGCATTGGCCCTTGAAGTTGCCGGCGCGGCTGGCTTCAACCCGTAAATAATTGGTCAGTCCGGGAATCATCTCGACCTTGCCGTGCAGCGCCGGCACCCAGAACGAATGAATGACATCGGCGCTTTGCAGCGCAATTTCCACCGGCCGCCCAACGGGAATATGGATCTCATTGGCGGTGGTGAACCGCTGGTCGGCCGGTCCACGCAAATAGCGCACTTCCCACCACCATTGATGGCCGATGACCAGAATATTGGGGCTCATCGGTTGTTTGCGATGCAGGGGAAACAGCGTCATGCGCTGCAGCGAAAGCACAAAAACCACAAAAAGAATAATGCCGGGGATGACCAGTCCGCCATAAAGCACGAACTTGTGGCCGCCGCTGGCATTCCAGGGGGCGTGCCAGTCGAGAGTGCCGCGATGGCTCAGACCGGCTGCCAATAGAATGCCGATGGTGATCACGGCAACCACGCCGAAGAGGATGAAGATAAAGGCGCTTAAATGCGCCAGCCGCTGCGCGGCCGGCCCAGCGGTATGAAACATGGATTGGGGATTGCCGCAGCCAGCCAGCAACGAGGCCAGCCCGATGCCCATTGCGGCAATGAAATCCCGAAATTTCATAGACCTCTCATTTCGCTGGCGCTATCAGGGGCTGTTTGGGCATACGCGGCGGATCGGGTTCCTGGGGTGTGCGTAACGATTTGATATAAAGAACTAATTTCCAGATGTCGTTCTGGGGTACTTTCGTGCCCCACGCAGGCATGCCCAGGCCGCGGCCTTCGGAGATCGAGGAATAGATATGGGCGCTGGAGTGTCCATACCGGAAATATCTGCGGCGCAGGCTGGGCCCCATGCCGCCGCCGCCATGGCCGCCATGGCAGCCGGAACAGTTGAACTGGACAAATAATTGCCGCCCCTGCATCAAAGCCATGGCATTGCCTTGATACGGGTTGGCGGGCATGGGCCAGGAATTGTGCGGCGAACCAGGCACCGGACCGACCGGGATGGTGGAAACCGGCGGCGCTCCCATGGATGCCGCATGCACATGCTTTTTGTGACAACCGGCTGCCAGCAGGAAGAGCGCGGCGGCTCCGATCATCCCAGCCGCGCGCCGGCTTTTTCTCATTGCCTGGCCGGTTCCTGACGCGTGGTTCGATTGATTGGCTGCCATGGCTGGACCTCAAAGGGCAAAAATGTACAAGGTATCGCCGGGTTCACTGATTTTTTTAATGGCCGTCATGGCGCCCGCGGCGCCCAGTCCCGCATAGGGATCATCGGTGGAAAATGACGGCTGGGCGACGGCCCCCATCCAGCCGCCGATGCCGGAATAAATGGCGACATATTGCTTGCCATGGGGGCCAAGAAACGTGATGGGATCGCCGATAATTCCCGAGCCGGTTTTGAACTGCCATAGCACCTGGCCGGTGCGCGCATTCACGGCGCGGAACCAGCCTTCGAGCGTGCCGTAAAAAACCAGATTCCCGCCGGTGGCCAGGACCCCGCTGTACACCGGAAGCAGCTTATCTTTGATGGACCAGACGGGCCGGGCATGGCGCACATCCCAGGCGATCAACTCGCCCTGATAGCCGCCGGGGCCGGGATACATGGCCGTGCTGGAGCCCAGGTACGGCGTGCCGGCGATGTAGCTGGCTTCCGATTCCTTGCGATTCATGCAGGTGTTGTGGGCGGGAATGTAAAGATACCCGGTCACCGGGGAAAAGGCCGAGGGCACGAATTCTTTGCCGCCGGTGGAAGAGGGGCAGATGCCTTGAGCAAATTTTCCCTGTGGCGCCACTTTCAGCGTATTGACCACAGGCCGGCCGGTTTTCAGATTGTAGGCGCTCGCCCAGTTGACGCTGGAGACGAATTTTTGCGCGGATAAGACTTGGCCGTTGCGGCGGTCCATCACGAACATGAAGCCGTTGCGCGCCGGATGCAGCAGCAGCTTGCGCATGCGGCCATGCCAGCGCATATCAATGGCGATGTTTTCCATGATTTCGTCGTAATCCCAGGCATCGTGGGGAACCATCTGATAGGCCCATTTCGCATATCCCGTTTCTGGATTGCGGGCGAAGATCGAGCAGGTCCAGTGATTGCTGCCGGGACGCATCTGCTGATCCCAGGGCGAGGGATTGCCGGTGCCGTAAAAAATCAGGTTGAGTTCGGGATCGTAGGAGATCCAGCCCCAGACGGTGCCGCCGCCAATTTTCCAGGCGTCGGCCGGCCAGCTGGTTTTTCCCAGATTTTTGCCCTGGTCTTTGGCGTAATAGGCATGAAAATTCTGGCCGATGCGCACCTGCTTGTCGGAGCCTGTGCTGAAGGCTCGCCACAGCACTTTCCCGGTTTTCAGGGCCAGGGCCGTAATCTTGCCATGAACGCCGAATTCGCCGCCGCTGTCGCCGGCGATCACAATTCCATGCACGACGAGAGGCGCCATGGTGATCGTTTCACCGCGGTAGATATTGCCCACCCGCGTGGACCAGGCCAGCTTGCCGGTATTGGCGTTCACGGCCACCACGTGGTCGTCGAGAGTGCAATAAACCACCAGGCCATGGGAGTAGCTGGCCCCACGGTTGACGGTATCGCAGCAGGCCCGGGCAACGGCCTGGCGGTTGGGATGGGGTTGATAAATCCATTTGAGGGGAAAGCCCGGCTTGGTTAAATCAAGCGCGATGAGGTTGTTGGGAAAGGGCGTGACCATGTAAAGCGTGTTATGCACAACCAGCGGCTGGCCTTCCTGGCCGTGGGGTATGCCGTCCGAAAAAGTGGCAATCACACGCAGATGGCTGACATCTTTGGTGTTGATCTGATTGAGCGGGCTGTAGCGCGTGTTGGCGTAATCGCCGGCGGGCAGGGTCCAGTTGCCATTGGGCACCGGGCTGACCAGATGAATCGTGGAAAGCTGGCCCGGCGCCGGCATCACCCCTTGGCGGGATTGCTGGGAAAGCAGCGAAATGGCCGCCAACCCAACTCCAACCATGAGCCTCGGCACAAATTGCAGTAAACCGCCGGGCAGAAGAACTTTCCGCGCCGCATCCGTTTGTGGCTGATGCGCCATGGCCTGCAAGCCGTGAAATTTTCGCAGATTCGGTCCCATTCGCACACACACCTTTCGTCAGCGCAGGGTATAGAGATAGGCCGCGACATCGCGTGCTTGTTGCCGTGAGAGTCCCAGGGTGGGCATCGCGGTCAGCGGGTCCACTTTGGGCGGCGAACGCAGCCAGCGTTCGAGGTTGGCCGGAGTATTGGGTAAAACCCCGGCAACATAGCTGCGCCGGCCAAAATCAATCAGGGGCGGCCCGACCATGCCTCGGGCATGGGGCACGCCGGGAATCAAATGGCAGGCGCCGCAATGAAAATGCTCGATCAGCCTGCGGCCCTGACGCGCATTCCCGGCACGAAAGGCTACGGCAGCCCTTTGTCCGCTGCGCAACCGATTCGACTGCACCCCCGGATAGCGGGACGGAGATGTTTGACAGCCGATGCCCAGCAGCCCCGCCGCGACCAGCAAAAGCATCCATCCCGCGCTGGAACGCATATTCAGTGAGCCCTCACGCAAAGGTGGATGATGCAGATGGGCAGGGCAAACCAGATCAGACCCAGGCCCAATGTGGAGCTGACCACCCAGCCAAATAAGGTCATGTATTCGCGCCGGTCATAGCCTTCAGCCTCAAGAAACGAGCTGTTTTCGGTGCGAAACCGGCGCCAAAGCCGATGGCAGACCACTCCGGCCATGACCGCCATGGCCAGCAGCGCCAGCGTGATTACCAGCAGTACTATGCGCGGTCCCAGCGGCGCGGGACGCACAAAGGCCGCAAGCCAGCGCGGACAGCTCTGGCCGAAAATGAGCACATTCAAAAACTCCGCCACCACCCAGGCGATAGCGGCGCCGGCGACCCCGAACCACAGCCAGCGCTCATGTTCATCCGTGCGATTCATCAAATTGGCATTGGAAACTGTCATGATCAGTGCCCCTTAAATTGCGGCCATATATAGAGAACGATGGTCAGGATCAAATAGATGGCCGCCAGAAATTCCCAGTACATCGTCACGTTCTGATAGGAGCGGTGGGGAGGGTTGGACGAGGGCTGCCATTGAGGAATAAATGCCAGCCAGATGAGCATGAGCAGGCCCAGCATTAAATGCGCGGCATGCAGGCCGGTGATGGTGTAGAAAATCGAACCGTACGCGTCGGTCATGGGCGTGAGATGGCGCAGATGGGCGAGAGAATCACGCCAGCTCAGGTACAAAACCGCCAGTCCGAGAATGAAGCTCACGGCCAACTGCCAGCGGCCGGCGCCGGGAGTTCCGCGTTCCACGCCGCGAGCCCCCCAGCGCAGCAACCCCGCGGCCACGATCATCAGCAGCAATGCGGGCAGAACATCGTTCAGCCGCGGCGGCGTCTCCACCTGCCAGCGATGGCTGCCCGGGCCTAAATAGTAATAAGCGCCAAACAGAATGGCGAAGAGCATGGCTTCGGTGGCGATCAACAAAGCCATGCCGAAGCTGCCGCGCCCGCGGTCCACGGCCGTGACCAGCGGCGGAGCGAGGCGGGGAACATGGGCGTCAATGGCGGCGGAACTCATGCCGGATCTCTTTCCGATGCCGGCCGCATCCAGAATGCAATGATGATGATGCAAAATGCGGCGAAGCCCATGGCCCAGAACCAGCGCATGAAGACCAGCGAGGTGAAAATGCCCAGCATCCCGAGCGCGGCCCATAAGGGCAGCAGCGAATCGGTGGGAATGCTGGCAATGGCATAGGGCATGGCATCCAGCCAGGTGGTGGAAAATGTCAGCCGCCCTCCATCTAATATCCGCTCGCCCCGAGGATCGTCTTCTTCGTCATGCTCGTCCCAGAGCGGATGCCGCGTGGTCACTGTTGGAATGTGCAGGCTGCCATAGGCGGCGGGCGGCGAATCGAGCGCCCATTCCAGTGAATCGGCCCGCCAGGGATTTTTGCCGGCCAAAGCTCCGTGGCGCAGGCTCCAGAAAAAATTAATAAAGGTAAGCAGAATGCCGCCGGCCAGCAGAAACGCTCCCGCGGTAATCAGCAGGTTCCATCCGCTCCAGCCCAGGCCGCTGACGTAGGTATAAATCCGCCGCGGCATGCCCTCGACCCCGACCACATGCATGGTGAAAAAGGCCAGATTGAAGCCCACCAGCATGGTCCAAAAGCTGATTTTGCCCAGCCGTTCGCTCAGCATGCGTCCGGTCATCTTCGGCGCCCAATAATAAATGGCCGCAAAGACGGGAAACAGATTGGCGCCCACCAGTACGTAATGGATATGGGCCACGATCCAATAGGTGTCGGTCAGTTGCCAATCCACCGGAACGGACGCGGTCACAATGCCGTCGAGGCCTCCGATGACAATCAGCCCGATAAACCCCAGGGCATAATGCATGGCCGCCGTCAGCACGGGACGGCCTTTCCAGAGCGTGGCCAGCCAGGCGAAAACCTGAATCGAGGTAAACAGGGAAATGGTCATGCTGGCGGCGCTGAAAAAGCTCATGTCGAACTGGTTCATGCCGGTGGCGAACATGTGATGAACCCAGACCCCGAAGCCGGTAAGTCCGGTCAGCACGGTGGAAGCCGCCACATAGAAATAGCCCACGATCGGCCGCCGGGAAAACGTGGGCAGAATCATCGAGATCATGCCCGTGGCGGGCAGGAAGACGATATAAACCCAGGGATGGCCAAAAAACCAGAACGTGTTCTGCCAGAGCAGCGCCTTGCCGCCATGGGCGATGTTGAAGAAGCGGAAATGCCAGCGGCGCTCCAGCTCCAGCATGAGATTCGCCGCTGTCAGCGCCGGCATGCCGAATAAAGTTACGACGGACGCCGTCAGCGTGCTGTAAAGAAACAGCGGCATGCGGCTGATCGCCATGCCGGGAGCGCGGTGGCGCAGAATGGTGACGATGAAATTAAATGCCCCGCCGGTGGTCGAAATGGTCAAGAGCAGCAGCGCCCAGTTATAAAAATCCATCCCCAGCGTCGGCGAATACCGCAGATCGGTGTAGGGAACGTAAGCAAACCATCCGGCATTGGGCGCCTGGCCCAGAAGCTGGCCGCTGAAGACCAATATTCCGGAGAACAAATAAGTCCAATAGGTGAAGGCATTGAGCCGGGGAAAGGCCATATCCCGGGCGCCGGCCAGCAGCGGCACCAGAAAGACCCCAAAACCCGAGAGGATGGGCGATGCGTACCAGAAAATCATCATGACGCCATGCATGGTGAAAATCTGGTCGTATGCCCGGGGCGAGAGCAGGTGATTATTGGCGTGGGCCAGCTGCAGGCGCATCAGGAGCGCTTCCAGCCCGCCAATGATCAAAAACGCCAGCGCCGTGACGATATACCGCCGGCCCAGACTTTTGTGATCCACCGTGCTAAAAAATCCGCGCAGGGTTTTGGGGGATTCCCAAAGTTTCGTCAACCGTTCTTCCGTACTGACCGGCATGTGTTCCAGTCAGATGGACATTGATTCCGGCGAGGATGTATTCCGTAAGCAAAGCCTCTGCGGACCGCCGGCATGCTCTGGCTGTCAAGCGCCGCGGGGGAATGCCGGATAATAGACAGGATCATTTTTACGCCGAAGGCTGCCGCATGAATTCCCGGAAACTCCAAATCAGCTTGTTGATGCTTCTCATGGCCGGCTTGACCGCGTGGGTGCATGCGCGGCGGCAACCGTCCGCCATCCGGCCCGTCGCCCTGGCCCGGCCGCGGGTGCGCACCCACCGCTTTCGCCTTCCCTACAATGCCGGAGCGGCGGGTCTGCAACAGGCCCTGCGGGCCTTGGATACCCGCGCCAGCGCCTTGTTCATTGTCGCCCACCCCGATGATGAGGACGGCGGTCTGTTGGCCTGGTTAAGCCGGCATCTCGGGGCGCGCGTGGATTTGTTAACCCTGAACCGCGGCGAGGGGGGACAAAATGTCATGTCGCGAGATTATTGGGACCGCCTGGGCCTGGTGCGCACGCAGGAGTTGCTGGCCGCGGACCGGTATTACGGCGTTCACCGGCAGTACTGGAGCCGGGTGATTGATTTTGGATTTTCCAAAACCAAGGCCGGATCGCTGCAGCAATGGGGCCGCAACCGCGTGCTGGGCGATGTCGTGCGGGTGGTGCGGCTGACGCACCCGATGATTATTCTCTCCAGTTTCGTCGGCGGACCCAGCGACGGTCATGGCAACCACCAGGTGGCGGGGGAAATGGCCCAGCTTGCCTATGCCGAGGCCGGAAATGCCCGCCTCTTTCCCCGCCAGATACAGGCCGGACTGCGTCCCTGGGCGCCGTTGGCCGATTATGCGCGGCAGCCGTTTTTCCGTTCCCGGCGGGGCATTTATGACTACGCCACGGGGAAAATCTACCCTCCCCGTATTTATGACTACATTACACGGCAGTGGCTGGCGCTGCCGATGGCGAGCAATGCGCGGGCGCCGGAAGGCGCCTGGGATCCCTGGCTGGGCCGCACCTATCTGCAGATCGCGCGCCAGGGCTGGAGCCTGCAGAAATCGCAAAATGGCGGCGGCGGCGTGCCTGGACCGGGACCGCTGTTTTCGGGCTATCACCGCATGGCCGCGCGGGTTCCCGTCCCGCCGCGGGCGGATTCCTTTTTTGCCGGCATGAATACCACGCTGGCAGGGCTGGCCGCGTTGGCGCCGCCGGCGGCGCAAGCCCGGCTCGCGCCCCGGCTGGCCGCGCTGCAGACCGCGGTGACCCGGGCGCGCCGGGATTTTTCCGGCCCGCGGCCCTGGCGCACGGCGCCCGCGCTGGCCCGCGGCGAGCGCATCGTAAGCCAATTGATTGCTTATGTTCATCACGCGCACTGGCCCGCCGGTTCAGGCGCCAATCTCTTATTTGAATTGCGGCAAAAGCAGGAACAGTTCAATCACGCGCTGATTCTGGCGCTGGGTCTTCATCTGGGCGCGACCGTGGCGCCGGCAAAGGCGAGAGGCGGCCCTTTTGCCGCTTTTGCCGGCCCGCAGCCCGGACCGCGGTTCATCATTCCGGGCGCCACGGTGGAAGTGCAAACCCGCTTGTATGCGCAGGCGCCGTGGCCACTGGGAAAGCCGCAAGTGAGTTTGCATACCCCGCGGCAGCCGGGCTGGCGGGTTTTGCCTCTCCCAAACACAACCGATCACCCGCTGCAAGCCGGTCGGCCCTCGATACATCAGTTCTCGGTTCAGGCGCCCGCCAATGCCCGCTTCACCCGACCCTATTTCACCCGGCCGAATCTCGAGCAGGCTTACTACAATCTGCGCCACCAGCGTGACCGCAACCGGTCCTTTGCGCCCTGGCCGCTTGATGCCCGCGCCCGTGTGCGCTATCACGGCGTGACGATTGTGCTGCGGCAGGTGATCTCAAGCGTGCATCGGGTCACGGGTTTGGGCGCGGTGTTTCAGCCGCTAGCGGTGGCGCCCGCGATTTCGCTCTGGATTGCGCCCAAAGCCGGGGTGGTGGCCGAACGAGCCGCTTCCTTCATGATTTCCGTGCGTCTGCACAGCAATGCGGCCCAGCCGGCAGCCGGCACTTTAAACTGGCGGCTGCCTTCCGGATGGCGGGCCGAGCCGCGGATCGCACATTTTCGCATTCCCGGTCCGGGCGACGATCAAAGCCTGAATTTCCGCATTGTTCCCCGCCAGATTCAGCCGAAACCTTATCAGTTGCAGGCCGTGGCGCATTATGACGGCCATACCTACCGGCTCGGCTATCGCACCGTGGGCTATGCGGGTCTGCAGCCCTATTATTACTATCGTCCGGCGGCCTACCAGGTCACCGGCGCGCGGCTGCAGGTCGCGCCGGGAATCCGCGCCGGCTATATTCCCGGCACCGGCGATCAGGTGCCGCGGGCGATTGCATCGCTGGGCGTGCCGGTCACGCGCATCGGTCCGCAGCAGATCGCGCGCGGGAACCTGCGCCAGTATTCCGTGATCATGCTCGGCATCCGCGCCTATGCCGCGCAACCCGCGCTGGCCATCTACAACGCCCGGCTGCTGCGGTATGTGCGCCGCGGCGGGGTGCTGATCGTGCAGTACAACACCAGCGAGTATAACCACAACTACGGACCCTATCCCTACGAGCTGACCAACAGCCCTTTATTTACCGTCGTGCGGGAACATGCGCGGGTGCGCATTCTCGCTCCGCAAAACCCGCTGCTGCGCTGGCCCAATCGCATCACCGAAGCCGATTTTGCGGGCTGGTTCGAAGAACGCGGCCACGATTTCATGCGCCACTGGAGCCCTCACTATCAGGCCCTGCTCGAAACCCACGATCCCGGACAGAAGCCGCAGCGCGGTGGACTCTTGTACGCCCGTTATGGCAAAGGCGTGTATATCTATTGCGCCTATGCCTTGTACCGGCAGTTGCCCGAAGGCGTGCCCGGCGCCTTCCGGCTGCTGGCGAATCTGATCAGCCTGCCCCAGAACCCGCTGCGGAGCGCGGGGCTCAGTAATAGATCCACAGGTGCTGGCCGATAAGATTCATCCCGGTTTCGTCCGGCGGCGAAGCCAGTGAGGTATAAAACCCGACGCCCATGGCGCCGGTCTGGTCCACAATCAGGCCGCCATAGAGCTGCAGCGCGCGCATGACGGCTTTGGTCGCGGTGCTGGCGTTCAGGGTATTGACGTCAATATTCGGATCAAAGCGAATCTTGGCGCCTTCGCGGAAAACCGCGCCCGGCACGCTGCCGTCGTAGTGAAACACCGGCCCCTGGTCACCGACCCCGGGCGAATTCATGCTGCCCGGCACCACCACCAGCAAGGCATGATTGAGACAGGTGACGCAATCGAGTTCGCCCGGCATAATATCCCCCGCCAGGCCGGTGATAAATGCCGCCGTGGTTCCGGGCGTGCCGTTTCCGTTCAGACTGCCGGAAAAGATTGCGCCCACATTCGTGCTCAATGGCTGGCCCAGGCTGTTGACGGTCAATTTCCAGAAATCGTAATAAATGCTGGTCGCGGTATCCACAACAACCAGATGGCCGTCATCGGCGCCCCAGGCGCCGGTTGAGGGCCAATAGCCGTTGGCGGGATTGGGCACACAGTAGTGATCCGTAAAGTTGTAGATCAGCGTGTCGGTGAAATTGGTGCAGCCATGCGTGCCGTCGGTATATTGGACGGGATAATCAAAGCCGTCCTGATGCGTGTGCAGGCCAAAGCCGAGGCTGGAAGTCATGCTGGAAATATCGGTCGGCGAGCCGGTGGGCGCGGAGTATAGCCAGTCGGCGCTGGCGTTGGGAAACAGGCGGGTGCTGGTATTGGCCGTGGCGGCGGCGATGGTGACCGTGGCGGAAGCGGTGGCCGAGGGTTGCGCCACGCTGGCGGCGGTGACCTGGAACGTGCCGGCCACCGTGCCGGCGGTGTAGGCGCCGGCCGAGGTGATGGCGCCTCCGGTGGCCGTCCAGGTAACCGCGTTATTGCTGGTGCCGCTCACCGCGGCGGTAAAGCTTTGGCTTTGGCCGCTGTTTAAATTGACCGCGGCCGGGCTGACGGATACCGTCACCGGCGGCGGTGCGGGCGCGGTGACAGTCACCGTCGCCCGGGCGGACAGTGATGGGTCCGCCTGGCTGGTTACGGTCACCTGGCACTGACCGGGAGTAGAAGGCGCGGTAAACACACCGGCGGATGTGATGCTGCCGGCGGAGGCCTGCCATGTGACCGCGGAATTGGAGACTCCGGCCACGGTGGCTTGAAAAGTTTCTGTCTGGCTGGCGGCCACGCTGGCCGAGGCGGGCGAGATGGCAATCTGCGGCCGCGGCAGAGAACCCGAACTCAGCAGTTGCGCGCTCGCACCGCCGCAGCCTGCCATGACTCCTGAAATCCCACATAAAAAAAAGACTGCCCATGCCGCATTTACTCTCAACTGACTTCCCCCTCCGCAAAGTGGCTGGAGTCAGAGTAAGAGCAAAGATGAACGTCACCGCATAGAGCAAACACCGCAGCCGGCCGCGATGTTCTACTCACCTGGCCAATGAGGAAGGCAGGGCCGAGTCACGGCCGGGCAAGCCGGGCGCGGAATGAATCGGGAAAGCGGGAGTTTTAGCGCGCCAGGGGAGCCGGATCGGCCAGTGTGCCCGCGGCGTCCAGTTTGCGGGTGGCGCGCAGGGTGAAGTGTATGCGGTGAATGACGGTGATATTGGAGAGCACGGCGATGATCCACAGCACCGGCGCCATGCGGTTAAAAAGCGCGCCGAGAATCACGAGCACAATGCGCTCGGGGCGCTCCATAAAGCCCACTTTACAGGAAGGAATCACCGATTCGGCGCGGGCGCGGGCATAACTGACCATGACCGAGCCGGTCATCACAATGGCGGTGAGCACCACGTAGAAAAAACGGTTGATGCGGGCATAGTAAACCAGCAGTCCGAAATAGAGCGCCAGGTCCGAATAGCGGTCCACCACGGAATCGAAGAAGGCGCCAAAGTGGCTGACTGTATTGGTCACCCGCGCCACCCGGCCATCCACCATATCGAAGATGCCGGCGCCGATAATGACCAGCCCGGCGGCAAAAAGCGCGCCATAGCCGAACAGCACCGCCGCCACGGTATTGATCATGAGCCCAATGAAGGTCAGCACATTGGGATGAATGCGGGCCAGGGCCAGGCCGCGCACAATGCGGTCGAGAATCAGCTTGCAACCCTTGCCGATGGCTTCGGTATACGTCATGGATTACTGTGCGGCTTCCTGATCGTGAATGGTCACAATGTTCTGCACTTCGAATTCGCGCGCGCCGTTGGGGGTTTGAATGCGCACCGCGTCTCCGACCTGTTTGCCCATCAGGCCGCGGCCAATGGGCGAGGAGGTGGAGATCAGGCCTTTGGGCACGTCGGCCTCTTCGCTGCTGACCAGCCGGTATTCGACGATTTCCCCTTTGTCCAGGTCGAGCAGGCGCAGCATCGTGCCGTACGCGGCGCGGTCGCGGGGAATGTTGCTGAGATTGATGAGGCTGAGGTCGGCCAGGCGTTTTTTGAGCTGGGCCAGCCGCGCCATGACAAATTCCTGGCGCTGCTTGGCCATGTGGTACTCGGCATTTTCACTGAGATCGCCCAAAGCCACCGCGCGCTTCAACTCCGCCGGCAGCTCGATCGCGAGTTCATGCTCCAGCTGCTGGATTTCACCGAGAAGTTTTTCCTGAATTTTAAGAGGCATGGAATCCGCCGAACCAAATTATACGAAATCCTAGGCGCTGGCACACATGGGTCGGCATCCGGATGATGAATTTATGGGTGCTGCAGATGGGGCGAAACGGGTGTGATCCGGGTGTGTAAGCGCAGTTGTTGGGCTGATTCCCGCCTGAGGTACTGCTGGCGCGCTTGCCGGAGCACGCGCCGGATACGCCGGGCCTCCTGGGAATCAAAGTCGCCCGGCGGGGTTTGGCGCCAGGCCGCTACGGCGGACTGCGCCTGGCTGACCGCTAGGCTTAAATGTCCGGTCTGTAAAGCCAGACTGGCCAAATGACCCAAAATCGTGGGATCGTGCCGCGCCATACTCCAGGCCTGGTGCAGACGCAGCGCGGCCCGGCGGTACTGATGCAGTTGGAAATGGGCCCAGCCCAGGCTATCGAGATAGGCGGAATTATGCGCTTCCTGGCGGACCGCGGCCTGAATATAGCCGAGCGCTCGCCGCAGATGACGGTCGCGGTTGGCCAGCATATAGCCATAATCGTTGAGCACCATGGCATTGCCGGGGGCAAAGGCCAGGGCCCGCCGGTAATCCTGGCCGGCGCGGGCATAAGCGCCGCGGTCGCCGGCAATTTCCGCTGCCAGCAGCGCGGCTTCGGCACGGTCCTGATTATGCCGGGCCAGCCGGGCGGCCTGCTGGGCGGCCCGGCGGGCGCGGCGCCAGTGGCGCGCCGATTGCTCAATTTCTCCCAGAACTAAATACAGGCCGGCGTCATGCGGCTGTAATTGCATTAAGGGCTGCAGCGCCCGGCGGGCCTGGGCTGCCTCTCCGGTTTCCGCCAGCAGCAGGGCATCCCGGATGCGCAACGCCGCGGAACCGGGAAACTGCTTCACCGCGGCGGTGGCCACGGCCAGGGCGCGATGATAATGCCGGGCGCGGCGCCAGGTGGTGATCATTTCCAGGGCCGCATGGCGCTGGGCGCGCTGGCCCAGTTGTTGCATCTGCCGGAAATCGGCCAGTGCCGCCTGGTCATGATGGCGGGCCCGTTCCAAACGTCCCAGTTCCTCCAGAAATGCGCTGCGGTTATAGGCCGCTTCGCCCTGATATTGACCGGTGGGGCTGGCGGTTTGAGTCAGCAGCCGTTGCAGTTCGCGGCGGGCCTTTCGGTTATGGTATTCCGCTTCATACAATACGGCGCGGAAATATCCGACTTCGGGGCTTCCCGGCAGCAGGCTTCCGGCGTGCGCTAAGGCGGCTTCGGCCTGCGGGAAATGACCGCGCTTTTCCTCGATCGCGGTGATCTGCAGCCAGGCCCGCGCATTGTCCGGCGCCTGCGCGGCGATCAGGCGATACTGGCGCAGCGCCGCCAGGGTCTGTCCGGACTGCAGCAGCAGCCGGGCCAGGGCCCGCCGCGCGGGCAACGAATGTGGATTCCGCGCCAGCGCGGCCCGATAGGCCGTGATGGCCTGGCCTGGGTGATGCTGGCGCGCCAGCGCCCGGCCCAGAGCCAGCTCCATCGCCGGAGTGCGCGCGGCGGGGGGGACGGAGGCCAGCAGATTCTGCGCATCCTCAATTCTGCCCTGGCGGCCATCGAGCGTGATCAGGCTGACCATGGCCCGTGGTTGTCCGGGTTGCTGCCGCAGCACCGCCGTAAATTGAGCCGCCGCCGGCCCATATTGATGATTGGCGACCAGCAGTTGCGCCAGATGCAGGCGAAAAGCAATGTTGCGAGGCTGCAGCCGGACCAGGGTCTGATACTGCTGCGCCGCCATGAGCAGCAGGGCGCGGGTCGCGGGATCCTGGGCATTGCCCAGCAGATGGGTATAAATCCAGCCCAGCAGTTCATGCCCGCGCAGATCGCGGGGATGCATGCGCGTCACCCCGCGGGCCAGACGTATGGCGTCTCCGGTCCGCCCGATGCGGAACAATAGACTGGCCATCTGGTCCGGCAGATAGGCGCTCTCCGGGTCCGCGTGTATGGCCAATTGATACTGGCGCAAGGCGGTTTGCACATCCCGGCGATCGCCTAAAATTCCCGCCCGGTCTTCCGCCATGCGGGCGCGAAGAAAATGGTAATAGGCGCTCGCCGACGGAAGGGAACGAGCCGCGGCCTGGGCGGGCGAAACTGCCGGAGTTTTCAAACCGGGCCCCGGGGTTTGCGCATAGAGCGCGGCCGCTGCCAGCAGCCCGATCAGCGCCGAAAATATGTTTCCCGGGCCGCGGCGCAATCCGCGCCCGGCGACCGTCCTGTTGGCAAAGCGCTGCATGGGGTGATTTTTCCGGCCAAACAACCTCAGACTATGGGCAGTGGCTTGATTATAGCAATTTAACCGAGCGGCTTTGCGGAAGCGGAGATATTTCGCTCCGTATCCGTTGTAAGGCTCGCTATACTTTTAAAGACAAAACCTCATGCCCACGCGCGTACAAGCTGGACAAATCTGGACTGAAAACAGCACCGGCCGCCAGTATCTGGTTTCGCGCACTTATATCGAGTTGTTTACGGCCATGGCCGTGCTGCGCGCCACCGATGACGGCGAAAGCCGCCGCGTGCCGGTTTTGCAGCGCACGAGCGGGCAGGAGTTGGATGGATTTACGCTGATGAGCCAAAGCTTTTCCTCCGACGTCCCCAACGCGGGCGGCATCTGAGCGGCTTGATCTTAAATCGTCCGGCACGACTGAAACTATGCACCCATTGAGCCATCTGGCGAACGGAATCATGGCCCTCATCGCCGCCTGGGGTTATGCCGGAATTCTGCTCTGGATGACGCTGGAATCCGCCTGCATACCGATCCCTTCCGAAGTGGTGCTGCCGTTTTCAGGTTTCCTCATCAGCCAGGGAAAAATGGCCTTTCTGCCCGCCGTCACGGCGGCCACGCTGGGCTGCGCACTGGGTTCCTGGCTGGCGTATGGGGTGGGCGCCTGGGGCGGCCGTCCCGCCGCCGAACGCTATGGCCGCTGGCTGCTGATCTCCCGTCAGGATTTAGACCGGGGTGAGGCCTGGTTTCAACGCCACGGAGGGCTGACGGTTTTGCTCAGCCGTATGCTGCCGGTGATCCGCACATTTATTTCCCTGCCGGTGGGCGTGGCTCGTATGCCCTGGGGACGATTTACCTTCTATACCGTACTGGGTTCGCTGCCCTGGTGCTGGGCGCTGATCTGGGCGGGTTGGATACTCGGCCGCCGCTGGACGGTGCTGGGCGGGTATTTTCATCGTTTCGATATGGCCATCGCGGTCGCACTTGGAGCAGCCGTTATTTTTTGGATCTGGCTGCACTGGCAGCGCGGTCGCCGTAATCCGGTGCTCGAAGGCCATCCCCGCCCCGACCAATCCAAGGCTGGCCTCGATTCCTGACCTCTGCGCGTTATAAATCGGGTGCTTTTGTTACAGCCGCAGTCAGGAAACCCGTGTCTATGTTCCTGCGCCCCCAAAGTATTTGCTTTATTTTCATACACTTTCCTTAATGGAAGAGTTTGGCCTTGCGAATGCCTGTACATGAGTCATCCGGCAAAAAAATTCCGGAAAAAAAGAGAAGCCGGCCTATCCGGGGGGAGCAGGCCGGCTTTTTTTATCGCGCTGCATGGATCAGTAAGCGTCCCGCCTGCGATCTCGCCCTGAGACGATACCTGGCCGCATCTTTGAACTCCTGTAATCTGAATGAATGCGGATCGGAGTCACCTGCTATCCCACCTATGGCGGCAGCGGCATTGTGGCCACAGAGCTGGGCAAGGAGCTGGCCGAGCGCGGCCACGAAGTCCACTTCATCAGCTACGCCCAGCCGATCCGGCTGAATCTGGAGCTGCCGCGCCTCTATTTTCACGAAGTCGCCGTCTCCAATTACCCGTTGTTTGATTTTCCGCCCTATGCCCTGGCGCTGGCCGGCAAGATGGTGGAAATCGCCGAAAGTGAAAAGCTGGATCTGCTGCATGTCCACTACGCCATACCCCACTCGGTCAGCGCCTATCTGGCGCGGGCCATGTCGCGCCGGCGGCTGCCGTTTATCACCACCTTGCACGGCACCGATATCACGCTGGTGGGCTCCGATCGCAGTTATCTGCCGATCACGCGCTTTTCCATTGAAAACAGTGACGGAGTAACGGCGATCTCGCACTACCTGCGCGAGCGCACGCGGCAGGAATTTGAAGTGGAGCGCGACATGGAAGTGCTGCCTAATTTTGTCAATTGCGATCGCTATGGACGGCAGGCATTGCCCGAGTTGCGCGCCCGCTATGCACGACCCGATGAGCCGCTGCTGGTGCATTTATCGAACTTCCGGCCGGTGAAACGGGTGGGCGATGTGATTAAAATCTTCGCCCGCATGGCGCCCCACACCAATGCCCGGCTGCTGCTGGTGGGCGATGGCCCCGATCGCGCCTCGGCCGAGCATCAGGCGCGTTGCCAGGGATTATGGGAGCGGGTCTACTTTGTGGGTAAACAGGAAAAGATTGAGGAATTTCTTTCCATCAGCGATCTCATGCTGATGCCCAGCGAGCTGGAATCGTTTGGCTTGGCCGCGCTCGAGGCCATGGCGCACCGGGTTCCCGCCATCGCTACCCGGGTGGGCGGGGTTCCGGAAGTGGTCGAAGACGGGGTCAGCGGATTTCTGTTTCCCGTGGGCGCGGTCGAGGCCATGGCCGAAGCCGCGCTGGAGTTGATTCATCAGCCGGAACGGCTGCGCGAAATGGGCCAGGCCGCTCTGGAACGGGTCCAGGAGCAATTTTGCGCCGCCGCCATTGTGCCCCGGTATGAAGCTCTTTATGCCGCGATTCTCAATGCATAGTTGAGGAAAAAACCCAGCCGCTGCAATTTGCATCTAACCTTTTGCCATGCGCGTTTCCATATGCTTTCTGGGAATTTTGAGTTGGCTCGGCCTGGGGTTATCAGGCTGGGCGCAAAGGCCGGCCGCGGCGCCGGGCTTAAATAACGCGGTGCGGGAACTCAACCAGGCCCTGGTGCGGGCGCAGCCGCGCCCATGGCGTCTGAATCGCCGCCAGACACGGGAATATTCCTCGGCGGCGCCGGCGCTGGAACGGAATCTCCAACAGGCAGCCCCGGCCTTGCTGTTGAAATATCAGCACCAGCCGGAAAATTTAGCCGCCGCGTTCCGGCTCTATCGTGACCTGCAGGCGGTCGCGCAGGTGGCGGATCGGGTTGCCCGCCTGGCGGGACGGCATTCGCGCCGGCCATCGGCCCGCAAGCTGCTGCGAGCCGATGCGGATTTGCGCGCCGGCTTGAGCGCGCTGGGCGACTCCATCCAGAAGTTAGCCTTGCGGCAACAAGCCGAACTTACCCGCCTGCAAACCCTGGCCGCGCGGCCGCGGCCTCCGCGCCGGCTGGTCATCCATAACGCCAATCAGCCAGCCCGGAAGCCGCATTAATTTCAACGCTGCCAGCGGGTGCGCATCCATTTCGCGGTCATTTTCACCACCCACAGCCGCGGGCTCACGCGGCTGGCCCGCACCAGCCAGCGGTTGGGCGCGCCGGTCACAACGTACGGCTTGCGGCGATCAAGGGCGCGCAACGATTCCCTGACCACCTGGGCCGCCGACTGCATATAAACGCCGCGCGGCGGAGCCAGATTCGCAGCCTCAAAAAAATGCGTATCGGTGTAGCCGGGGCAGACGGCCATGATATGAACCCCGTACTCGCGATACTCCTGCCATAACGCCAGGGAGAAACTCAGCACGAATGCCTTGGTGGCGGCATAGGTGGCGCCGTAGGGGCCGGGCTGGAACGAGGCGACCGATCCCAGATTCATGATCGCGCCTGATTGCCGTTCGCGCATGGCGGGCAGCAGCGCGCGGCTGAGCGCGACCAGGGCGCGCACGTTCACATCAATCATGGCGAGCTGGCGGGCGGCATCGCAACGGGCGAACTCGCCGCCGCCGCCAAAGCCGGCATTATTGATGAGCAGCTCAATTTCCAGTTGTTCGGCCGCGATATAGCGGGTCAGGACTTCAACCCCGTCGGCGGCAAGATCGGCGGTAACCAGACGCACCTCGGGCGCGCCGGCGGCCAGCAGGCCGGGGCGCAGCGACTCCAGGCGAGCCTGCGAGCGCGCGGTCAGCAGCAGGCGCTTGCCCCGCTGCGCCAGTTGCAAGGCATATTCTTCGCCCAGGCCGTAGCTGGCGCCGGTGATCAAAACGAAAGCCGGGTTCTTCATGGTCATGGAATTTCAGCCGTGGTTACGCAATATTCACCGGCGGCGCGCGTTCTCTCCCCTTGGATAATAACCTGAACCTGAAGGGCGTTCGCGGCGTAGCAACCAACATGAAAGAACGGCTTGCGTGCGGATTTTAGATCTCTCGGCTTACGCCGGCCTGGCGGCGGTGGGGCTGGCGGCGGTGAATCTGGGGCTGGGGACATGCATCGCCGCGCGCTACAGTCCCTTACAAAACTGGCCGCGGCGCCGCTTCAACATTTTCTATTGGCATGACCGCAGCGGCTGGGCTTTGCTGGGGCTTTGCATTTTGCATCCGGCTTTGCTGCTTTGGGTCAGGCAGCCGCGGTTTGGCTGGCGGCAATTGCTTTTCCCCCCGCATTCTCCCGGCCAGCCGCTTTATAACACCATCGGGGCGCTGGCGCTTTATCTTTTGGCGCTGGTTTTCTTGACTTCCCGGATCCGCCGCCGGCTGGGCCGGCGGTTATGGAAGGCCTTTCATTATGCGGCCTATGCGGCCATGGCTGGACTTTTCCTGCATGGCATCCTGGCCAACCCGGAAGCGAAAAACGCCCCCGCCAACCTGCTCGACGGCGGTAAATTATGGGTGGAAGCCTGCCTGCTGGCGGCCATCGGCATATTGATCTGGGGACTGCGGCGGCGGTGGCTGCGCAAACGCGTCCGGCAAAATCAATCCGCCCTCCCGGTTGCCATCAACATCCCCTGAAGGCGCGGAGAATAATTTCCGCATCCACATTGCCGCCGCTGAGGATCAGGCCCACGCGGCGGAAATTTTTTAATTCTCCGCGTAAGACCGCGGCCGCGGCCGCCAGCCCGGAAGGCTCGGCCAGCGTTTTGAGCCGCTCCAGGAAAAAGCGCAGAGTCTGCAGCAGTTCGCTGTCCCGGACGGTAAAAATCTCGCGCACGCTCGACTGCAGTATGGGAAACGTCAGCTGGCCGGGCTGCTGGGTGCGCAGGCCGTCGGCGATGGTGGGATTTTCCGTAATCGAACAGATCCGGCCTTGCGCCAGGGATAATTTCACATCGGCCGCGGTTTCCGGCTCCACGCCGAAGATCGCCAGGCCGGGGCGCAAATGCGCCGCCGACAGAATGCTGCCGGCCAGCAATCCGCCGCCGCCCACGGGCGCGATAAGGGCGTCGAGATCCGGCACATCTTCCAGCAGTTCCAGCGCGGCGGTGGCCGCGCCGGCGATGATGGCGGGATCGTCATAAGGCGGAATCAGCACGCGGCCTTCGCGAGCCACCATTTCCCGGGCCAGCGCCTCGCGATTCTGCTCGGCGCGATCGTACAGCACCACGCGGCCGCCGCAATCCCGCACGGCGGCAATTTTCTGGCGCGGGGCGTCGGCCGGCATCACGAGCACCGCACTCACTGCGAGATCGCGGCAGGCCAGCGCGACCGCCTGGGCATGATTGCCGCTGGAAAAGGCGACCACGCCGTGCTCGCGCTCGGCGGGCGTCAGCTGCAGCAGGCGGTTCATGGCGCCGCGAATCTTGAAGGCGCCGCCGCGCTGAAGGTTTTCCGCTTTGCAAAAGACCTGGCATCCGGCGGCGCGGTCGAGCGACCGCGAACTCAGCACCGGAGTGCGGTGAATATGGCCCGCGAGCCGGCCGCGGGCGGCAATAATTTCGGCAAAATCAATCATGCGCATCCGGCTGAGCTTCGCCGCGGGCGGCTAGCCAGCGGCTGATAAATTCCGCATCACGGTAAAGACCCGGCCGGCGGATTTCCATGTGACGCTCCGGCTCAGGCACGGGAATAAAGCCGAATTGGGCGTACAGCGGCTGGGCATCGAGCGTGGCCAGATACCAGCGCCGCAGCTGCTGCAGTTGCGGGTGCGCCAGAATGCATTCCATCAGCCAGCTTCCCAGGCGCTGGCCGCGGTGCTCGGGCGCGATGACCACATCACAGACATAGGCGAACGTGGCATAGTCGCTGATGATGCGGGCAAACCCCGTCAGTACGGCGTCGCCGGAATGAGACGTATCATAGAGTCCGAAGTTCAGGGAGTGTTTCAGGGCGCGCCGCACGACCGCAAGCGGAATCGCCTCGGCCCAATAGGTCGCGGCCAATAAGGCATGGACGCGGGGCAGGGGCAGGCGCTTGGGGTCGGTGCTGATTTCAAAAGCACCGCGCCGCCAGGTTTGGATCAATCCGTACCGCATGGATTAGATCGCCGTCAGATCCGGATGCCGCCGGTGCCAGGGCGTTGTGCGCTGATAGGCCATGGCGATGCGCAGCAAAAGGGCTTCCTGCAGCGGCCGCGCGGCCAGCTCCAGCCCCAGCGGCAGCTTGTGCCTGGCGTCAAAGCCGATGTTGAAGGCGACGGCGGGAAGGCCGAGCAGATTGCCGGCGCCGGAAAGTTCATAGACGTTCCGTAAATCGGCCGCATCGGGCGCGGTTTTGGCTTTGTGCGCGGGCTGGGCGGGCGGCTGCTGATCGAAGGGAATGCCGGCCAGCGGCGGCAGCCAGCGCGAGCCCGCGTGCAGCAGCGCATCGAGCTGGTGGCGCTGGAAAAATTCCTCCATCCTCTGCTGCGCGCTGCACCGCAGCTGCGTGGCGCGTAAGTAGTCCACCGCGCACATGCGGGTGCCGGCATAAAGCCCGGCAATCTGGGTGGGATCGGCAAGCTTCTGCAAATCGGGGCTGGCGATCAGCGGGGCAAAGGCGGCCGAACCTTCGGCATAAAGAATGGTTGTCGCCGTCGGGCCGTAAGGAAAGTCGGGCAGGCGAGTGGAAATCAGGGTTGCGCCCAGGCGCTTCAACTGCCGCAACGCGGCCGGGTAGAGCGGCCGGATCGGACTCGCGGCGGGCAGGCTGGCCAGGGGAAAATATCCGATGCGTATTCCGTCCAGCCGCGGCGACGATGCGGCTGTAAATGAAAATTCGGCGTCCAGCGCGGTTGCGTCACGCTCATCCGGCCCGGCAATGGCGGCCAGGATCGGCCCCAGGTCGGCGGCATAGCGGGCCATGGGACCCAGCTTATCCATCGTCCAGCTCAGGGCCATGGCGCCGGCGCGGCTGACCCGGCCGTAGGTCGGACGCAGGCCGGCAATACCGCACCAGGTGGAGGGATTTACGATCGAGCCCCAGGTTTCCGAGCCAATGGCAAAACCCACCAGGCCGGCGGCTACGGCCGCGCCCGGACCGCTCGAGCTGCCGCCGGTCCAGCGTTTTGGATTCCAGGGATTCAGCGCCGCACCGGTGAGCGAGGCCGAAGCCACGTTATAGTTGCCGCCGCCGGCCAGCTCGATCATGGCCAATTTTGCCACCAGCACCGCGCCCGCGGCTTCCAGCCGGGCAACCACCGTGGCATTGGATTTGGGAACGCGATCGGCAAACGGCGGTGCGCCCCAGGTCGTGCGAATCCCGGCGGTATCCAGCAAATCTTTGGCGCCCCAGGGAATGCCGTGCAGGGGGCCGCGGTCATGACCGGCCGCCAGTTCCCGATCGGCGCGCCGGGCTTGGTCCATGGCCAGCTCGGGCGTCAAAGTAACGACGGCATGCAGCCGCGGCCCATAACGCCGCAGCCGGTCAAGGTAAAACTCCGCCAGCTCAACCGCGGTAAACTCCCGCCGGCGCAGACCCGCGCCGAGCCGGGCCAGATCGGCAAAGGCCAGAGATGAAGGCAAGGTTTTCATGGCCGGCGGGAAGGCTTCAGGGCTACCGTGGGCGGGGCCAGAAATACGCTGGCCGGCGATTCAGAGTAGCCAAGGGGAAAGCGGCGCACTTGCCGCAATTGACGCGCCAGCGTGGACAGAGATGCCTGATAAAGTTTTCTCTGTTCTGCCGTCAGTTGAATGTCCGCGGCCGGAGGCAAGGCTGGCCGCGCTTGCGGCGGCAAGCCTGGAACCGGCGCCGCCGCCGCGCCGGACGCAGCCGCCAGCATGCCGAGCAGGGATTGCGAAAATTCCCGGCGTTTGAGTTTCATATCATTGCCGTTCAAGGCTGAGTCGCATTGTAGTACAAATGCGAGATCGCAGGCGGGGTGCCTATGGGCTGAAAGCCCATGGGTCGAGCGGGGTTTTTTGCCGGGTCCCGCGCCTGTGAACGGCAATGAAATTCCAGCCTCCATCAGGATTCACAAAATCCGATTTCGGCCGGGCATTTGTGAAATGATTTCGCCTGAAAGAAAAAGCGGCCCTGCCGCGCGGAATAAATTTTATTTTTTCGCTTTAGAGTTTTTCGCCTTGGCCGCGGGCTTCGTTTTGGGCTTTTCCGCCGGTTTTTTCTTATGATTCGCCGCGGCTTTGGCTTTGGCCTGGTTTTTCGAATTTTTATCTTTGGCGGCGGGTTTGCCTTTGCGCTCCAGATGTTGTTCCACGATCTGTATGAAGTCGCCCACAGTTCGAATCTGCTCCCAGTCAGCGTCGCTGAACTCCCGGGCGCCGAGCTGTTGTTCGGCTTGCATCAGCAGTTCGGCGATATCAATCTCATCCAGGTTCAGATCTTCGGTGAACGAGGCGTTGGGGGAAAGCTCGGCTTCCTCAATCGCCATTTCTTCCGCGATGAGGTGCAGAATCTTTTCCGTTAAGGCGGCGGGATGATCGGGGCTCAAATGAATCCTCAAAGTACAGCATCTTCTATTCTAATCCCGGCATGGCCAAACCGGAAGTTGCGGGACCTGACTGCGGGAAGTGAACCCATATAAGCTGGTAGCAGGCGCAGACGCATGGCGAAAAATCATATGGCTTGGCCGCGATGCTGTGTTGGATTAGCCGCGGTCCTGGTTACGGCGGGATGGGCCGCGAAAAAGCCGGCGCCCGACCTGCATCTCAAACTTTCCAATGGACTGCGCCTCCGGGTGCTGCGCCGGCGCGGCGCGCCGGTGGCCAGCCTGGCGCTGCGGGTGCAAGCCGGCAGCCGGGAAGATGCGCGGGGCGAGGCCGGAGTGGCGCACGTGGTGGCGCGCTGGGTATTTGGCGCCGCGCCGTCAAAAGCTCTGGCGGTCTATGGCCGGCCCCGGTACCGGGTCGGCCCGGATGCGGCCTGGGCGTCGCAAACCGTGGCGCTCTCCGCGTTGCCCGATGTATTGCGCCGCGCGGCGCAATGGCTGCGCGCGCCGGCAGCGGCCGGGTTCGCGCCGGCCCGTGCGGCGGTATTCGCCCGGGAACGCCGGCAATGGCAATTGCCTTACGCCCGTCTGCTGCGGGTGGGCTTGCCGCTGGCGATTTTTCCCCGCTGGGCGGATCGCCATGCCGGCTGGGGCAATAGCTTTGACCTTTCGCACCTCACAGCGGACGAAGGGCTGGCTTTTTTTCAGCGCTATTATGTGCCCGCCAATGCCGTGGCTGTAATCGTCACATCCGGCCGGCGGCTGCCGGTGCTGCGCCTCGCGGAGCGAATCTTCCGCGTCCTTCCGGGCAAGCCGCGTCCTGCGCGGCCGCCGGTGCGGCTGCCGCGTCTGGTGAAAGAGCGGCAATTCTCTATGCATGATCCGGCCGCGCATTGGCCGGCCATCGCCATCGCCTGGCCGGGTCCGCGGCGGCGGAATCGCGGCTACCCGGCCGCCGCCGTGCTGGGCTGGATGTTATTTCATGGCCCAAACAGCCGGACGGCCATGGCCATGGTAGACCGCCGCCATGCCGCGCTGGAGGTCAGCGGCGGGCTGGGATTTCCATTCACCTCCTGGCGGGCCTATCAATCGCCCGGGGTGATGGGAGCTCTCGCGGTCTATCCGCCCGAAAACCATTCCGCCCTGATCGAAGCGCTGATATTTCGCGAAATCCACGAAATTTCGGTCAACGGCATTACCGGAAACGACCTTGCCTGGGCGCAGTCCGGCATGGCCGCGGCTTGGTGGCGGGCGCGGCAGACCTCCGGCGGTCTGGCGCGGCAGTGGGCGCGGGTGAAAAACAGCCGCAAACATCTGGGGCTGTTGCGCATCCTGCGCGTGCAGCCACGCGACGTCATTCGTGTGGATCAGCAGTATCTGATTCACTCCCGCACCACCCTGCTGGTGGATGTGCCCACGCCGGGAGTGTACGCCACGCATCTGCCCCAGCCGCCGCCGCCGGCAACCCTGGCGCCGGCCATCATTTCCGGTCCGCCCCCGGCTCCGTCTCCGCGCATTCCCGATTATTCCCCACCCCGGCCCGACACCGATCAATTTCCCAATGGCCTGCGGATACGCATCGTGCGGCTTCCGGGTGTGCCGCTGGCCGCGGTGCGGCTGGCGGTCAAGGGCGGAAAAGCCTATCAGGCGTCCCATGGCCTGGCCGCCGCCGATGCCGCTCTGATGGCGACAAACGGAGCCCCTTGCGCCGCCCGCGCGGGCGTTCGCCTGCGCGTCCGCGCCGGTTATGACAAGGCCACCATCAGCCTTTCCGGCCTGGCCTCGGCGTTGCCGGGGATGCTGCAATGCGCGGCCAATCTGGCCCGGCATCCGCAATTTTCCGCCGCCGCGGTCGCGGCCTATGCCGCCGCGGCGCCGGCGCAATTACCCGCTCTCACGCATCCTGTCCAGTTGGGGCGCGCGCTGTTGGCGCGTGAAATTTTCCGCGGCACGCCCTATGGTTCGCGGCCGGGCGGCGCGCGCGCCATCACCCCGGCGCAACTGCTTGCGTTTCACCGTTCGGTCTGGCTGCCCAATAACCACGGCGTGCTGGTGATCGCCGGCGAGGTTTCCCGCTCCGCCGCCCACAATTGGGCCCAGAAATATTTTGGCGGCTGGCAGTTTGGCTATCCGCCGCGGCCGCGGTGGAAGACACCGGCCTATTCGAATGGACTCAGGCTGATCCTGGTCAATCGTCCGCAAGCCCGGCGAGTCGTGGCCATGCTGGGCATGCCGGGACCGAGCCGCGGCGATCCGGGTTTTCGCGCGCTGTTAGTGGCCACGCGCGCGGCGCAATCGCAACTGCGGCGCCGTTTGGGCATCCGACGCAAGGCGCTGCATGCCTATTGCGATCCGCTGGGCCATGCCGGCGCCTGGATCACCGAAATGCGTCTGCCCAGCGCCGGCGCCCCGGCCCAGTTGCGCCAGATTGTCACCATGCTGGCTGCCGGCTCCGGCCCCTGGTCTCCGGCGGGTTTGCAATGGGCGGGACGGCAACTGGCGGCACGCTTTTTAGTGGGCACGCAATCGGCCGCCGCGCTGGCGAATAAGCTGCTGGTTCCGGCAATGTTTTCCACGCCCTTGAGCTATCTTTCCACCTACATACACCGGATTCAGTCGGTAACCCCGGAGCGCGCGGCCAAAGCCTGGCGGCGTTACGTGCGTCCGGACCAGGCCACGCTGGTGGTGGTGGGTAATGCCGCTCGGCTGCGGCCGGAGCTGGCCCGGCTGATGCCCGGGGAACAGATGGTGATCTGGCATTCCCCCGCGCAACGCGCCATCCCCGTTGCAACTCAGTCTCATTAAAATTATGCCGCGGCATGCCTACGGAATGGAATTCGATCAGTGGCAAAGCTGGGTGCGCGATGCCGGCCTTCCCATGTGGCGCGGCGGACAGATTTTTTCCGCCCTGCAGCGCCGCCGTCCAGGCGCCTGGAGTGAGTTAACAGAACTGCCGCGCAGCATCCGCGGCCGGCTGGAAGCCGCGTTTTCGCTTGCCTGGCCCGCGACGGCACGGCGGCATGTCTCGCGCGACGGCACGGTGCGCTATCTGCTGGATTTTTCCGGCGGAACGGCGCGCACGCCGGAAAAAAATCAGGCCGAGGCCGTCTATTTGCCCGATGAGGTTTTTGACGATGCCGGCCGCGCCCTGCGCCAGCGCGCCACATTTTGCATTTCCAGCCAGATTGGCTGCGCCGTGAACTGCCAGTTTTGCCTGACCGCGTTGCTGGGATTGGAGCGCAGCCTGGATGCGGGCGAGATCGTGGCTCAGGTCCAGTTTCTGCTGGCCGCGCATGAAATCCGGCCAGGGGATGACCGCGTCAATCTGGTTTTTATGGGCATGGGAGAGCCGTTTTTAAACTACGATGCGGTGCTGCGCGCGGTCCGCATTCTCTGCCATCCCCGGGGCGCCGGTCTGGCGCCCCGGCGGATCACGATTTCCACCTCGGGCATTGTGGATAAAATCCGGCGTTACGGAGACGAACCGGTGCGTCCCCGCCTGGCGGTATCGCTCAATGCTCCCAATGATGAGCTGCGGGCAAAGCTGATGCCGCTCCACCGCGGCCAGGGCGGCCTGGCGGCGCTGATGGCGGCGGCGCGCGAATATCCGCTGGCCGCGCGCGAGCGCCTGACGTTTGAATATGTTTTATTGGCGCGCGTCAATGATGAAATCGCGCACGCGCGCGAGCTGGCCGCGCTGCTCGCGGGCCTGCGCGCCAAGGTCAATCTGATCGCCTGGAATGCCGGCCCGGAGCTGGGCTGGCATACTCCGTCCAGCGCCCGTGTAACGGCCTTTCAAAGTGAGCTCCGCCGCCACGGGGTCGCCGCCTATATTCGCCGGCCGCGCGGCCAGGATATTTTCGCCGCCTGCGGCCAGCTCAAACGGCACGAAGATGCGGTTCAAACCTGAGAACCTGTCTCATAAATGGTGCATAGCATCAAAGCAGGGTAGGTATGCGGCTTTTCCAGCGAAACAATTCCGCGCGTTGGGCGGAGGGGTGCCCATTTGCCGGCTATGCCGGCAAATGGGCCCGAGCGAAAGAAAAGCCGCATGCATTGCGTAAACTTGAATGCACGCGGCTTTATGAGACAGGTTCGAATATAATCCGCCCGCTTCATGGATTCGTTTGAGACAGTAGCCGCACTTTGCCGGTCGAATTCATGCGCGTGGTCAGAATCCGGGGTGGTGACAGGCCCCGGATCATTTGGATCGAAATCGTGGTCTGGCTCCGGCTCTGGCTCGATAAAAGCGCGCAATCCTCCCGCCGATAGCGGTTTTCCGCAGTTCCGGTCAATCGGAAGGTGGGTTGAAGCGCAAACCCCAATTCCGTCAGGTGCTGATAATTGGGCACCATCTTGACCGGCAGCGTGGTATGGCCGGTGGTGCGTACCCGGATCAGCATCGCCGAATCCGGCGCCGGTTTCAACCGCAGTAAATGGTAGTGGAAGCGCAGCGGAATCCGGGCCTGTCCGATGCCGATGCTTTGCGTGCGATGGCGGCTCCAGATCGCGCCGGCGGCGACCGCATGGGCCGGAAAATAGTTGTCGCGCACCAGTTGAATGAGCACATTCAGCGCCTGCCTCTGCCCCGATGAATGCGGTTGCTGGATGATCCGGGTTGTCCCCTCGGGACTGACCTGAACCACCAGCGGCGTCATGTGCAGCACTTTCGGATCGGAGCTGATGGCTTGCTGCTGCAGTTGATCCGCCATGGGGCCGTTGCCCCGCACCCGTGTGGAATAGCGCAGATAGCGCAATCGGATGCGGGCGCCCGCCGGCGAAACCGCGATGACCCGCATGCTGACCCGGGATTGATTCACAAGCTTGGAATGCTGCACCGCGCCGGGAGTGCCGCTGGAGATTTGCGAGATGATGCGAATGGAATAAACGCGGCGCTGCCCCGGCTGAAAGATTTGGCGCAGGCGCGCCGATCCCGCGCCCGGCGCTGCGCTCGCCAGCAGCGGCAAACAGCAGCCCAGCCCGGCAATGAGCCGGTTCACCGCGGATCGCCGTGAGAATCGGTTACTATTCATTTCAGCTTTTTTGTGCATGGATTCCTCACCCATTCCGGTAAAGCCAGTTTCCGCCATCGACGCCAACTATTACAACTATTTCACGGAAATTGAAGAGCACTTTCAGCGCCAGCGCGGCGCCCGGATTTATCTTTCGCCGGTGGACTGGGCGTTGATCGAGAGCTGGCGGGAAGCCGGCATTCCCCTGGCCGCGGTTTTGGAGGGCATCGAGCGGGCATTTGAAAAATTTGCCCGCGGGCGCCGCTCGGATCTGAGCCGGCCGCGGGCGCTGGTCTATTGCGCTCCCGCCGTATTAGCGGCGGCGCGCGCCCATGCCGCGGCCGCGGAAGGCGGCCATGACGCCCCTGCCGCAAGCGCCGCGGAAGCGGCGGCCGCAAACGAATTTGCGCCCGCGCGGCTGGCCTCGGCCTGCGCCGCGTGGCGGAAGGCCTGGAGTGAAGCCGTGATTCCGCCCGGCGCGGACACGGCGCGCCGGGAAGGGTTGACGATCCTGGAACGCGAACAGGCGCGGCTGCATGCATTAGCCGCCGAAGAGCCGGAGCCGGCCGCCGCGCGTCCGCGGCTGGAGGAACTCGAACAGCTGCTAACCGCGCTGGAAGACAAACTCGCCGCCGCGCTGTTGCAGCTTACGCCAGCCGATCTGCTGGCGCGGATGCGCGGTGAGCTGGATGGCCTGCTGGCCCCCTACCGGCGCAAACTGCAGGCCGCGCAGCTGGCCGCGCTCGAACCGCGTTTTCTGCGCCAGCGGCTGTTTGAGCATTACCGGCTGCCGCGGCTCAGCCTGTTTCATCTGCCGGCAGATTCCGCATCGCCCCCATCCTGATGCCGCAGCCCGTCGTGCATGGCCGCGCGGTTGGACATGTCCAGTCCGGGCGGAAGTCCTCCCGTAGGGGTGGGCCAGTGGGTTTTTTTAGGTTTATGGATCGCCGCCGCACCCCTGATTTCCCGGCGCAGGGCGCGCAATACCAGTTCCCGCATGGGCAGCCGCTGTTGCGCGGCCGTGCTCTTCAAGGTGGCAAATAAATCTTCCGGAATTTCAAAGGTGTTTTTCATCTGAACCGTATTGCCATATTAAAACCATATTCATGATTTTTGTGATGTTCCGAGCAGGCGGCGCGGAAGCGTTCACGGCAGAGTATTTATGAAATTGTTGCGCCTAAAAGAAAAAACGGCTGCGCCGTTTATACTGAACAAAAGTTCCATGAATACATTCTCTTCCCCGCGCCGGCATCGGTCCCGGCCCATATCGCCGGCCGAGCCACGCTGGCTCGGCAACCCCCAGGAATTCACCGTCGAAAAGCTGATCTATGGCGGCGATGGGCTGGCCCGCATGACGCCGCGGGCCGATTCCGAAGATGCGCCTGAGACCCGTTCCGCCGCCTCGCCCAGCGGTCCCGGGCAGGCGGTTTTTATTGCCGGCGCGCTGCCGGGCGAGCGGGTGCGGGCGGCTTTATTTGAAAAGCGCTCGGGTTTTGCCCGCGCCCGTCTGGTGCAGGTGATGACTCCATCGCCGGCCCGCGTCCATCCGCCCTGCCCATATTTTGGCGCGTGCGGCGGCTGCCAGTGGCAGCACCTGGATTATGCCGGCCAACTGCAATGGAAAGCCGCCATCTTGCGCGAAACCCTGCATCGTTTCGCGGGCTATGCGCTGGCGCCGGAAAAACTCGAAATTCACTCCGCCGCGCCCTGGGGTTATCGCAACCGCGCCCGCTGGCGGGTGCTGCCGGCCCGGGAGGGCCGGCTGGAGCTGGGTTACCGCCGCGCCGGACAGAACCGGGCGGTCGGCGTGGCGGAATGCGGCCTGCTGGCGCCGGAGTTGGCCGCGGTTTTTTCTGCTTTGCGCCGGCTGGCCGCGCCGCCCGCCGGCTTGCTTGAACTGGAAGCTGCGGTGAACGAAGCCGGCCAGGCGCAAGTGACGGGCCATGTCGCCGCGCCGGCTGCGGAAAATACGGAACTCGCCCGCTGGCTGGAAAGCGCGGTCCAGGCCTTGCCGGGCCGCGCCGCGGCGGCGCTGGCCGGACCGGATGGCGTTCAGAATATTTGCGGCTCGGGCGCGCTTGAATGCAGCACCGGTGGATTTCAATACCGCGTCAGTCCCGGGGTATTTTTCCAGGTCAACCGGTTTTTGCTGGATGCGTTAGTACAAAAGGTTACCGGGGGAATCGAGGGCGAGCGGGCGCTCGACTTATTCAGCGGAGTCGGATTATTCTCGTTGCCTTTAAGCCGCGGCTTCGGCTGGGTCAGCGCGGTCGAGGCCCAGCCGCGGGCGGCGCGCGATCTCGAGTTCAATGCCGAGCGCGCCCAGGCGCCGGTGCATGTCTCGGCAATTCCCGTGGCTGAGTTTCTGGCCAGGTCAGCCCGCGGATACGATCTGGCGGTCGCCGATCCGCCGCGCGCGGGACTGGGGCCGGAAGTGGTGTCGCATCTGCTGCGCCTGCGCCCGGCCCGCATTCATTATCTGGCCTGCGATCCGGTGACCCAGGCGCGGGATCTGCGCGGCCTGCTGGCCGCCGGCTATCAGGTGGAAACAGCCGAGCTGTTTGATTTATTTCCCCAGACCTATCATCTTGAGTCGCTCTTGAAACTGCGGCTTTAGGACAGGCTTATTCGTAGGCCAGCGCGGCGATCGGATCTTGCCGCGCCGCCTTCCAGGCGGGATAGACGGCCCCGATCAGGCTGCTGACGATGGCGATCAGGGCTGCTTCGGCCTGCCAGCCCAGCGTCAATTCCACCGGCAGGGTGGGGAAGGCGCGCGCCAGCAGTTCGCGCAGCAGCCAGGCCGCGGCCACGCCGCCCACAATGCCGGCCAGCGCCAGTCCCAGGCTTTCCCGCAGGATCACTTCCACAATATAGGCGCGGGAGGCTCCCATCGCTTTGAGAATTCCGATCTCGCGGGTGCGCTCGAGAATGGTGGTGTACATGGACAAAAAAATCACCAGAAAGCCGACCAGCACTCCGATCGAGATCATCACGTGCTGAAACAGCGGCAATCCGGGCATGTGCGCGGCGGTAAACAGCGAGAGAAATTCCTTCATGGGCACGATGTTGTAGCCCGGCAGCAGCTTGCGCATCTGCGCCAGGACCGCCGCAGTCTGCGCCGGGTTTTTTAGTTTTATATAGATCATCGCCGCTTTATCCGGCGCCCCGGTCAGGTAATTGAGCGTGGCGAGGGGCACGTAAATGCGCGAGCCTTTGCCCTGTTCGAAAATTCCGGTGAGCTGGAATTCATGCCCCAGCAGCAGCAGTTGCTGGCCCACCCGGGCGTGGTGCGAACGGGCATACAGATCGTCCACGATGGCCTGATAGGGTTTGTGAAACGGACCGCCATGCAAAAACACAAATCCGCCGCTGACGGCATCGAAGGCAGACAGGCGGATGCCGGAGATGGTGTCAAAGGATTTATTGTTGACCTGGAGCGCCACCGGCGCGACCGCCTTGACTCCCGGCTGGCGGGCCAGCAGCGTCGCCAGCGATAAAGGCAGGGTGTTGCCGCCCAGGGCAAAAAACATCGAGCTGTTCTGCGGCCGCACCACCAGATCGGCGCCCACCCCCGCCATGCGGGTGCGGTTATCGCGCACCATGCCGTTGGTCAAGCCCACGATCATTAATATCAGCGCCACTTCCACCGCGATCGCGATGGCCGCGATCAGGCTGCGCACCGGCCGCCGGCGCAGGTTCGACAGCACCATGCGGTTCATCATGCGGCGGTTTTCTGACATGGGCGTCTCGCCGTCCTTCTTTCAGGGCTGGGATTTCGCATGCGCCGCATGAGCGCCGGCGGGTAGGTTCAGATTGATGAGTCGGCTCCCGGAAGGCTGCGTCAGCTCGAATTTGGAGCGCGCCAGCGGCTGGTTCAGCCGCGCTTTCTGGAATTTCAGCACCAGTTGGTATTCATCGCGCGGCCGGATGATTTTTACCTGCCAGGGCAGCATCACTCCCTGGGTGCGGCGGAAATGACTGTACAGCACCTGGGTGCCGGGGTATCCCGCGGCATCGTAAATAACCTGCCGCTGGGGCAGCAGGTTGCGGCGATTCATGACGATTTTTCGGACCAGATGATCGATGCCCGCCGTTCCCTTGCGCAGCACCAGCAGATCATAGCGCCCCGCGGCGGCGTGATCGTTCATCAGCGCCACTCGTTCGCCGGCGCGCACTGAATTGACCAGCAGCGCCTGCAGGATCACGTGCGGCCGCAGCCGCTCCAGCGGATTTTTAACCTCGGCCGGCACGCGGTTGTTCAGCCCGGTGTAAAAACGGCTTTTTCCCGGGATGTAGAGCTCAAAATGGTTATCCGTCGAGGCCATGTCAAAAATGGTCCCGATGATGGTGAAAGTGCCGATCAGGCGAATGTCCCGGGGCTTGCGAATCAGCAGATACGCCACCACGTCATGATATTTGGTGATGGTTCCGGTGCGGCTGCCGCCGGTGGAGGCCTGTAAATCCACTCGCGCATTCAGAGTTTGCAGCGCGTGGGCCTGCTGGTCGAGAAGAGCGATTAATTGCGGCAGGGTTGCCGATTTCATGGGCGGGCGGGGCACCAGTTTGACATGCCGGGTGACCCATAAAAAGCCGCAGCCGCCGGCCTGTAATCCCAGCGCCAGCGCCAGCAACAATCCTGCCCGAATCGGTTTCCGTGAGGCCAAAGGTGATCCTTGCGCGCTTGCCCAATCTCTGATCCACACGCACTTCTGGTTACGCCTGCAAGGCTCATCCGGCTGCTGCGGGGGCTGAAATACGGGGAAAGCGGTCTAACCTTCTTATTTTACTGGAATTGCGGTTTTTGGCCCAGACTCAAAGGGCGATAATTTGACTGATGAGATGCCCTTGTGGCCCGGTGCGGCAATGACCAGACCTTTTTATGATAAAACTGTATCTTGGCGCATTTGGGATCAATCTAATGGTCGCCGTAAGCGCCAGCCTGTATTGCCAGGCTGCATGTCTGTTCACAGGATGGAAAAGAGAAGGAGAATGGAGTTCATGAAAAGTTTTGTTCGTGTGCTGACAATGGTGTCCGCGCTGGGGATGATGACCTTCGGCGTGGTCTATCGTGGCAAAGTCAGTGATGCCAAATGCGGGCATCATTTTAATGCGGCTTGCGCTCGCAAGTGCGTGAAGGCGGGTGCGGCCGCTGTTCTGCTCTCCGGCAAGCACCTCTATCACGTGGCCAACCCCAAGGCGCTGGCGCCTTATGCGGGTGACAGTGTGAAGGTGGTCGGAGTTTGGCGCCATCACAAGCTCTTCGTTAAAAAAGTAACGAAGCTTTAATCCGGTCGGGTTCTACAAAAAGAATGCCGGGCAAAGAGGCTTCTCTTCGCCCGGCATTCTTTTTTTAGGGAAGCATGCTCAGGCGGCTTCGCGGCCGGGCGGAAAGGCCTCATCCACCATTTCCGGTTCGTGCGCTGCGATCCAGCGGGCCATCTCTTCCTCTTCTTCGCGAATGGCCTCAAATTCCGGAATGTGGCTTTCATAGCCGAGATTTTCCGCCATCCGGGCCAGGCCCTGATAGAGGGCGGATTCGTAATTTTCCACTGCGTAATCCGCCAGCGCTTCGAGCAGAAGCTGATCTTCCTTTTCACTTTCCAGCGTGCCCTTGAAGCGGCCGGTCAGGCTGGGGGTAATGGGCGGCTGCACGCCGGCTTGCGAGGTGGTGGGCGTGGCGCCGAGGGTTTGCACCAGGGCACGCAGGCGTTCCCGGTGTCCTCCGGTTTCCTGCCGGTGCTGCTCGATCCGCTGCCGGGCCGCGGGCTTTGCGACCTGCTGGGCGCGTTTTTCCAGATGTTCAATCAGCGCGCTTTCCATCGCCAGCGCGTGATTGAGGTGCAGAATATAGCGTTCCTGTTCGGGGGTGGATGTGGCCATAAAAGAAATGACTCCTGGAACAAATTGTCCGCAAGCCAGTGCGATGCGTCTTGTTGCCGCGCCCGTTGCGCGTTGGCTGCCAGGGCGGCAAGAAAGCGAAAATTTTTTAACGCTGGCGCAGGTAGGGCAGAATTCCGCTGATGCCGGATGCCACGGCCCAGGCGCCTTGCTGGCGCAGGGCGGAAGCCGGCGTGGGTCCGCTGGCCACTCCCAGAAAGGGCGCCCCGGCGGCCCGCGCGCAGGCGGCATCTACCACGCTGTCTCCTATATATAGAATGCTTCCCGGCCGCACCTGCAGCCGGCGCATGCCCAGCAGCAAGGCTTCGGGATGCGGTTTGGGATCGCTGACTTCATCCCCGCCCACGATGACATCAATCAACTCCGCTGCGTGATCGCGGGCCAGCACGGCTTCGATCCGGCGCCGGTATTTGGTGGTGACAATGCCTAAGCGCGCGCCTTGCCGCTTCAAAAGCCTCATGATCCGCAGACTTGCGGGAAAAAATTCCGTGTGCGCCACCATGATGCGATCCGCATGCCAGACAAACTCTGCGGCCAGCGGGGCATGCAATTCCGGCCGGCCGGGAACCAGACGCTGGAATGCCGCCGGCAAGGCCAGCCCGATGGTGGCTTGAATCTCGCGCCGGCCGGCCGGCGGCAGGCCCTGGGAGGCCAGGGCGGCTTGCATGCAGCGCTCGATTCCGGGTGAGGAGTCGGCCAGGGTGTAATCAAAGTCAAAAAGATAACCCTGCCATTGCGAGCCGGTCACGCCCGCGGCTCCAGCGCGAGGGTGGTGGCCGGGCTGGCTTCGGCGCCCGGGTGGCGGGGCAGTCCCAGACGGAAAATCAAATCCTCAAAATCTTTCTGATAAACCATGCGCACCCGCACTTCCGGATAAAGCTCGGCCAGCCGCCTCAGCTTGCGGTTTTTGCGGGTCACGAGCGACTGCTTCATGGTGGTGAGCTCGATAAATAAATTCTGCTCGGGCAGATAGAAGTCGGGGGTAAAGGCTTCGATCAGCCGCCCGGCGGAATCATGGCGCAGGGCAAAAGTGCGCGGCTCATATTCCCAGCGGATCTGATAAAAATCGAGTATTCGGGCAAAGATGCGTTCGGAGGGGTGGGCGAAAGCCCGGCGGGAAACCGGCGCTGCCTGTCGGCGTTCCCCCTCGGGGGTTGCGCTCGTTTCGGAACCGGCGGCAGCGGCGGGACCCGGTCCGGGGTCGCGGGCGTATTGCAGCCGCCAATGCAGGCGCAGCCGTTCGCCGGCTTCCGCGGAAAGACCGCCCGGCGGCAGCTCCGCCGCCATTTCCCGCAACTGCCGCAGGCAGCGGTCCGCATCCAGATGGTCGAGGTTCAAGACCAGCTCGTAGCGCTCGGGATGCCGTTGCATATTCGCGCGCGGCCGCCATGGCGGGTCCGCGGGATCGAGGGGCGGGCGTTCGACAGGGGCCGTGCGGCCCAGCAGCAGCACGCGCAGGGCAGCGCCTTCGCCCTGGGGACCCGGCAGCACGCTTTCGGCATTGCAGTTGGCCAGCACGCAAGCTCCGCGCAGGCACTGCTGGATGACGGCTTCCCGCCAGGCCAGCCGGGCCTGGCGCCGGACCCGGGGAGAATTTTCGGCCGCCGCCGGATCCGCCGTGTTCCGAGGCAGATGGGCCGCGATGGCGCCGGCGTCCGCATATTCCGCCGCGAGCTCCCGGGCCAGTGCGCGCGCCAGCGCCTCCGCGGCCTCCAGGCCATCCGGCCAGCTCAGGGTGATCAGCATGCCTTTATCAGTCTGGCCACAGCTCCGGCGGATTGCAAGCGGGGGGTGCGTCACTGCGCGAATAAGTTCCCCATTCTTATGATTAATTATTCATTTTGTGTATAATTATTCGTTGAGGCCCCGCATGAGCCGCAGTTTTCGCCAGGAACAAATCCTCAAGCTGGTGCGCGCGCAGCCCATACACTCCCAGGGAGAGCTGGCGCGGGTGCTGCGCCGGCAGGGCTTGGCCACCAGCCAGGTGACCTTGTCGCGCGATATGCGCGAGTTGGGCCTGCTGAAAACTCCGCACGGCTACAGTGAGGCGCAGCCGGCCCCGCCGGCCCCGCCGCACGCCACCGGCGACCTGGACCATGTGCTGCGCGAATTTGGCCGCGATCTGCGGCAAGCGCAGCAATTAGCGGTGCTCAAGACGGTGCCCGGCACGGCGGCCACGGTGGCGGCCGCGCTCGATGCCGCGGCCTGGACGGAGCTGGCCGGCTCGCTGGCCGGCGACGACACCGTGCTGCTGATCTGCGGCAATTCGGCCGAGGCCCGCAAAGTGGTGCGCCTCCTGCGCCAGCTCATGAGCACCTGATTTCAGCCCCGGAAAACCGCTATGCCCACGCGCCGCAATCCCGCTCTGCCCGCCGCCGCGCCCGCCGCCGCGCCGCCGCGGCTGCAGGCCCACGATTTTCTCGACATCACCGATTTATCGCGGGACGATTTTTTCCTGCTGCTCGAGCTGGCCGCGGCGATGAAGGCCAACCCCGGCGCCTACCGGAAATGGCTGGCCGGACGCGGGCTGGCCATGATT
>JAKAZV010000069.1:10446-14716 GCA_021826505.1 Acidobacteriota bacterium | reverse complement strand
CGGCCTGGCCGCCCGCGGTGGCCGCGCCGCGGCTGCGCGCCGCATTGCATGGCATTACCCAGACCCAGCTGCACCGCGCCTTGCTGCTGACAGAAGAAATCCGGCGCGAGTTTTCCGCGCCGGTCATTTCCGCGCGCCGGCCGCCGCATGGGGTCACAGCCATGGCCGCGAGGCGAATCAGCGCGTGAGCATGGCCGCCTGATGCCGCTCATGCATTTTCCCGACGAGTGAATCCATGCCGGTCTTCGCCGCCATTGACATTGGCGCCAATTCGGTGCGGCTCAAAATCGCCCGCCAGCAAGGCCGGAAGTTCCGGGTATTACATGAAGACCGGGAAGTGACCCGCCTGGGGTCGGACGTATTTGAGAGTCATCGTCTCGCGCCCGAAGCTATTGCGCGCACCATCAAGGTTCTGCGGCGGTTTCATAAAGAAACCCAGCGGCTGCATGTGGACGCGGTGCGCGTGCTGGCCCATCACCGTTTCCATGCCCGGCAACTGCTGTTGGTGGATTTGGGCGGCGGGAGCTGCGAAATCACGCTATCCCGAAAGGGCCGGATTCAGCACCTGTTTACACTGCCGCTGGGCGCGGTGCGGCTCACCGAGGCTTTTCTCGCCCATGACCCGCCGCGGACGGCGGAATTAAAAAGACTGCGGGAAGTCATCAGCGGCAAGTTGGACCGGCTGGCGCCGCTGCGGCGCGCCGCTTTCAATTTCCAGTCGCACCACGTCGCCTTTGCGGCGATTGAGCACCTCGCCGCTGACCAGATCTAAAATGCTGCGCGCCTCTTCTTCATTCAAGTAAAGATTGCTGTTGCGGGTAATGCGGAAGGCCGCCGCGTCGGTGACTTCATAGCCCTGAAACAGCTCATCGGCTTGCGCCGCGACCAGGCTGGCGAGGGGCAGATAGCATTCTTCCTTCCCCGCGCCCGGCAGCCGCAGCCAGCGGGGCAGGGTGCGGGACAGGGTCAGGATTCCCAGAAAGCGCGACCGCCGGCGGCGCAGCCGAAATGCCAGGCAGAGCCCTTTATTGCCGACCCGGGGAAAGGGCCGGGCTGGATTGATCACGACCGGCGTGATGAGCGGGTCCACTTCCTGGCGGTAAAAGCGCAGGCTGGCGCGGCGGCCGGAGGCCTCCAGTTGTTTCCAGTTCACCCAGCGCGCGCCGCCAGCGCCGGCCGCACCTGCTGGTTCCAGCAGCGATGCATCTCGCCGGTCAGGGCGTGGGTTTCCCGGTCCACGAGCGACAGTTCCGCCCGCGCATCCAAGCCCGATGCATCCGGAGTCAGGGCGCCGTCTTCGATCCGCTGCAGCAGGGCCGCGACCGGAATCTCAAAAAATTCATCGAGCAGCGTGGCCGCAATGGCGAGAAATTTGACTCTTTCTAATTCGGGATGCCGGGTCTGATGGGCTTCCGCCAGGACCCGCCGAATCCAGGCCAGGCGCGACGCCATGGGGTTGAAAAACAATGTTTCCCCATCCGCGCCGGGCAGCCCGGTGGTGATTTTTTGATTTGGCCGCACTGGTTCCGGCAGGTTTTTAGAATAGGGCAAGCTGCAGTATAAACAAGGGGTTCAGGCGTGGCGATGAATATTGCGTGAATTTTTCCCATCCCGGCGGCGGATCATAGTCGGAAGGCTTGCATGCCGCCGGGATGGGAGTTATGTATGCTGACGAAGCGATCCGGATCGAATTATGGCAGCACGTAACGCAGATCGGCAAAGATCATGTTGGAGTGCGCGCTGCGCGGCGCCCCGGCCGCCACCGACCAGGGATTGCGCCACAGATACGAATACTGCGAAATGAACTGCAGCGCGCCGATTTTGGGGTCGGACCAGAAGGTATGCACCAGCCCGGTGGTGAATTCCTGGATGGCCCGGTTATTGGAACTGGCCGAGCCGAGGAAGCCATAGCCGAGGGCGCTTTTTCCGCTGCCCGTAAAGTCACGCTGGAAATAGGCTCCGCCGTAATAGGTGAACCAGGTCCATTGCGCATTGGGCGAAACTTCGAAGCCGCCGATGCCCGCGCCGGCATGAACCGGCGAGACCGAGCCATCCGGCCGCACGATCACATCCGGCCCCATGCCGAAAATGTACCGGCCCACGCCCTGGCCGTAAAAACTGTTGGCAATGAGGTGAATTTTTTTGGTCAGGCCGATGTTGCCGTTCAGGGTCACGCCATCGCCGGTCGCCTTTTGCGCAACGAAGGTTGTGGGATTATCCACGCGGAAGGTGCGGAAAACGCCGCCCAGTTCGAGATGGATGCGGGGCGCGTTATGCGAGCTGTCGAAGGCGATTTTGCCGATCACATCGGGAGCGTAGTTGGGCGTGGCCAGATTGCTGCCGTTATCGAGCTGGGGCGCATAGGCGCCGGGCAGCGTGACCGCGCCGCCGATATATTGCTCCGGGCTGTCGAAGGCGATGCCCGCCGTCCAATGCCGGTTGATGTGGCGCACCAGGCGGATTTCCGGGATGCGGCCCCAGACCAGGCCCACCTGGTAGTTGGTGTCCATATTGTCGGTGAAAAACAGGTCGCCGGGCAGCGGCGAAAGGCCGCGGCGGTTGGGCGTGAGCAGGCTCCAGGTCTGGCCGGCCAGCAATTCCCAGCCGTCTTTTTTCACATCCACCCAATAGAGCCGCATGCGCAGGCTGTTGCTGTTGCTGCTGACATAGGCGTTGGGCGGCTGTACGCCCAGAAAGTCGGCCTCCATATAGCCGGTCACGTCAAAGTCATCCGGATGCGCGGTGACTTTAAAGCCGATGCGCGAGTTCTGCTCGCTGAAGCGGAATTCGCTCTCATTCCCGGCCAGGGTATTGCCGAAGGGAATGCCGGGAAAACCGGTGCCGATGCCCGAGCCGACGTTGCTCGAGCGCCAGACGGCGGTGAAATCGGCGAAGCCCACGGGCGTGATCTCGGCCTGACCGATGCGGAAATACATCGGCGCGGAGGCTTGCGATGCCCGGACGGCCAGGGCGCGGCGGGCTTTGACGGGCGCGGGTTTTTTGGCCGGGGCGGATTTCCGGGCCGCCGGTTTGGCGGCCGGCTTGGGCGCCGGAGCGGCCCAGGTCAGCAGGGAAAACCCCAGAATGCATACACCGGTATTACTGAAAACGCGCAGTTTCATGCTGGTTGTGCCTTTGGATCAAGAGATTCGATTTTCAAGTGCCGGAACTGCCATGAGTCCCTGGTCGTGCTCAGTGCCGCGGGACCCCTCCCACACTGAACTTCAGCATTGCAGGAAACCGCGCCCATTTCAGTTACATTTCGATGAATTGTGAACCAATTCACATGTATATTCGTAAGCTGATAGATAAGGTTGTGATGGTCCAGGGAGCGCCGCGCATCCGGGCAGCATGACCTGATTCATAGCCATGGCCGGCGAAGCCATCATCGAATTGCGCGGACTCAGCGTCGAGCTGGGCGGGCGCGAGATTCTGCACGCCCTGACCGGCGAACTGCGCGGCGCGGCGATCGGCCTGCTGGGTCCGAACGGCGCGGGCAAATCCACTTTAATTCATACCTTGCTGGGCTTTTACCCGGCTTCGAGCGGGGAAGCCACGGTGCTGGGCCGCAGCCTGCGCGAGCACGGCAAGGCGCGGCTGGCCATGCTGGGCTACATGCCCGAAAACGATGCCTTTGTGGCTGGGCTGAGCGGGGTGGAGTTTGTCAAGCTGATGGGCGAGCTGTCGGGCCTGCCCACGGCGCATGCCCTGGAGCGGGCGCACGAGGCGCTGTTCCGCGCCGGCCTGGGCGAGGCCCGCTACCGCCCGGTTGAAACCTATTCCACCGGCATGAAACAGTCGCTCAAGCTGGCGCAGGCGATTGTGCACGGCCCGCGGCTGGTGTTTCTGGACGAACCCACCAACGGCCTGGATCCGGCGGCGCGGCAGCGCATGCTGCGGCTGATTCGCGAACTGCGCGACGGCGGGGAAACCGCGCTGGTGCTGAGCTCGCATTTATTGCGCGATGTGGAAGAATGCTGCGATGAAATTCTGATTCTGCACCATGGCCGCATTGCCGCCATTCGCAACCTGGCCGCCGCCCGGGCTTCCGGCTCCGGCTTCTGGCAGGTGCAACTGGCGGCCGAGGCCCCGGCCCGCGAAGAGTTTCTGACCGCGCTGCGGGCGGCGGGACACGAGATCAGCGAGCTGCCGGCCGGCCGGCTGAGCATTTCGATGCCGGCCGGCGGCCATGCGCGCGCGCTCTATGCCGAGGCGCTGCGGCGGGGCGTGCAGATTCGCCGGTTCGAGCCCCGGCACGATGATCTGGAAG
>JAKAZV010000069.1:0-10436 GCA_021826505.1 Acidobacteriota bacterium | reverse complement strand
ATTGTCTGCTTTAGTATCTGGAAGCCATTTTTCTCAAAGCGCTGGAGGCAGACCAGAAACCGTCCCAGCCGTCTCACGAGCTATAACCCATGGCAACGAATCACGCGGCTATGCGACGCTTACCCCATCGCCTAATTCCACAGGAGGTGGGTCATGCCCGAGCCAGGGGCTAATACGGCTCCGTTCGGCGCCTATGCCGGCCCGTTGACCTCCCTGCGCGCCCGTCCCTGGGCGCTGGTGCGCATGAGCTGGCGCCAGGTGCGCGCTTCCCGGCTGCTGATGATCGTGCTCAGCGCGGCGGTGATTTGCTGGCTGGTCTTTGCCATTCTGATTTATCTCCATTTCAATACCGGCGCCATCGCCATTTTGCAAATCGCGGTGCAGACCCTGGCGCCGGTCAATGACAAATTCTTCGTCACTTTTCTCGGCATACAGGCCTTATTGGCGTTTTTTTTAACTTTGATCCTGATTCCGCCGCTGTTTTCCCGGGATCTGGCGCATAACGCATTGCCTTTGTATCTTTCGCGTCCGATCTCGAAGCTGGGCTATGTGTGGGGGAAGCTGGCGCTTTCGCTGGGCCTGTTATCGCTGGTGACCTGGGTGGCGGGGCTGATTTTATTTGCGCTGCAGGCCGGCCTGGCCGGGCATGGCTGGGCGCGGGCCCATGCCCATATCGGGGTGGCCCTGTTTTTCGGCAGTTGGATCTGGCTGGCGCTGATGGCTCTGCCGGCGGCGGCGATTTCCACCTGGGCGCGCCGCCGGCTGCCCGCCACCGGCGCGTTACTGGCCTGGTTTTTTGTGCCGGGCATCGTGGCCGGAGTCGTGGATCATGGCCTGACCACGCCCTGGGGCACGCTGCTCAGCCCCTTGGGCCTGACCCGCATCGCCTGGCGCGGGCTGTTTCACCTTACGCCACGCACGCGGCGGCCGATGTTGGTGCAGGGCCGCGTGATCATGCTGCCCTATACACCGGTGCCGGCCTGGTGTGCGTATCTGGTGATTGGGGTGATTTGCCTGCTCTGCGCGGTCATTCTCTGGCGGCGGCTGCAGCCGCTGCGCGGAGTGCGTGGGTAATCATTTATGTCCAACGGCCTCGATGCAATGGTGCGGCTGGAAGCGGTCTCGCGGTTTTATGGCGACGTGCTGGGGGTGAACCGCATCAGCCTCGAGATCGGGCCCGGCATCACCAGCCTGATCGGTCCCAATGGTTCGGGCAAAAGCACGCTGATGAACCTGATCGCCGGACTGATTCAACCCACCAGCGGCAGCATCCGGGTGCTGGGCGTTGCTCCCCGCGACAGCGAGACGCTTTTTCCGCAACTGGGATTTTGCACCCAATACGAAGCCTTTCCCGCCGGCGCCAACGGCTATGGCTGGGTACGGCAAAATTTACTGCTTCATGGCTATAGCCGCGCCGACAGCGAGGCCATGACCGAGGCCGCGTTGGCGCGGGTCGGCATGACAGCGCTGGCGCGGCGCAAGCTCGATGGCTATAGCAAAGGCATGCGCCAGCGCATCCGGTTGGCGCAGATATTGGCCTATCATCCCCGCCTGCTGATTCTCGATGAGCCGCTGAACGGCCTGGATCCGCTGGCGCGGGCGGAGATGGCGGCTTTATTCCGGTCGCTGGCCGGCGAGGGAAAAACCCTGATCATTTCCAGCCATATTCTGCATGAAGTCGAGGCCATGACCGACCGCATCATTCTGCTGCGCCACGGCTACATGGCGGGCGAGGGCGGCATGGCCACCGTGCGCGACTCCATCGCGGAACAGGCGCCGCAGTGGCTGATTCGCTGTTCCCGGCCGGCCCGGCTGGCGGCGATGGGGCTGGAAGGGCTCTCGCCCGAAGGCCGGCCGCTGCTGCAGCAGGCGCAGATTTTTGCCCGCCCCGAGCCGGCATTGCTGCTGCGCACCCAGGCGCCGGCGGCATTTTTTCAGGCGTTGAATCAATGGATTGCGCAGGGCGAAATCGAAGTCGAGACCATTACCCCGGCCGATGACGATCTGAATGCGGTCTATCGCTATCTCATCGGCAGCGAGGAGGCGATATGAGTGCCAGCCCCGCGGCCGGACCGAGTCCGGCGGAGCGCAGCGTGACCCGCGGCCGCCGCGCCTGGTACGTCTATCAACTGCGCCGCGGACTGCGGCCGTGGCAGGCCGCGCCGCTGCTGCTGCTGGCGCTTTTGCCCGCACTGGTCATTCTGGTGCTGGCCTGGGCGGGGCGGATACATGGCCGGGGGGCGGCCGCATTTGTTTCCTCGCCTGGCTTCTACGCCCGGCTGTTCGACGGACTGCTGTTGCATACGGCGGTCTTTTTCGGCTGCGCCTGGCTGTTTCTGCAGATGATTCGCGGCGAGCTCACGGGACGCATTCTGCACTTCGCCTGGCTGACGCCCATACGGCGCAGCTGGCTGGGCTGGGGAAAATATTTCGCCGGCGCCACTCTCGCGCTGGCGATTTTTAACTGCGGCACGCTGCTCTCGCGCCTGCTGCTCCTGCGGGCGCGTCATGCCGGGTTGGACGGGCATGCGCTGGCAAGCTATCTCGGCATCACCAGTCTGGCCTGCCTGGGATATGGAGCGGCATTTTTCTATATGGGCGCGCGATTCCGGCAGCCGTTGTTTCCCGCGCTGGCATTTCTGGGCTGGGAACAGATCAATTTTTTACTGCCGCCCTGGCTGCAGCGGGTGAGCATCATTTATTATCTGCATGCCCTGCATCCAGGCGGCATTCCAGCCCATGCCTGGGGCTTTGTTCCGCCGCCCATGCGGGCCGTAACCGCGGTGTTCTGGCTGTTCGGCATCAGCGGCGGGCTGGCCTGGCTGGGCGTGCGGCGTTTTGCCCGGCTGGAAGTGAACTACGGCAACGAGGATTAGGCCCGCAAGAGCAAGAGAGAGTAAAAAACCACGAAAACTAGCGTCACTAGCGACGCGGCGGGTTAACCCACGTATTATGAGCGGTTTAGGTGTGACGCTAGCATGAAAAATCAGCATTAATCCTATCGTCACGCCAGCGCCACCCAGACCGGCAGGTCCGCATGCCGCGCATTTTGAGGGAAAATATAGCCATATGTCCGCGTCTCCTGCGCCACTGCGGCAACGCTCGCGGCTGCCCCATCAGGGACGGCTGGGGCGCGCGGTGCGCCTGATCTCGCTGCTCGACCGCCGCAGCATGCGGCGGCTGCAGAATCGTCATTTGCCGCGCTGGGCCCAGCTTTGGATGCTCTTCGCCAGCCGCTTCGGTGGCGCATTTTTATGGCTTTGCGTGGCCTTGCTGGTGGAATGGCAGGGCGGCCCGCGGCGATATCTGGCCCTGAGCGCCAGCCTGAGCGCCTGTTTCTTCGGCCTGGTGCTCCTGCTCGGCATAAAGCCCTTCACCCGGCGGCAGCGCCCGCATCCCTATCGCCGTGCGTGGGCGCCGGCGCGCGATCCCGACCGGTTTTCGTTCCCCTCCGGGCATAGCCTGGCCGCGTTTGCCATTGCCACGCCGATTTTGCTGCTATGTCCGGGCCTGCAATGGCTGGCGGTGTTTTGCGCCGCCAGCGTGGCCATATCCCGCATTCTGATGGGCGTGCATTTTCCCAGCGATGTGCTGGTGGGGGCCATGCTGGGCATCAGCCTGGGCTATGGCGCGGTGACATTACTGCATTGATCGCTGAAAATATGGCGTGGGTTCCGGGCGCGCACATACCGACAAATTTATGAAGCCGAGCCCTGACCAGAATGTGGCGGCCATGATGGCCTCCCCGCATGTCCCGATTGCGTCAGCCGACACCCCGACACTCATGGCCATCGCCATCACCGCTTATTTATGCGGGGTGGTGATACATGAGGCTCTCGGACATGGGTTGATGGCGCTGCTGCTGGGGCTGCATCCGACGCGGGTGAGCTCGGTGGACCTGGAAGTCAGTTTCCGTCAGGCAGCGATGTGGAAGATGCGCATGGTCTCCGCCGCCGGCTGCGCCGCCAACCTGATGCTGGCCGGAGTGGCCATCTGGGCCGGGCGCCGCGCCCGTAAAAGCTCGGGAGCAACCCAGTATTTTTTCTGGCTCCTGGCCGTCATCAACTTGCTCAGCCCGGGCGGATATTTAATGGTGCTGACCTTTCCCGGGATTGGCGATTGGGGCGATTTCACGCGCGGCCTGCATCCGCTCTGGATCTGGAAATCCGGGCTGACCGCACTCGGCCTGATGATTTCGATCATGAGCCTGCGCTGGGGCGTACGGCATCTGCGCGTTTTTCTCGGGCAGGAGGAGGGGCATCGCCGCCGGGCCTGGAAGCTGACCTTGTTGCCTTATTTAACCGGAAGCACGATCAACACCCTGGCCGGGATTTTAAATCCCGTCAGTCCCTGGCTCATTCTGATTTCCGCCGCCGCGGCCAGTTTTGGCGGCACCAGCTGGTTGATCTGGATTGGAGCAGAATCCGCCCGGCGCAAACCTCACACCGGCTTAACGGCGCTTACGATATCTCGGCATCAAGGCTGGCTGGCGATGGGCGCGGCCGCGCTGGCGGTTTACTTTTTTGTGCTGGGGCCGGGCTGGCCGCGTTAAGCCTATGCGCTCGCAAATCTCTACGCCGGCGCGGCGAGAAGCATGAATTCCCGCAGGGAATCGAGATAGACTTCGGGAAAATCCACCACCGGACGGCGGGCGCGAATGAGGCCGCGGGCCGCTTCGAGGCTCATGCCGCGATCCATCAAGATGGCCAGCGCCGCTAACGGGCCGCGATGCACGCCGGCCGTGCAGTGCACAAATAAAACCTGACCGGGCGAGTTCAGGGCCGCGCGCGCAAACGCAATGACCTGCTGAAAAAATTCCGCGGGTTTTGGCTGTAAATCGTCTTCCGTGGGAAGCCAGCGGATAGTCAGGCCGGCGGCCTGCATCAGGCTGCGATCGTCAAATTCATTCTGCAGATTGAGAATATGGGTCACGCCCTGGCGCAGCAGCCAGGCCATGCGTTCTTCCGACCAGATGGCTTCGCCCACAGCGAGTTGACGGTCGAGAAAGCTGATGTCCATGGAGGGATCGCAAAAGGTGAGATGCGGACAGCCGTAGAATGATTGCCCGCGGCGGGATGCGGATTTATCAATATAAAGGCGCGCGGGCATGCACTGGCCATGCCCGCGCTATGATGACGGCCGGAGACCGGCTCAGCGTTTTTTGCGGCCGGCTTTGGCGCGGGCTCGCGGCGCGGCTTTGCGCGCCGGCTTGCGCTTGGCGGCGGGGCGCCGGGCCGCGCTCCTGGCGGCTTTCCGGGGCGCCGCTTTTTTCGCCTTGCGCGGGGCCGCTTTTTTCGCCTTGACGGCGGCGCGGGCTTTTTTCCGGGGCGCGGCCTTTTTGGCGGCGGGTTTCGCTTTGCCCGCGGCGCGCGCGGAAGACTTGGCCGCGGCTTTTTTGGTGGGGGCTTTTTTCGCCGGGGCTTTGCGGGCCGGCGCGGGTTTCCGGACCGCCGCTTTGGGCTTGGGCTTCGGCGCCGGCTCATTCACGGGAATGCTGACAAATTCCTCTTCAATCACCAGTTCAGCGCCGCCCACGGGTTCAGCGCCGGGTTCGGGATGATAGATCATCTGATCGTCATCTTCCGCGTCTTCTTCCACGAAAGCCGGATCGCTGCTGAACTGAAAATCGCCGTCCTCATCATCTTCCTGGCAGAAATACTTATGTATGGGGTCGCTGCTCATGGTTCCTCCTTGCCGGTTGCTCATTCCTGAAAGCGAGATGGCCGCGAAAGCCGAGCCCGGCCCCCGCTGCTTGGATTTAAACCGCAAGGCGGGAAACTGTCAAGTCTGCCGGGGAAAATTAATTTTTGCCCCGGCTTTCTACCCCGCCTGGCGGCGCGCCAGCCGCAGCATTTGTCCTTGCCGCAAAAGGGAGCCGCGCAGGTGGTTCCAAAGCCGGATTTGACGAATGGTGATGTGGTATCTCTGCGCGATCCGGCTCAAAGAGTCGCCGGCGCGCACCCGAATCGTGAAAAATGCCCCGGGACGCCGCCGCACGGCATGCCGGTAGCGGGCATGAGCCGGGGAAGGCTTTGGGCTCGCAACGCCGCGTATCCGCAGCCGCTCACCTACCCGCAGCAAGGTCCCATGCAGGCCGTTCCAGGCGCGCAATTGCGCCACCGTGCAGCCCGCCCGCTGGGCCACCAGGCTGAGGGAGTCACCCGGGCGGACCCGATAAAAGGGCCGTCCCCCTCGCCAGCGGGGATGAATGGCGCGCCGGGCCGCAACCACGCGAGGGTGCAGCCAGATGCGCTGGCCGATCTGCAAATCGCTGCCGGAAATATGATTCCAGCGCCGCAGCTGGGCCACGCGCAGATGAAAGCGGCGGGCAATCCAGTACAGGCTGTCGCCCGAGCGCACGCGATAGATGCCCTCCGCCAGGGTGGTCTGCCAGCGGCGTATGGGAATGACCAGGCGCAAACCGGCGGGGAGAACGCGGCCGGGAATGCGGGCATTCACCGCCGCCAGCGAGGCCAGGCTGACATGATAGCGGCGGGCCACGCCGGCCAGGGTTTCTCCCGCCCGCACCCGGTGATAGCGCCACAGAACCCGTTTACTGGCGGGTATGCGGTCTAAAGCCGCCGAGAATCGGGCTTTCGAGCCCACCGGCAGATGCAAGGCGAAATTGGGCAGGTTGGGGGTGGTCAGGCGCAGCAGATCAGGGTTGAGCTGGCGCAGAACGGCCACGCTGGTATCGGCGCATTCCGCCGCCAAACGCAGATCCACGGGAGCATTCAGGCGCACCGTGGACATGGCCAGCGGCGGATCGGGCCGCAGGTGGGTCAGGCCATACGCGGCGGGATTTTTGGCAATCAGCGCGATGGCCAGAATGATCGGCACATAGTTGCGGGTCTGCTGCGGCAGCACATCGCGCCGGTAGAGCTGCCAGAAATCCGCATACCCGGTGCGGGCCACGGCCTGCAGCACGGTTTCCGGACCGGAGTTATAGGCGGCCATGGCGAGGTACCAATCGCCAAAGCGGCGATGCAGGTCTTTTAAATGCCGGGCGGCGGCGATGGTGCTCAGCAGCGGATCCTGGCGCTCATCCACCCACCAGTTGCGCCGCAGGCCATATTCTTCGCCCCGATCGGCCATGAATTGCCACATGCCGCGCGCCCCGGCGTAAGAAACCGCGCGGACATGAAAGCCGCTTTCCGCCTGGGCCAGATAGATCAAATCCTGGGGAATGCCTTCCCGATGAAACACCGACTCGATCATGGCCCGATAGCGGCCGGCGCGCTCAAAGCTATGGATCAGATACGCGCGGTCATGGGTGGTGAAGTAATGAATGTAGCGAATCACCGGGCCGCGCAACTCGAGCGGCATGTCACCGCGGCGATCACGGATCTGTTTTTCCACTTCGGCCCGAATGGCCGGCGTGAGCGGAAAGGTAAGAGGCGCAATGCGGTCAATGGGAGCGGGCCGGGGCGGCTGGGCGGAAAAACCATCTCCCGCCACTAAAGCCTGCATTTCCAGGGCGTGAATCCGGTCCTGCCAGTGGCGCAAAGCGGCATGCAGTTCGGGTGCGGCCGCGGCCGGCGCGGGCGCGGTCAGCAGCCGGTCAATGGCGCGGTCAAACTTGCGCCGCGCGCTGTCCAGGGCTCCGGCCTGGTAAAAGGCCACGCCATCCCGGTAATCCCGAGTGCTGGCCGCCAGGATCGCGGCTAACGGACTGCTGGTGGGCAGGCGAGGGGAGGCTGCCGGCGGCGCTTGGGTGACGTGAAAGGCGGGTTTGGACTGTGAGGCCGATTCTGCCGCGGGGACTGCCAGCGGCCGCACGGGCGGCGGGGCTACGGGAATTACAAGCCGTGGCCGCTTCGGCTGGGAACAGGCGGCCAGAAGCAGCAGAAATCCTCCCGCAAAGCCGGATAGAACCGCCGTTCGCTTCCGGCAATGACATCGGGCAATCATGCTGGTTTCAAGAATATAGTAATTTCCCATGCCGCATCACGGGCTAGGCCGCGCCGCTCTGGTAGGGCAATTGTTTGAGCACCTGCCGCCTGAGATCCTGCGGCAGATCAGGATCCGTTTCCAGGCGCCGGCGCGCCTGGCTCAGATTCCGGCGGATGCGTTCCGGCGGACGCCGGCTCATCCGGGCCAGTTCGCCCGGGGTAAAACCATCCAGCAAAAACAGCCACAGATCTTCTTTTTCCTCGGCCGGCCAGCCCGCGATTTTTTGTGCGAGCTGGCGCAGCATTTCTTCGTTGGCGGCGAGTATTTCCGGATCCGGGTTGCTGGCATCCAGCCATGGATCGGGCTGGCCGTGCGGGGAGGGCGGAGCCGATGCCGCATCAAATTGGTCGTTGTCATCTTTTCCGGAGACGGCATCAAGCGCCACTGCGTCTTCCGGCGCGCCGGCATGATTTTGCCGGGCTAACCGGCGGATGGCTTCAGAGGCCAGAAGCTGAAACCAGCGCCCGCGTTCGGCCTCGGCCAGCCGCTCCGGGTCGGAAAGGCCGAGGGCGATGGCTTCATCCAGCACTTCACGCGCGTCCATTTCTCCCGGCCGCAACGCGCCGATCGTCTCCCGCCAATGGATTTGCCGCTCGATAAAGCGGCGCAGATCGGTCAAATGGGCGCCGATATACCGGCTCAAATCCGGCGCCGGCAGATGCGCGGGCCGCGGCACGGGCGCGGCCTCGGACGGCAGTTCGCGGCTGGGGCGGCGCGGCCGGCTCTCCAGCCGCAGCTTTTCTTTGTGCTTTTTTAATTGTTCCAGCAGATCGGCCCGCGCTTCGCGCAGCGCCGATTGCGCGGTGGCCGCAATGGCATCACTCGCGAACTGTCCCGTGGGCAGGCGCAGATTGAGCGAGCAGTGCACGCCTTCGCGGCTGGAATTGCGGGCCAGACGGCCGTGCAATTGCATCAGCTCGGGAGCAAAAAATTTTAAAACCTGTTCCAGCTTCTGGCGGCTGCGCTGGATCAGGGCGTCCAGTTCGGCGGTTTTTGGCACCTGGCAGGTGAATTGAACAATCATGTTAAAACTCCTGGTCGAGATCCGGAAAAGACAACAACTTGGGATTCAAATTCGATGAATGTTGGACAGCAAACGGGACGAAGCGGGCTAAGGGCGGGGAACGATTGCAGGGAAAGAAAAAATCGAAACTGACGGGATGGATGCAACGGCCGCACATTCTGCGTAAGGACGCGAAAACCTTACCTGTAGCATCGGCCTTTACGCCGATAAATGCAAACCGGAAAAAATATCAGCCGGCGGCGCGGGCGGCGGCGGCCCGCGCCACGGCCCGGCGCGGCGCCCGGCGGCGCAAAAATGCGGCGCGAATGGCGGCCAGCAATTCCGCCGGAGACAGCTCGCGAACTGTTTTGCCGCGGTTTTTCTGCGCCATTTCAGGCTCGGAGCGCTCCCGCGCCAGGACCGACACCTCCGGCGCCTGGCGCTGAATCCAAAGCTGCAAATTGCCGCGGTTTTCCAGTTCGTAGCGGGCCGATAAAATCACCATGGCAAAATTGCGCTGATGGAGAAATTCCCAGCCTTCCGCCGGCGTGGCCGCGCCCTGAACGCGAAAGCCATGCGTTTCCAAAAATATTTTCTGGGCCGAAAGCCGGCGCGGATCATGATCAATCAACAGCAGGGAATGGTGGCGCCGCATAGGGGGTTGATCGTACGCCGGGCGTGCGAGCGTGTCAACCGGTGACAGCCGCCGGCGCGCAACGGATGGCGGGGCTACTGCATCGCCATTCCAGGGATCAGCCACGGTAACTCATGGAATAGCCGCAGGGTGTTAAAGTTCACAATGATTGTTGACACCCGCGAATTTGAGCTATATATAAACAGAGTTCATGACATGGAATCGCCAAGCGCCGGTTTGGGTCTGGGGCCTGTTCGGCCTAAGCCTGGGGGGAGTGCTATGGCTGGGGGTTTTTTCCATGCGCACCGGGCTGCGGCTGCAACAGGCCGGCGAGCGCATCAACAGCCTGAACCAGATTCAATCCCAGGGTGTGCAGATCGGCTCGAGTTTTGGCTGGGCCGACTCGGTCATTGATCATTACACGCGCACGGGATTGGAAAGCGCACAGCTAGGCAACGGCCTGAGCAATTACCGCGCCGCCATGGCCGCGGCTTTTCGGCGGACAAGGAATTTGCTGCGGCTCGCCGGCCGGAACACCCGGGAAGCGCAAGCCGCCCGGAGTCTGCTGGCCGCACTGCAATCGGCGCGGCGCATCTTCACTCGCAGCCTGCGCCTCATGCGGGTAGGAAATAAGGCTCGCGCGCGGCAAGAATATAAAACCAGCGATTTGGCCAACCGCGCGGTTTACAACAGCATTGCCGCGATATCGCTGGATTCATTCCATGATGTGCAGCGGCTGGCTGACGAAGTGCAAGGCCAGGGCCATCGCTCGAGGCATGACGCGCTCTGGATCAGCCTAGTTGCCTTGCTGCTGGCGCTGACCTACAGCGGCGTGCTGCTGTTTTA
>JAKAZV010000068.1 GCA_021826505.1 Acidobacteriota bacterium | reverse complement strand
ATAGGTCAGCTCGGCGCGCAGGAACTGGCGGGAAATATCGCTGCGCGCCACTCCCTGATCGTCGGTGGCGAGGGCCACCGGCACGCGGTAGCGCAGGTAGATGGGCAAAGGATGGAAGGGGCCCTGGATGCCGAGGATGTCGGCGTTGCTGGTGAGGCAGATCTCGACCAGGATGTTTTTGCGCCGCATTTCCCGCAGCAGCTGAAAGGGATGGCGCTCGTGCATGATGTCCACGCCGTGGCCGATGCGGCTGGCATGGCCGATTTCGATGGAATCGCGGATGTGATAGCGCAAATAGCGCGGCCGCACCAGCTGCGGATAAAGCTCGCCGGCGTGGAGGGAAATTTTGACCGCGGGATAAAGCCGGTGCAGGTATTGCAGCATATGCATTTGCAGCATAAAGTCATGCAGCGCGACATAGCCGTCTTCCGGCGCGACCAGATTCAGCCCAACCACCCAGGGATTTTTGCGCGCCAGCGCGAAGCCGGTGAGGAACTGGGCGAAGACCGCGCCTGGCGGCAGGGCGCGGATGGCCTGGTACAGAAAGCGCACCGTGACGCGGCAGCCGGGCTTGGCCCGGGGCGTGCCGCAGGCCAGATCCTGGCGCATGCGCGCTTCGCCGCGGGCGATGCGGGCCTGGGCGAAACTCACCGCGCGCGCCAGCCCGGCGCGCGCGAGCCGGCGGCGCATCAGCGCGAAATCAGGCGTCCAGGGCACGCTTTCGCCGATGCGGGCCGCGGTGCCGCGGTCGAGCGTCTCCATCAACTCGAGATAGATCAGGTGCTGCCGGGCGCTGCGTTCGGCCACCTGCGCCAGCATGTCACCCATGTGCCCGCGCTCGGCCAGGCTGTATTTGCCGAAGGTGGCGAAGAAATGGTCGTGACCCGATTCGGTGGCCGGATGCCAGCCCAGCATGGACCAGGCATCGAGCAGGCGGGTGTAGAAAGAACTGTCGCGCAGCGCCTGTGACGCCAACCGGTCGCCCTTCTGGCAGGGCGGACGGTAGAGCTTTTCACTGTGCCGGGCCACGCAGTCGCCGGCTTCCGCCGCCCAGTGAATATAGCTTTCGGCATAGACCGCGCCGGAAAGATGGTTGTGCAGATCGCCGCCCTTGGGCAAACGGCGGAAAAACGGAATCAGCATTTCGGGCTGCTTCGCAATCGAACGCAGGTAACGGGCGGTGCGCTGGGTGGGCGTTACACGCGGGGCGGAAGGAGTTTTTTGGCCAGGGGCCGCGGCCCGAAATAAAAAAAAGACGATGATGGCAAATGCCACGCCGAGGGAACGCCGCATAGGATCTCTCCACATTTGTAATGGAGAGAATTGTAGCTGATTCCACGCCACCGGCGCGGAAGCGGCACAGCCGCTTTTTTTTAGTGGTTTGCGCCGCTTAATCCGCCAGCGCGCGGAGCGCGGCCAGCACGGCTTCACGGTTGCCGGTGGGTTTTACCCCGCGCCAGGCCTGCGCGAGCCGGCCTTGCGCATCGAGCAGGAAGATGCTGCGGTCCACGCCCAGAAAACTGCGGCCATAGAGCAGTTTATTTTTCATGGCGCCCAGGGCTTCACAGCGGCTTTTATCAGGATCGGAGAGCAGCGAAAAGGGCAGTTTTTCAGCGGTCTGGAATTTTTTCAGCTCCGGCGGAGCGTCGGGACTCATGCCCAGCACCACGGCGCGCAGTTTTTGCAATTCCGGAAAGGCGTCGCGAAACTCGCGCGCTTCCTTGATTCAACCCGGCGTATTGGCGCGGGGAAACAGAAACAGCACCACCGGCCGACCATGAAAATCACTCAAATCCACGCTCTGGCCGTCCTGATCGAGGGCGCGAAACTGGACTTTATCGCCGAGGTTCATGGCTTTATTTTACGTCTTTACCGCCGGCCAGACGGGTAGCGAAAAATTTTTCCGCCGCCGCGTAGGCCTGAAGCCAGCTTTTCCAGCGCAGAAACATATGCACTTCATCGGGCAGCACCAAGGTCTGGAACGGCACATGGTGCTGATGCAGGCGCACGGCCAGATCCACGGATTGATTGAAGGGAACTTCGCGATCGTCATCGCCCTGTATCAGCAACACGGGCGAGCGCCAGCCGCGCATCGAGGCATCGGGCGAGGAGCGCCAGGCCAGGCGCCGGGCGGCCTTCAGGTCGGGAACCTGGCGCCAGGGGGCGGGCAGATTCAGCATGGCGGCCCAGTCATGCACGCCGTGCATGTCCACGCCGGCGGCAAACAGATTCGAATTGCGGGCCAGCCCCAGGGCGGTCAGATAGCCGCCCCACGACCCGCCCCAGAGGCCGATGGCGCGCGGGTTGACGCCCGGCCGGCGGGCGAGAAATTTTCCCGCCGCGACGATGTCCTGATATTCCGCGGCGCCGCGCCAGCCGTAATGCGGCGGATGACGAAACGCCCAGCCGTACATGATGCCGCTGCGATAGTTGACCGACAACACCTCAAAGCCGCGCAGCGCCAGAAACTGGTTTTCGGCATAGGCGTAGAAGTAATAGCGCATGGGGTTCCAGCCCGGCATCATCTGCCGCATGGGCCCGCCATGGATATAGACAATGCCGGCGCGCGGCCGCTTTCCGCCCCGCGGCACGAATAACTGGCCATGCAGGCGCAGACCGTCGAGGCTGGCAAAGCTGACGTCACGAGGGATGATCAGCCGGCGCCGGGGAAATGCCGCGGGAATCACGCGCCGGGCCAATGCCCGCGCGCCATGCGAAGTCCATAGATACGGCAGGCTGGGCAGGCGCGGGCCCGCGCCGATATAGACAATGGCGCCGCCTCCGGCTTCCACCGGCGTCCATTGCAGACGGCGCCCGCGGGTCAGGGCCTCGGGCGCGCCTGGCACGTCCTGGCCGGCAATCCGCACTCGCCAGATGTGGCGGCGCTGCAGATCGTTCTGGTTCGAAGAATAGAGCAGCCAATGGCCGTTTGGCGAGGCGCTGACATCTTTGACATCAAACCGCCCCGGCGTCAGGCACTGGGCCGCGCCGCCCTGGGCGGCGATCGCATAGAGATGCAGCCATCCGCCGCGCCAGGAAGAAAAGCTGATGCGGCCGCCGGCCAGAAAACGAAACGCCTCCGCCTCGGTCTGCTGGGGCAGCCAGTCCCGCGGCCGTCCGCCGCTCGACCAGATGCGATGCGCGGTCAGCGTGCGGGGATTGCCAACCCAGATGCTCCAGGGATGCGGAGCGATGGGGATGATGGGCCGCACCAGGGTCTCGCCTGGTTGGCGGATAAAAGCCAGATAACGCCCGTGGGGCGACCAGCGCGGCAGCGTGTCGCGGTCAAAATTGGGCGCCAGATAGCGAAGATGACTGGCGCCCAGCCGGTAGAGCACGATGAAGCTGTGGCTGCCGCGATCGGAGACAAAGGCGAGCTGGCGGCTATTGGGCGACCAGCGCGGCTCTATGCTGTGCCCACGCAGCCAGGCCAGCTTTCGCGCCGGCTTTTGAGATTTTAAATTCGCCAGCCAGATCGCGCCACGCGCCGCCCAGGCGGCATATTTTCCATTGGGAGAAATTTCAATATCCTCGCAGCCGCTGCCGGTGCAGCCCATGGCGCCCAACCGGCGCGGCGCGCCACCCGAAAGCGGCGCCAGCCAGACATTTTGCGCGGGAGGATGGATATTGTGGCTGGGATCGGCGATCTGTCCCGAGGCATTGCGCTCGTCTCCACGGGCATAGACGACGAAGCGGCCATCGGGAGTGAGCCGCGGGCTGTAAATGCTGACGCCGTTGTCGCCGGTGTAATGGGTGACCGGAAAGGCGTGAAACGCCGGTCCGCGCGCCGCCCAGACGTTGCGCACGCCATCGAGCGTGAACAGCCAGGCCACGACGGGCGCTTGCCGGGCCGCGGTTAAATCATCGGCCAGCGGCGCCGACATGATGCGGCGCAACAACGGCGGAATGCGCACCCTGGGCGTACGCGGAGGCGGTGCGGCTAAAAGCGTGGAAGCGGCCGCAAGACAGAGCAGGCCGGCGATCGCGGCCGGCCCGCGACAAGACAAAATCAGACGGCGCATAAGCCTGATCATAATGGGGAAACGTCCCGGACGCAGGCGGAAGGCAAAATATGGTTTATGAATGAAGCATTACGGATAACGGTTGAAAAATCACGGATTAGTCCCCCGCCGCGGCTGGGAACAGCCATAATATGGTGAAAGCGGCGGGGCCACTTTTTTTGCTTCGCCATTCCACAGCATGACCCCATATCTTTATGTCGTGAGCGCCTGGCCGGAACGCGCGGCCGCCGATCGGCTGGCCGAGGCGGCGATCGCGGGCCGCCTGGCCGCCTGCGCGCAGATATCGGGTCCGGTCGCCAGCCGTTACCGCTGGCAGGGGAAGATTGAAGCCGCCGAGGAATGGATTTGTATTTTAAAATCCCGCGCGGATCTTTTCCCCGAACTGGAAAAATGCATTCGCCAGCACCACTCCTATGAGGCGCCGGAAATCATTGCGCTGCCGATCACGCTGGGCGCGGCGGCGTATCTGGACTGGATGGATCGGGAACTGTTGCCGCGCAACGATAACGCGTGAGGCTCATCCGGGCTCGCCGGTCGAGCTGTTCTGCGGAGTATTGTTGTTGTTCCCGTTACTGCCGCCGCCGTTATTGCCATTGGAGGGCGGCGCGGCGGGCGCCAGCGGATTTGCCACGTTATTGATCACCGTGGTGGGCACCGTCGTGATGGAGCTGGCGGTTACGCTCACGGAATTGCCGGCATTTAAGGTTTGCGTCTGATTGCCGGAACCCGTGGTGCTGATGTTCTGCACATTGGCGGTGCCGCTGTTTTGTTGCACCAGGGTCTGATTGCAGCCATTGGCCACCACGGTGACATTGGTCTGGCTATTGGTGGGCTGCACCACGCTGTTGCAGGTGGCTACGGGAATTTGCCCTTGCACCTGGGCATAGCCGCTATTCAGGTTGACTTGCGGTCCGTTGGCCGAACTTACAATGGTGGAATCGGACTGATGTCCGATCTGCACCACCCCGCCCTGGGGTGAGGTACCCACCAGGGTGATCGAGCCGCCGGAATTGGTCTGGACCTGCTCGCCCGGCATGACCGCCGTGCCCGGCAGTACGGATTGCCCCTGAACGGTTGCGCCCTGCGAATTGTTGCCCACAATGAACCCGCTATTCGCGGCATTGTTGCCGCCCTGCTGCGCGGCCGCGGCCAGGCTCAAAAGACCGATTACGCCCCAGGCGAAAATCCAGTTACGACGCATATGCGGCATGGTCCCACCTCAATCCAGAATTTCTTACCGATGGAATCAGGGGGAAATAGATTCCATCTACTAATAATTCACACTATATCACAGTCATTACTATTCCTGCTCATTCGCTCAGGAAACCTTTTATATTCTACGGTTTGCCCGAACTGGAACTTGTAGTGGCCGCCGTGCTGAGCAAAACCCCCAGGGTGGTCGCAGTCGCGGTGGTTAAGACTGAAATCGCCAGTTGCAGGCCATTGAGAGTCACGGTTTTGAAGGTGCTGTTGGGCACATAGAGCACATCATTGCGGCGCAGGGGGATATCTATGGCCCGCCGCTGCAGAATGCGGTTCATGGGCACCGGAATCACGATGACTTTGCCGTCCACGGATCGCACGATCACCGAACTGTCGGGCGAGGCCGTGGGCAGCCAGCCGCCGGTCAGCGCGATCAGCCGCAGCGCGGTCAGGTGCTGGGAATTGCTCATGGGAAATTCGCCCTGTTTGCGCACGTCGCCAACGGCATAGACCTGCGAAGGGTAGGTAATGCGGACATCTTCGCCGCCGGTTAGCTCAGGGTTGTATTTGGCGTTATTTGAAAATAAAACTTTCTGCAGCGGCAATTGCACCGTGGAAAAGCCGCCGTTGGGATTCCGCGAGGTAATGACCACCCAGTTCCCCGGCGATGCTCCGGGTCCGCTGGCGTTCGTGAGCGCCTGCCGCAGGGGTATGGGATGAATGGCTTGAATCGTGATCGGCTGCCGCACATCTCCCAGCACGACAATGGGCCGGGATTTAACCGAGCCGACGGTGATGGAGACCTTTGGGTTGATGGCCAGCTTCTGGGCGACGAGCGACCGGGCCACCAGAGGAATAATCTGCGCCACCGATTTGCCGGCCACCTGAATCGCATGGGTTCCGTAAGGCAGGTAGATATTGCCGTGCGTATCCACCTGCAGCGGTCCGCTCAGCTCGGGTGAACTGAAGACCGTAAGCTCCAGAATATCGCCCGGACCGACGCGATAACCGCCGCCGATGCCCTCGCCCGTTCCCGCCGTGCCCACGGCGGCCTGGCCCAGACCGGCGATGGCCAGACCGGCGCACAGCCAGCAGCAGAGCCAAAGCGGCAAGGCCGCTTTTCGAATTGGCCGCAAGAGTTTCATCGGTGAACCGCTGACGCACAGCTTAGCACCGGCGGCAGGCGGAAATGGCGCAAAAATGCGCGCAATTCATTGTCATACCATGTTACCGGCAAGCGCCGGCGCCGGCTGGCGCCGGCCAAAACTGTAATTTGTATCACGGGCGTGGCCGGCATCCGCCACCAACTGGCAAGCCATAACCGGAAGGGATTGCCTTCGCAATGCCCCTTCCAGCATTGAACGCTGGCCACCAGCCAGCGCCGCCGGGCGCCATCCAGCACGGCTACATTCCAGTCAGCATGGCCGGCGCGCATGGGCAGACGCTGGCTGCTTTGCCAGCGCACCTGATCGCCCCGAACCCGGTAGCTCTGAAGCCAGGGGTGAGTGGCGCGGCTGCCCAGTCCATAAGTCAGCTCCATGCGGCGGCGGGAACCGGGGTCCTGGTAGAAGGCAGAAATATCCATGCCGCCCATCAATCGGATCTGGCGCGGGCCGAGGCTATGGTAAGGCCCGATGACAGCCGGCATGGCCAGATTCAGACATGCCGACTGAGCCGCATAAGTCCGATCAGGCGCAGCCGGAGCTGTGCGCCAGAGCCACAGGGCCGCCAGCAGACTCAACAGTCCCGCCCAGCGCGCCCAGATCAAACCTCGCGATCGCGGATGCAGATTCATGCCGGACCGCCCTCGCGAGCCACCCGGGCCTGTTCCCTGCCGACAGGAGCTGAGTTTTTATGCCGCAGAATCCAATACCCCAGTGCTACCACGCCGGCCACAAACATCAGCCCGCCCAGCCCATGGTCCACCTGCGGCTCGTAGGCACTGATGCGGGGCCAATGTCCGGCCAGATCGTGAAAAAATACCAGCCCCGCCAGACGTAAAAAATTCAGGCCATAGGCCAAACCCAGAGCGGAGGCGAGCAGCAGCGGCATGCGCCGCCAGGGCCAATGGCGCCAATAGCCCGCCGTCAGCGCCAGATAGAACATTGCCGTGGCACTGCGCAACCCATTGCAACTGGCGGCGATATACATGGTTTCCCCGCTGGCAAAAACCAGGCTGAACCCCTGCCGCCGGGGCGCCATGCCCAAGCCACGGGCCAGCAGTTCCGCCGCGCGCGTGGCCCAGCCCTGTAAACGGGCATCGAACAATGCGGTGAGAAAGACCGGAACCGGATTCACAAACAGTAACAGGGTTAATCCAAACCAGGCGGCCCGCCAGGCGGCCCATCCCCCGATGAGGATCACCGCGCCGCTGACATAGGCGGCGAGGACCAGCCCCACCGGTAATTGCAGCCCGTGCGCCGCGCCCAGCGCAGCCAGCATCAAGCCCCATCCCACTCCATGCGCCGTCCAGGTTGGGCGGGCGAAGGGCATACTGGCCGTTTGGTCATCGGAAGGCTGATGCCATGCGCGCCAGCAAAAATAAATGCTGGCCAGGGGAATGAAAAAACCAATTGAGCGCAATCCGCTGGAAGTCCAGCGCCACCATACGTACTGCAGCTGCGTCTGCAGGCCCAGCCAGAGAATGACTCCCGCCAGGGCCACGCTGCAAAGCATTTCGAACTTATACGGCTGCAACTTCATTTTTTATCGCGATTTGGGGTCCCCGGTCTATGCGAAGTTTATGCCTCGGGTTCAAGGTTATTCCCCCTCGCCGGTGCTGTAGGCGTAATAAGTATTCTCATAATGGCTGTAATACGGGCTCATGCGCTGTTGCACCTGATTCAACACCATGCCCAGCACATGGGCGCGGCTGCGGCGCAGTTGCCGCAGCACCAGACGGACTTTCTCCCGCGAAGTCTTGCCTGCCCGCGCAACCACGATTTCGGCATCCATCAGGCTGGCCACGGTCAGGCTTTCGGAAAAACCCAGCAACGGGGGGCAATCCACAAATATGACCTGAAACTGCTGTTTCAACTGCTCCAGCAATCCCGGCAGCCCGGAGCTCAGCAATTGCGATGGGGTTACGCTGCTGCGCGATCCGGCCGGCATGACATAGAGCCCGTTTTGAGAAGTGGGATGAATGCAATCGGCCAGCGGCGTGCTGCCCCGCAGCACATCGGTCAGCCCGGGCCGCAGCGGCACATTGAGATGCCGGTGCGCCTGAGGGCGCCGCAGTTCGGCATCGAGCAGCAGAGTCTTGATGCCATGCAGCGCCATGGCAACGGCCAGATTGGTGGAAACCGTGGATTTGCCTTCGCTCGGCTCCGCGCTGGTGCAGGAAAAAGTGCGGGCTTCGGCGCCGCCCGGGGTCAGCATCACCGCCGTGCGCAGGCTCAGCACCGATTCGGCATATGGGGAGTGCAGCGGCTGGCCGCCCTCGGACTCCGCAGCCGGATGCAGCAATTCTTCCAGTTCGCTGGCTTTGTCGGTTTCCGGCAGTGAACCCAGGAAACGCACGCCCAGCCGTTCGACTTCTTCCGGCGATTTCAGCGTCCGGTCCATATAGCCGGCCAGAATCGCCAGGGCGCAGCCGCCCAGCAGCGCCATCAAAAAAGCCAGCATGACCGAGCTTTTAACATTGGGATAGACGGGCCCATAGTTGGGACTGGCGGGATTGACCACGCGCAGCATCTGGCCGCGGAAGCTGGCGCTGAGATTGGCGTCGTCAAAGCGCCGCTGCAGGTCGTTGTACAGCTCGGCATTATCTTTGGCCTCTTGCTGCAACAGCTTGTAATCCACCGCCTTGGCGTTAAAGGAAGCCTGTTTCCCCTGAGCCTGCTGAAGCGCCTGGCGCAGCAGCCGTTCCTGCTCGCTGGCTTTGGCATAGAGCGCGGCGATCTGGCTGCTGGCCTGATGGCGCAGCCGGCTGAGCTGCATATTCGCCACCTGCAGCCGGCGCGCTGCCTGCACATACACCGGATTGGCCTGGCCGTCATGGGCTTTGATTTCATCGAAATGAGTTTGGGCTTTCTGCACGGCCGCGATCGCCGGCTCCAGCGAGGGCCCCAGCGAGGTGGCCAGCAGATCGCTCAAATGCTGCGAGGCGATGGCGTGGGCGTCAGCCTGATAGCGGATACGATCGGACTGCGCCACGCCCAGATCGCGGTTGAGCTGCGTCATGCGCAGGTTCATCAGGCTTTCGCGGTCTTCAGGATTGAGCACCGCGATTTTTTTCTGATAGACCACCAGCGCCTGCTGGCTTTGCTCCACTTTGGCGCGCAGATTCGCCAGCTGCTGTTTCATCCATTGCGAAGACTTCTGCAGCGCCCTTAACCGGGTATTGAACTCATGCTCGATCAGGCCGTGACAAACGGCATTCGCCACGTTGGCCGCGGTCACCGGATTGCCCAGGGTGGAGCTGACCAGGATGTTGCGCGTTGTGCCTTCGCGCGAGACCGAAATGCTGCCGGCAATTTCACCCGCCAGCTCATTATCCAGTTCCCGCACCGGAATGGCCCGCGCCGGACCGGGATTTAAATAGGAATCACGATCCAGCTTGCCGTATTGGATCGCATCCACCATGACCGAGCGCGTGACCACATCGCTCATGATGGTCGCCATCAGAGTAGAAAGGCTGTCCATCATATCGGAGGCATACCCATTGCCGCCCATGCCCATGCCGGCCATGCTGGCGGAAACCCGCACGGTTGCCGTGCTGGAGTAGAGCTTGGGAATGCGGCGGACGCGCAGTCCGGCAAATATGGTCACGATGATGGCCAGGGCGATAATCTTGATCCAATGCCGGCGAATCTGCGACCAGTAAAAGGCAAAGGGCAGCTCGGCTTTGGCTTCGTCGGGCTCGGCATCTTCCGTTACGGCCGGGTTGAATGGGGGATATCCCGGAAAATTCTGGCCGGTGGGCGGCGGCATTCCCGGCATGCCCCACCATGGCTGCGGCCAGGCAGGGTAGGGCCCGGTGGCATTGGGCGGTTTAGGCGGCGACCAGGGGGAAACCGGCGCGGCGGGGGGCGGAATTGCCGCCGGACTGGCGCCGGCCACGGCCGCCATGGCAGCGGAAGGCGCATCCATCCGCCGCGGTGGATTTTCCTCTCCCGCCCTTGGCACGCTCGAGGACGAGCCGCGCGGCGCAGCTGGGTTGATGCCCAAAATCCGGCCCAGATTCTCCGGCAGTGAAACCGGAGTTTCCGGGGGGTGGGCAAGAAATTTCAAAACTTCTTCCCGCTTGTAGAGTGATCCGCGACTGCGATCGCGCCGCGCCGGCAATGCGCCCAGACCGACCAGATAACGGCCAATAATGGCCGCCTGCGCCCGGCTGGTATTCACGGCGCCAAAGTAATCCCGCCAGGAAGGTAAATCCTGCAGCTCCGGAGCAATTTCCGCAGCGGCAAACTCCGAGTCTTCGCGGCGCGCCAACACCTGGCTCAATTCCAGCGCCAAAGATTTTTGAATCGAATCAGGTTGCATATCGCCCTCCGATACTCCAGGAGGTACTGATTAGTAACAAATATGGTTTTAACGCTGAAAAATTGGCTTCTCCCCATGGTTTCATGATTGCTCAACTGATTGCAACCACAATACTTTATGAGTTTTTACATGGAATCATCCCGGTTAATAGTGCCTGGATGCGACATTACGGATGCCAGGATGGCGAACCAGACCAGGTTCGACGGCATATGCAAGGGAAAATCCACGGTTGAATGCAGTAAAATTCCGGCGCAGCCCAGCCCCGCCGCCCAGCCCAGATGATTCCGCTGCCAGCGGGGCCATTTACGGGTCCGCCAAAGGCGCCGGACGCCCCAGCCGCCCAGAATCACCAGACTGGCCAAGCCCACCACCCCCATCTCGTCCAGCAATTGCAGCCAGTCATTATGGGCGTAAAGGTAATACGAATAGGTGCGCGCCGGCAGCAGGTTGAAATAAGCTCGCCGCCAGGTTCCCAGGCCCCAGCCCAGCCAGGGCCGCTGCCGCCACAAACGCAGCGTGATCTTGTCGAGCAGCAGCCGGTCCTGGCCGGAAATATCCGTACCCAGGTGAAGAATGCGGGCGCCCACATTCCCCAGGCCGGTGAAATACAGCGAAATGGCCGCCAGCGCCACCCCCCCCAGCCCCCAGAGCATGATCCTCAGATTGCGCGCCTGCCGACGCTGGCTGCGCGAAACTTCGGCGGCTTTCGCGGCATCGGTCTGGGGCTTGCGAGCCCGCCGCGACTGCAAATACCAGCCCAGCCCCAGACCCAAAGCGCCTTCGCAGACTACCACCAACGTGCCCGCCAGGCTGCGCGAAACCACGACGGCGATAAACCCCGCGAGGGGGACGATGCCCCACAGCAGCATGCGATCGGGCCGGCCGCGCTGGCGCAAAGTCTGCCAGAAGCTGACCGGCAATAACAGCTCCATGCAGGCGGCAAATTCATCGCGGTCCACAAAAGGACCGAAGGAGTGGGCATAGGGATAAGAAAAATGCCAGTAAATCAAATGCGGCGCGGTTTCCCACTGGGCCAGACCGAGGACCGCCAGCGCCAGCACAAGCAAAGAAATCCAGGCCCCGATCCAGCCCTGATCCTGTTCCTGCTGATAAACCTGGGAAAAAAGAAAAAACGCGGCAATAGCCACGCCGCCATGCATGAGGGAAGTCAGGCCCAGCCGGGCCACGGGAGAAATTCTGAAATACCATTCACCCAACCCGTAACACCAGATCACAATCAGCCCAACATGCAGCGGGTCAAAATGATATTGTGTCTTGCCAGCCAGGACCCGCACCCCCCCTATCACCAAAGCCAGCTCAATCAAGCCATAGGCCGGAAAATAAACGCTGGGAAATACTCCGCCCATGCCAAAAACGGCCACCGTGGCGCCTAACAGCGTATAAACCAGCAAGGCACGGCGCGAGACAAGGGCCCGCGTCCAGCCGAACCAGCGCCGCCGGAGGGATCGTTTCCGGCGCCGCTTTCGCGTTTTGGCCGACGCGCCGGAGGAAGCATTTCCGGGCTGGCCTGGATGCAGCGGCGCCGATGCGGGCGTGGACATTATTGGAGTGCTCCCGCGGGGGTGGATTCATGGACCGCGCGGACTGATATTTTCCGGATCAAAATCGTATTCGCCAAGGGCGGCTGCCCCAGCGGCCGGCGATAATGCAAGACCAGCCGCAGCGCGGTCATTGAGCTGCCGCGCTGGATACCGGAATTTGTTTCAGGTCCCATCACACTGACAGCGGTCTTGCGGTAGATTCCCTGGCTGGTTTGCCAAGTCTGGCCAAGCTGCACCGGCAGAGAAAAGAGATTGTGCCCTTGTGTATCCATCAGCCGCAAATCCAGCCCCGCGCAGGCGCCCGGATGCCGGCAACGCGCGGTAATAGAAAGACGCAATGCCTGAAAAGGCGCGCTGGTCAGCCATTGGTGCAGCAAATCGAGCCGCCCGCCTTGATTGCCGTGCAGTTGAATCGCCAGCGCGGTGCCGTGGCGCAAGGCCACGATATGTTCCGCGGTGAACGCATTGCCCCCGGGAAACCAGCCCAGCCAATTGCTGGCGTTGCTGATCACGGCTTGCAGCGAGCCGGCGGGAAAATGTTCCGCTGTCACCAGTTCACCCTGGGCATGCTTCAAAGGCCCGGGATAAAGGCCCTCGCGGCTGCCCACATTCCACACCGCGAAGGCCAATGACGGGCGGTAATGAATTTCCCGCTCAATGATCTGCGTGCAGATGGCGCGAACATCCGCCGTAGCCGTGGGGGGGCGGAGACGGGCCAGCCGCAGCAGCCGGTTGACTCCATGCGTCAGGGCGGCGTTCTGGTCCTGCAGCTGGGCAGCAATCCGTTTGGCATTCGCCATGCTGCCGGCCGGATTGGCGGCGAGCTGAACCGCGCTTTGCCGGGTTTGGGCCAGGGTATTTTCCAGAGCCGAATCAAACGCCATCGTTGCCGGCAAATTATCCGGCATGTCCCGCCAGATGCGCATGAAGCTGCCATGCGGCGCGGTGCTGGCGCGGATGATGAGCGAGCTGAAATATGCCGGCCGCGCCAGATGGCTGGCCAGGGGAAATTCATGCCAGAAATCGCGGCTATCGTCATGCGCCAGTTCCAGATTGGCCAATAGCCAGTGCAGCTCAAAGCTGTTGGGCATGGCTCGAATGCCATGGCGCGCCGCAATCACGGCTTCCCGGAAGTTCCCGCTGGCCAGGTAGCCCATCGCATATTGAAACCGCGCGGCTTCACTGTAGGGATTCAGCTGAATCGCTTTTTGAAAAGTCTTCACCGCCTGCGGCGGGCGCGTTAACAACTGTTTGCCGCCCAGCAGGAGCTGATAGCGGGGAATATCGGAGCGGTAATGCACGGCCAAAGCGTAATCCTGCCGCGCCGCCGCGCGCGCCGCCAGCCACGTGCGCAGCCCCAGCCAGGCGCAGACCAGCGCCAGCGCCAGCAGCAAAAGGCCGGGAATTACGCGCCGCATTTCTGGAGTATACGCGAAAGAGAAGAAGTGAAGATGGGCAGAAAAAATCTAGAACGCGCGGAATGAATTCAGCGTCGTCAGCGCGTTTTTATAGCGCAATGCCTGGTGCCCGATGAGCCGCTGCATCTGTATGCGCGTCCAGTCGCGCGCGCCCAGCAGGCTGAGCACCCGCACAATCCAGCTATAGCTGATGACCCAATATTCGGTGCGCATGGCCACCGCCGGGGCGATGCTATCCAACAGAAACGTAATCGCCTCGTAGTCCCTGGCCGGGTCGCCCGAGAGCACACCTTCGCGCCGCAGCTTGGCGATATCGTCGGCCTGCGCGGCTAACAGATGTGAATAGGCATATATGGCGCTGCCAATCACCATGACCATCAGCCCCAAAATAAAGATCAGCGAAGGAATGATGCTGAAAACAGGTGCTTGCACGGGAATCATGATCAGCGGCCCTCCCCATAAACCGCCGCTTCCACATAGCGCGGGCTCAACCCCATATATGCGGCCGCATGCGCCGGCCGGGATTGCGCGGTCTTGTCTTCACGCTGCCAGAATGGGCGCCGCATCGCCGGCTGCGTGGAGTCGGGCTTGGAAATCGCCATGCCCAGAATGATCAATGCAGCCATGGAAAACCAGGGCACCAGATACGCCATGCTGAAACCAAATAGGCTGATGGCCGATATCGGAACCGCGGTACAGCTATAGAAAATCGCCATTCCGGCCACAATCTTCCGGATCTGCACGCCCGGCACCAGCAGCAGCGTCATGGTGACGAACAGAATGATCGAGGCCAGCATGCCTGCAGCTGCCGCGTATTGTTCCATGCTAATTGCGAATGCTAATAAAAGATGGAATGATTTGGGCGCAGTTTGAAGATGTTTATAGACTTCAACGCCGGATATAACAGCAATACCGCTGATGATCGCCATCGCGGAGCCGCGCAAAATTGGCGCAATGGCGCGAGCCTTGGCGAATGAAATTTCAGCCAGGCGGACAAGTAAAATCAACCCAGAAACTGCAACCACTAAATCTGACCAAAAATAAAATATTGCGTATGGCGTGGAATCAGGGTTAGAGAGAAGTAAAAATGCCCAAATGCCTATGTCTTCCAGTAGAAGAAGTGTAAACCAGAATTTGGCAGAATAAAACTGCCCCGATTTCAGCCAAGATTTGAGGCAGAAAATCAGCTTTATTAATGTGCCGATTCCAAAAACAATATATGAATAATAGAGCATGGCGAATTCCGACTCATCAAATTGTCAAACTGACAATTCGATGAGTCGGAATTGCCAGTTTATATCGTTCCAGG
>JAKAZV010000067.1 GCA_021826505.1 Acidobacteriota bacterium | reverse complement strand
GTCATACAGGATCGCCGCATAACCCCGGCGCGCCAGCGCCGCCGCCGCCGCGATGCCGGCCGGTCCGGCGCCGAGAATGGCCACCCGCCGGCCATTGGCCGGGCCCGGCTGCAACAGCCGCAGCTCGCGCTCCAGCGCCCAGGCCACGGCATAGCGCTGCAGCCGGCCGATCTCGACCGGTTTTTCGCCTTCGCGGTTGAGCACGCAAGCGCCTTCGCACAGAACTTCGGTGGGGCATACGCGGCCGCAGCTTTCGCCCAGCACATTGGCTTCGAGAATCACCCGGGCCGAACCGGCTGGATTGCCGCTGGCGATTTTCTGTATAAACCCCGGCACGTCAATTCGCGTGGGGCAGGCCCGGATGCAGGGCGCATCGTAGCAATACAGGCAGCGCGCCGCCGCAATCGCCGCCGCTTGCGGACTCAACCGCGGCAGCACATCGGCAAAACGCCGTTCATATTCTTCCTCTGGCAAGGGAAGCGCGAATTGGGTTGCCTCCGCCATATGGCGCCATGATTCCCCGCCCCGCCGCTTGACGAAGGGCTGAAGCGATGAATATTATCAGCATTCACCCACAGGCGGCGATTTTTTCTTCTGCGGCGGGAGCCGGCGGCCATGCAATTCGATACCTTGATCCAGGGCGGCACGGTGGTAACCGCCAGCGATAGTTTTGTTGCCGATGTCGGCATTCGCGGCGAATCGGTGGTGGCGCTGGGCGCGGGACTTCCCGCCGCCGGCGCCGGCCAGGTGATTGATGCCCGCGGCCTGCTGGTGCTGCCCGGCGGCATTGATGTCCATACCCATCTCGACATGCCCTTCGGCGGGACCACCAGCGCCGACGACTTCGAATCGGGCACCATCGCCGCCGCCTTCGGCGGCACCACCACGCTGGTGGACTTTGCCATCCAGTACAAGGGCCAGACGCTGCGCCACGCCCTCGATGCCTGGTGGAAAAAAGCCGACGGCAAAGCCGCCATTGATTATGGCTTTCACTGCATCATGACCGACCTGCCCGATGCCCGGATCGAGGAAATGCGTTCGCTCATCGCCGAGGGCGTCACCAGCTTCAAGCTCTTCATGGCCTATCCCGGCGTCTTCATGGTCGAGGACGCGCTTATTTTCAAGGCCATGCTGCAGGCGGGCCAGGCCGGCGGCCTCATCTGCATGCATGCCGAAAATGGCGGCGCCATTGACGTCCTGGTGCGGCGCGCCCTGGCCGCGGGCAAAACCGCACCTAAATATCACGCCCTCACCCGGCCCACCACCGCCGAAGGCGAGGCCACCGGACGCGCCATCGCGCTGGCCGAAATGGCCCAGGCGCCGGTCTATATCGTTCATCTTTCCTGCAATGAAGCTCTGGAAAAGGTGCGCGAGGCGCGCGACCGCGGCCTGGCCGCTTACGCTGAAACCTGCCCCCAATATCTGTTTTTATCGCTGGAAAATATGGACGCGCCCGGCTTTGAAGGCGCCAAATACGTTTTTACGCCGCCGTTGCGGGAGAAATGGCACCAGGAAAAACTCTGGGCCGGCCTGGCGCAGGACCATCTGCAGGCCGTCTCGACCGATCATTGTCCTTTCTGCTTCAACGACCAGAAGCAGCTCGGCCGTAATGATTTCACCAAAATTCCCAACGGCGGGCCGGGCATCGAGCACCGGCTCAGCCTGGTTTATACCGGCGGCGTGCATGGCGGCCGCTTTTCCGCCAACCGTTTTGTCGAACTGGTTTCGACCGCGCCCGCCCGGCTCTTCGGCCTCTATCCCCGCAAGGGCACGGTCGCGGTCGGCTCCGACGCCGACCTGGTCCTGTTCGACCCCGATCAGGAGCAGGTCATCAGCGCCCGCACCCACCACATGCGCGTGGACTATTCCATGTTCGAAGGCATTCGGGTCAAGGGCGTGCCCAGGCAGGTTTTCTCCCGCGGCCGCCGCATTATTCATAACGGCCTGTTTACCGGCAAAACCGGCGCGGGCGTGTTTCTGAAACGCCGGCAATATGCAATGTAGGTTGTATATAAATAGCATCTATAAATATATTTGACGTGGCAATCTGCCTTTATGCCTTTGTTTATTAAAGATTTAGAGACTGAAACCCTGGCCCGGGAGTTGGCCAGGAAGACGGGCGAAACCCTTACCCGGGCAATCCGGCAATTGCTCTTCGATCGTTTACAGCGCATCTCTGATCAGCGGGGTAACCCCGCCGCATGGGAAAATATCATGGCTCTGCTGCGCCGGGTTGATGCGCTGCCGGTGCTCGATCAACGCTCGGCCGATGAAATTATTGGCTATGCCGAAAATGGAGTTCCGGCCCGTGGTCATTGATCGTTCTGTGCTATTGGCGATTTTTTTGCGTGAGCCCGAACGCGAATCGTTTCTTGAAATATTATTGGGTCCAGGTCCGCGCTCTATATCCGTGGCCAGTGTTCTGGAATTCGCCATGGTGCTGGAATCTAAACGCGGCGGCGAGGCGGCTAAAAGTTATGGATATATTTCTCAATCAGATGGGAATTGAAATCATTCCCTTTGATCCGCATCAATTGGAGCTGGCGCGATCGGCATGGAAGCAATATGGCAAAGGCAGGCATCCCGCCGGACTGAATTTTGGCGATTGCATTTGCTATGCCCTGGCGCGGTTTCTGCATGAGCCCTTGCTGGCAAAGGGTGGCGATTTCGCTAAAACCGATATGCGGCTGGTGGTTTAAGCGTATTTATTTGCTCATGGCCAAATGTAAATCCGTCTGAGCGCTACATGCATAAGGCTATTGGCATCCGCCAGCGTTAACGGCCGAATCGCACTGCCTGTTTTTGACTCATGGCCATGAGTTCAATATACTCATAACCATGATGAAAAGGCTGCAGGTCCTTTTGCGGGAGCAGGAATATAAGGAAATTCAGCGCACGGCCCATGCCCGGCATCTCACCATGGCCGAATGGGTCCGGCAGGCTTTAATCAAAGCCCGGCGGGAAGAGCCTTCCGGCAAGGTGGAAGATAAATTAGCGCTCATCCGCGCCATGGCGCGCTGCGAATACCCTACCGCCGATATCGGGCAAATGCTGGCGGAAATTGAGCGTGGTTACGCGGAAAATGAATCCGCGGTCTGAACCAACCGGCCAACCATGATTCTGATTGATTCCAATGTGCCGATGTATCTGGCCGGTGCGCCGCACCCTAATAAATTGAAAGCCCGGCATCAGCTGGAGAAATTAGTTTACGAACAGCAACGTCTGGTCACGGATGCGGAAGTGTTTCAGGAAATCCTGCACCGTTATGTTGCGCTGCAACGCCGGGATTCTATTGCATCCGTTTTTGAGCTCTTGCGGGGATTGGTGGATGAGGTTTTTTCCGTTGATCTTGTGATTATGGAAAAAGCCCGGGATATCGTGCTCGGCTATCCCCGGCTTTCCGCCCGGGATGCTTTGCATGCGGCGGTCATGCGCCAGCACGGCATTGCGCAAATTTTCAGTTTTGATTCTGACTATGATGATCTGCCCGGGATTTCCCGCCTAGCCTGAGCATCCGCGGCAGATTCCCCGCAAGTGTGCGGCGATCTCAAAGAAATTGCGTTGAACAAAGCCGGCAGGCAGGACGCGCGGAGTGGTTGAGCCTTTTTATTTGCTCATGGCCAGAGGTAAATCCGTCTGGGCGAAATCGTTGCCTTTGCAGAGCAATTCCGTGCCCATATGAACCGTCAATGCGTAACTGAAGCAGTCCCCAAAATTTAATCCCGCCGCATGCCGGCCTTTGCCAAAGCGTTGATAAGCCCGTCGCGCGATGTCCGCCTGTTCCCGGTCCACGCTGTGAATTTCAATATTGGCCCGCTGTATAAAACGGTCCAGGTAGTGAAGCCCATCCTCGCCCCGGCGCGCCCGCATGATGATCGAGGCTTCCACCAGGGTAACCGCCGATAATGCCGGAAAATTGGCGCTTTCAATCTGTTGAATGAACGCCCCGGCCTCCGGCTCCATTTGCAATATGCAGATTAAAGCCGAGGTATCAATCACCATTATGTGGGCAATCCATGCTCGTCATAGCCCAGAATCTCGTCCGGGCTGCGGTGATCGAGCACCGGCAATCGAGCCGCTTGTTGGGCAATCTCCAGCAGTTCCCGCGCGCGTGGTTTGTCTCGCCGCTCGTGCCGCGCTTTTTCCAGCAGATCGGTCAGGGCTTCTTCCACCAGCGCCTGGATTTGACGGCCTTCTTTCCCGGCCAGGCCGCGCACGGCCCGGAGAATTTCGGCATTGATCTGGGTCGCGAATTTTTCCCGCTGACCATGCATTTTGATTTTATATTGTCATGATAAATCATGATTTGTCAACACAGCGCATCGGTCATGCCGCTCGCGGAGTCATCTCTCGAAATTGAATTTACCCCTCCGCGGTTTCGGTTTTCGTGCTAGACTCATGGCTGAAATGATGTCGTTGCGCATGTGCGAGCTCTGTTGTTGTCCGGCCCCGGCTGGATGAGCGCGCGCGTGTAGCCCTACTCAGACGCTAAGCTCTCGGAAAGCCCGCTGAATCAACCCTCAGCGGGTTTTTTGTTTTTTCTTTTCATTCAGAAAACCATCATGACCGCCATAAACGCCATTGCCGATGTGCTGCCGGAAAAACCGGAATTTCTCCTCAATAATGCCGAGCCGGGCTGGGCGGCGGCGGCCGAGGCCATGCCGGCGGAGGATTTGCTTGCTTCCGCCTTCAATGAATGGGGCCGCGGGCTGGTGCTCTGCACCGCGCTGCAGTCGGAAGGCGTCGTGCTGCTCGATATGTGCCGCCGCATTTTTCCCGCGTTGCGCGTCTATACCGTGGATACCGGCCGGCTGCCGGAAGAAACCCACGCCTTTATGGCCGAGCTGAACCGGCATTTCGATATCCGCATCGAGGTCCTGGCGCCGCAGCCGGGAGAGCTGGCCTGGCTGGCCCGTGAACATGGAGTCAACGCCTTTCGCGACAGCCGCGCGGAGCGCCATCTCTGCTGCCAGGTGCGCAAGGTGCATCCCATGCGCGCCTTGCTCTCCGGCCAGAATGGCGGCGCCGCGCCCCGGGCCTGGATCACCGGCGTGCGCCGCGATCAGAGCCCGGCCCGCGCCCACACCCCCCGGCTGGGCTCCGACAGCCACGTTTCCAGTGTCTGGAAATTAGCGCCATTGGCCGACTGGACCCATGCGCAGGTCGAGGATTATACCCTCCGCCATCGCCTGCCCCGCCATCCGCTTTATGCCCAGGGCTATGCCAGCCTCGGCTGCGCGCCCTGCACCCGCGCCCTGCGCCCCGGGGAAAATGAGCGTGCCGGACGCTGGTGGTGGGAAACCGGCGAAAACAAGGAATGCGGCCTGCATTACACTCCCGACGGCCTCCTGCTGCCCCACGGCGCGGCTTTGCGCGTATTGGATTAAGCGCGACAGACACGCCATAAAGGAAATCTTTCCGGTGTATGATTCGTATGCTGTACGTGCCGATACACATGCATTCGGGGAGATATTCATGCCTTTGCCTCGTTTTTTAATGCGGCTGTCATGGTTCGCGCTTATTCCCTTGCTGGGCCTGACGGTTGCGGCCCAATCCACAGCCACGCCCGCGGCCAAACCGGTTAAATCCACCCCGGGCGCGGCTTCCGCCGCCGCCGCGGTTCCTCCCGCCAACGTCACCGGAACCTGGACCGGCGTCTCCGATCAGGGACCGCGTTTTGTCTTCGTGCTGCGCTCCCGCGGCGCCCAACTCAACGGCTATATGGTCGGCCTCACCGGCAAGCATCTGCCGCTGGCCCACCCCCGGCTCAAGGGCAACCGCATCTCCGGCGTCATTCATACCCAATGGCAGGGCGCGCCCTTGAGGCTCGATATCTCGGGCCGGCTCAGAACCGGCAAACTGCACATGCAGATTGCCACCGACGACGGCAGCTGGAGCACCGAAGACATCATGCACAAGCTCAAGCCGGGAGAAAAAGTGCCCCGGCCGAATGCCAATGGCGTGGCGGGCGGCGATAGCGGCAATTAAAGCTGAGCCGCGCCCTTCCGTTACAATAAAAACTCAGAATCCGCGCGCTGCTTTCATATCGCGCGCCTGAAGGCGCTGTGTCTTACCATGGCTGAATCCCGCATTACTCCCCGCGCCCAGGATTTCGCGGCCTGGTATCAGGACGTGGTCCTTGAGGGCAACATGGCCGAGCCGGCCGAAATCGTCAAAGGCTGCATGGTGATCAAGCCCAACGGCTATGCCGTCTGGGAGCTGCTGCAGCGCCAGCTGGACGACCGCTTCAAGGCTTCCGGCCACGAAAACGTCTATTTTCCCCTGCTCATTCCCGAAAGCTTTCTGCATAAAGAAGCCGAGCACGTCGAGGGCTTTTCTCCCGAGCTGGCGGTCGTCACCATCGCCGGGGGAGAAAAGCTGGCCGAGCCGTACGTGCTGCGCCCCACCTCTGAAACCATCATCGGGCACTTTTTCGCCCGCTGGATTCAAAGCTGGCGCGACCTGCCGCTATTGCTGAATCAATGGGCCAACGTGGTGCGCTGGGAGCTGCGCACCCGCATGTTTTTGCGCACCACCGAGTTTCTCTGGCAGGAGGGCCATACCGCCCACGCCAGCCACGAAGAATCCCTGGCCGAGACCCTGCGCATTCTCGACATCTATGCCGAGGTTGCCGAACAGGTCATGGCCATGCCCGTGATCAAGGGCATGAAAACCCAGGGGGAAAAATTCGCCGGCGCCCTGCGCAGCTATTCGATCGAGGCCATGATGCAGAACGGCCTCGCCCTGCAGGCCGGCACCAGTCACGATCTGGGCCAGAACTTCGGCAAGGCCTTCGACGTGCAATTCCAGAACCGCGAGGGCGGCCGCGACTACGTCTGGCAGACCAGCTGGGGAGTCAGCACCCGGCTCATCGGCGGCCTGATCATGAGCCATTCCGACGACAAAGGCCTGGTGCTGCCGCCGCGGCTGGCGCCGGTTTCCGCCGTCATCGTGCCCATTTTCCGCAAAGAAGAGGAAAAAACCGCCGTGCTCGCGGCTTCCCAGAGCCTGCATCAGGAATTAACCCGGCATGGCGTGCGCTCGAAAGTGGATGAGCGCGAGGGCCTTACGCCCGGCGCCAAATTCTTTCACTGGGAGCGCCGCGGCATTCCGCTGGTCATTGAACTCGGTCCGCGCGACTTGGCCGCCGGCCAGGCCGTGCTCAAGCGCCGCGACACCGGAACCAAACAACCGCTGCCTTTGGCCGAACTGGCCGCCCGCGTGCCGGCTGAACTCGAACGTATGCAGCAGGATTTATTCGCCGCCGCCCAGGCGCGCCTGGCCGCCAACACCATCCGTGCCGCTTCGCTGGCCGAAGTGGAAGAAATTCTGGCGCCGGTCACGGCGGAAAAAGGCGGGGGCAAGTTTGTCCTTGCCCATATTCAGGATCAGGCCGCCTGCGAAGAGGCGCTGAAAAAATTCAAGGCCACCATTCGCTGCATTCCCATGCAGGATCTGGCCGACGGTCCCGGGCCCTGCATCGTCACCGGTGCGCCGGTCGAGCGCCGCTCGGTCATTGCCCGGGCTTATTAATGGGTTTGGCCCGGATGGGACCCCGGCGGACGCGCCTTTGGCATCGGATTTGCTCACTGTTTAAGGGTACGAATGGAATCAGGAGGAAGTAATGATGCCAAATTTGCGATCCATACTCATCCGCGCCGCGGGCCTGGCGTGTCTGGGGTTGTTATTGAACCTGGCTTTACCCGCCCAGCGCATCAGCCGGCTGCGGCATGCCACCCAGGCCTTTAAAGCCATCAATCGGGCCCCCGATGGCGGCATTCCACGCGAGATTCTCGAGCATGCCCAGTGCGTGTTGGTGGTGCCGGGGCTTAAAAAGGCCGGCTTCATCTTCGGCGGCAGCTTCGGCCGCGGGGTGGTCACCTGCCGCACCGGCCGCAGTTGGTCGGCGCCCCTGTTTATGACGCTGGGCAGCGGCAGTTGGGGGCTGCAGATCGGCGCCCAGGAAGAAGACCTGGTGCTGATCATCATGAACAAATCGGGTGAAAAATACCTGCTGCGGGACAAATTTTCCATCGGCGGCGACCTTTCCGCCACTGCCGGCCCGGTGGGCCGCAATCTCTCGGCCCAGACCGATGCTCTGCTGCACGCCAAAATGCTGGCTTATTCCCGCAGCCGCGGACTGTTTGGCGGCATTACGCTGAAAGGCGGAGTGATCAAGCAGGACCCGGGCGCCAACCGCCAGTTCTACGGCCGCGTTTCGCCCAGCCGCATTCTCGGCGGCGCGGTGGCTCCGCCCGCCGCCGCCCGCGCCTTTATTGCTGAAGTGGCTTCCGCCGCGCGCTGAGAGTTGCGTGCGGTAGTAATCCGAAAACGCTGACCCCTATTTGCGTCGGCACATACACCCGGCCCGCAGCCACCAGCGGAGAGGCGAATTTAACTTCTCCGCCGGGCGTGTCGCGGCGGGAATTCTCGCGGCTGCTGTAAAGCTGACGGCCGATGTTGATTGCGCTATAGGCCCGCAGCACCGGCGGCTGGTCGAATCCGCTGGCTTTATACGCCCCCAACTGCAGCGCCCAGACAATGCCGTCGCGATGGCCGTTGGCTGAAACCACCGGCGTCGCGCCGGGATAATAAAATTTCGTCTTCGTTTCAGCCGCCGGTTGGGCCGCGATTTTCCCGTTCCGCAGTTGAAACTGCCGCATCCGTCCGCCCGCCGGCGCAAAATACAAATTGCCGTTCCAGTACGCTAGATCCCCCCACATGCCGCCGATCGCATGGGGCAGGCTTTCCACGACCTGATCCTGGCCGGCGCCCGCGCCGCCCAGATGATTGCGATTCAACAGATAAATCGTTCCGCCCTTGCCCGTCTGCTCCAGCAGTTTTCCCGGCAGCAGCACCGGTCCGCCCGAGCCCAGGTCCCCGTCGCGCAGGTTCAGCGCGTGATGATTGTAGGGAGTGAAAAAGTCGAGCACCGCCAGCCTGCCCGCCTGATATTCCAAACGCAGCACGCTGTCGCCGTAATCCGGCCGCGGCGGGTGCGCGGCCGCGTCGAAGGCTCCGTTGCCGATGGCGGCATAAATATGCCCCGCGTGGCCGGCCGCCAGCCCCGCCCCGCTCTGCCAGATGCCGCCGTCGTTGCCGTCCGGGCTGGGCGTAAAAACAGCCGTCTGCCGCAGCGTAGCGGCGCTATAGGCCAGAATCCAGCCATGGTAGGGAATCGCGTCGCAGGGCGAGGCAAAGGCAATATAGACCTGGCCCCGGCTCAATAACAGAGCGGCCCGCGCGTTGTTGCGCCGGGCGTCGAAATATACCCGGCCGTTGCGGCTGCCATCTCCGGTTCCCGGCGCCGAGGCCGCGATCGTAACCGGCCCGCCGAACAACTCGCGCCCGGTTGCCAGATCGAGCGCATGCAGTTGCTGCAGGTAGCGAACTCCGTGCGCTGTGGCGATCCGGGTCCGCGAGACCACGTAAAGCGCACGCCGCCGCGGGCTGATGACCGGCGTGGCCGTAATGCCCACCTGGGGCGTGATCTGATCGCAGTTCAAGTCGCTCGCCGGAACGGTTGTAATTCCCCGCGCCGGGTCGGTGAAGTGGACCTGCCAGAACGGCTTTCGCGTCTTGCCGCCGGCGTCAAAGGCATACACGCTGTCGCCCTCGGTTGCGACAAAAATCACATTCCGGTAACCGTGTCCGGGCAGAAACAGGTGCGAAAGATATAAGGGCTGGGCATAGACCTGCCCATCCGCCGGCAGGCTGAATAATTTGCCGAAATCCCGTGAATTGACATTGGCCGGCGTGAGCCGGGTTTCATGGAGATCGGCGCCGGTGCGGCGCCGGTTATATTGTCCGGTCGGGATATTGAGGCGGGGCGGAATTTTCTGGGCAAATCCGAAACTGATCAGTGCCAAGCCGCCAAGGATCCAGCCTCGCAGGAAAATTGACCTTGCCGCGCTTGTCATTCATTCCATTGTACGCGGCGCATTCACGCTTTCGCGCGGCCCAGGTGGCGAAAGCTTTCTTCAATTTCTTCCAGCGAACGGCCCTTGGTTTCCGGCACCAGCCACAGGCAGAACAGCATGGCCGCGATGCTCAGAATGGCAAACAGCCAGAAGGTGTGCACCGAGCCCAGTTTGTCCAGCAGCGACAAAAACGTCACCGTCACCACCCAGTTGGCGAACCAGTTGGCGAAGGTGGCCAGCGACATGGCCGCGCCGCGGATCTTGGTGGGATAAATTTCCGATAGCATCAGCCACACCACCGGCCCCAGGCTGATGGCGAAAAATACGATATACAGCAGCACGCCGGCAAACACCGCCAGCCCGTGACGATGATGGGCGAATGAATATCCCACATAGCCCAGCATCGCCGCCTGGCCCAGGCAGCCGATCAGCAGCAGCGGCTTGCGCCCCAGCCGGTCAATCAGCAGGATGGATACCACGGTGGCCAGCACGTTGACCACTCCGATGCCGACGGTGCCCAGAATCGCGACCCGGGCCGAGGAAAATCCGGCATTGCGCAGGATGGTGGGAGCGTAATAGATGATCGTGTTAATGCCGGTAATCTGCTGAAACACCGCCAGCCCCACCCCGATCCAGACCGCGATCCGGAAGCCGGGCCGGAACAGCTCGCTGAATTTGCCGGTTTCCTCGCGCAGCACCCGCTCCACATCGGCCAATTCCTGCTGCGCTTCGTCTTCACGGCCCAGCCGGCGGAAGTTATTGAGGGCGTCTTCGCGGCGGCCTTTTTTGGCCAGCCAGCGCGGGCTTTCCGGCAGAAACAGCATGCCCGTGACCAGCACAATCGCCGGCAGCACCGCGCTGATGAACATCATCCGCCAGTCCTGGCGCGCGGCCAGCGCGTAATCCACTCCGTAGGCCACCACGATGCCGACCGTGATCGCCAGTTGATTCAGCGACACCAGCGCGCCGCGAATGCGCGCCGGCGACATCTCCGATATATAGAGCGGAGTCAGCATGGAGGCCACGCCGATGCAGGCGCCGACCAGAAAACGCGCCGCCACGAAGGTGGCCAGGCCGGTCGAAAGTCCGGTCCACAGCGAAAAGACGCCGAAACATACCCCGGTCGCCAGCAGCACCGATTTCCGGCCCAGCCTGTCGGTCAGCCAGCCGCCCAGCGCCGCCCCCAGCATCGCCCCCAGCAGCACCACGCCCACCGCCAGTTCTAACTGGGTGTCGGAAAGATGGAATGAGGACTTAAAAAAAAGCTGGGCGCCGGAAATCACCGCCGTGTCGTAGCCAAACAGCAAGCCGCCCAGCGCGGCCGTCGCGGCGGTCAGAAACACCATGGCTTTCGGCGAAAGCCCGGAGGGCGGATGAGTTGCGGTGGTATTCGGCATGGAAGGTTCTCGCTTGGACGCGCCGGGGCGCCGTGTAATTGAAGCACAATCGCCGGAGAAAAGAAAGCCGCCCCGCCAGCAAGAAAACGGCGCGGCCAGGCCGGCCGCGCCGCGTTCTCATTCCCGATTTGCGGATGTTTACAGAACGTTGACGTTCTCGGCCAGCAGCCCCTTGGGCCCCTGCTTCACCTCGAACTCCACCGGCTGGCCTTCGGCCAGCGTGCGGTAGCCGCCGCTTTGAATGGCGCTGTAGTGAACGAATACATCTTCTCCGCTCATGCGTGTGATGAATCCGTAGCCTTTTACGTTATTGAACCACTTGACGGTGCCTTGCTCTTTCACTGATTCCAACCTCTTGCTGATGAATAGAGTTTGCAACCCGGCTGGGCTTACTGCGGGAATCTGCGGGGCAGATCCGGACAGAATAAAGCGGTCCGGCCAAACTCGCGAGATAGCATAACACAGTCAGTGAGAGTCAGGGTAAGCGGAAACGTATTATTCTTGCCTGACGGCCAACCCTGTCTTAAGTGATTGAAAACAAAGGGCCAGAATTGCACGGCGGAAAGCGGCGGTCCATGAGTCCACCATCGAGTGGGCAGGCCGGGGTTGCCTGTCAGGTCCGGCCCTCCGCCGTCGTATATTGAGCGCTCAGGGAGAAGCAATTCCGAAGGAATTGCTTCATGAAAAGCTGCGAGCAGGCGGAGGCGGAAACCGCGAGGCAACCGGAATGTACACGAATGTACCTGAGGATTGCCGAGCGGGTTCCAACGCCGCTAGGCGATGCTTATCCCTGAGCGTGATCTACTCACGATCACCCGGCTCGTCTCCGCATCAGACAGGCATCTTCGGTGGGACTGTGATAATAATTCGCCCGGCGGCCGTAATCTTCGAATCCCTGCCGCAGGTAAAATTTCCGCGCGGCCTCATTGCCGGCCCGGACCTCGAGAAAAATCCGTTCCCATCCCTGACGTTGCGCCAGCTCCATGAAGTCGCCCAGCAGCGCCGTGCCCACGCCTTGACGCTGCCGCTCGGGCCACACCGCCAGGGACTGAATTTCGGCATCGCGGCCGATGAGCTGGGCGATCAGATATCCGGCGATTCCGCCTGGATTGCGATGTGCCGGTGCGGCGGCCATGCCCCAAGGTTCTTCCCAGACCCACGCCACCTGCTGCCCCGGTCTTGCAATCGCTGCTTCCAGCACTTCCTCCATCAGGCGCCGGCTCCAGGCGGAGGCGCCGAAGGCGACCTGGGTCAGCGCCATCATTGCATCGAGATCGCCGGTTTGGGCGGAACGGATCGGCATACAACAGAACTACCGCTGAGAAGTAGCCGGAAACTCACGGCTCGCTTGCCGTTCACCCCGGCCAGCGATTTCAGGTGGCATTGTCATCGGCTTGGCAGGTGCGTTGTTAGCGCCTCCGCATCCGGCCGCCGGATATAATTGGCATCCAGCGCCAGGCGATCATCTCCGGCATCCAACGCACCGGCGGTTTGCCGCCAAACCGTGAGCGCCAGGCGCCCCACCCGGGGCGCCAATTCTTTTGGCGGGATTAAAATTTTGCGGCCCGGCAAATGGGCCTGCAAAATCGGCGCAAATTCCGCCGGCCAAACCTGCAAAGCAACGGCTTCAGAACACCCCAGCTCCCGCAGCCGGTCCGCCAGCAGTTTCATGCCGGTCAAAAATTCCACCCCTGCCTGAGCAGCTTCCGCTCCGGTTCGGCGGCGAATCTCGCATTCCACCGGACCTGCGGGGTAATAGCCGCAATAAACTTCGTTCCGCGCGGCATCGAGAATGGCGAGAGCGGGATGGCGGGTTGGCCCGGCCGGCTCTGCTGCCGCCAGCGCGGCCAGCGTCGAAACCCCCAGCACCGGTACGCCGGTAACCTCGCCCAGGCCCTTGGCCAGCGTCAGTCCCACGCGCACTCCGGTAAACGAGCCCGGGCCATGGGCGACCGCGATCGCGTTCAATTCCTGCCGCCGGACCCCGGCCTCCGCCAGCAATGCATCCATGGCCGGAATCAACTGCATGGAGTAGGCGCCCGGCTCCAGCCCGCGGCATCCCACGGGCCGGCCCTCATGCAAAAGGGCTGCGCTGCCGCGGTCGGTCGCGGTTTCCAGCGCCAGCAGCCAGACGGGGGCGAAAGCGGAACCCGAATTCGGCATGATAGTTACCATGGTAAAGGCGTTCCGGGTTTAACCGCCGGGTCGTCGAGCGAATTCCAGCGCCGCTATGCGATGCTTATCCCGGGCGATATTGTCATGAGTGCAGCTCCGCAAACGCCGCTGATGCGGCAATACCAGTCCATCAAGCAAGCCAATCCCGGGGCGTTGCTGTTTTTCCGGCTGGGCGATTTTTACGAACTCTTCTTCGACGATGCCGTGACCGCCGCGCGCGAGCTGCAAATTACCCTTACCGCGCGCAATAAAGAAAAAGGCCAGCCCATCCCCATGTGCGGCGTGCCCTATCACGCCGCCGAAAACTATCTGGCCAGGCTGATCCAGAAAGGTTACCGGGTCGCCATCTGCGATCAGATGGAAGTCCCCGGGCCGGGCAAAGCGCTGGTGCGGCGCGAGGTGACGCGTGTGATTACGCCCGGCACGGCGGAGCCGGCGCAGGCGCCCGGAGAAAACAACTATCTCGCCGCGCTGGCCCGCGGCCCAGGCCACATCGGCCTCGCCCTGCTCGATCTCTCGACCGGTGAATTTCGCGCCACCGAGTTTTCCGGCGCCGATGCCGAGCTCCGCCTGGCCGAGGAATTGGAGCAATGGCGGCCGCGCGAAATTCTGCACGCCAGCTCCATGCCGCTGTTCGAAGATCAGCCCCAGCGTCCGCCGGCGGGCGCGGTCCTGACGCCGCTCGATGCCTGGATTTTTGAGCCGGATTTCGCCCGCCGCGAGCTGGAATCACATTTTGGCGTGCTGGCGCTCGAAGGCTACGGCCTGGCGGGCAAGCCCTGGGCCGCGGCCGCGGCCGGAGCGCTGGTGCATTACAGCAAAGAAACCCAGCGCAGCCAGATCGAGCATGTGGACCGGCTGGGCTATTACGAGCGCGGCGATGCGCTGATTCTGGATGCGGTGACCGCGCGCAATCTCGAGCTGGTCGAGCCGCTTCTGCCCGGCGGCGATGACGTCACCCTGCGCGCGGTGCTCGATCAAACGCATACCGCCATGGGCCAGCGCCTGCTGCGGCAGTGGCTGCTGCGTCCGGCCCGCGATTTAGCCGTGATCGAAGCCCGCCTGGACGCGGTGCAAGCGCTGCGCGACGGCTGGGCGGCGCGCGCTGGACTCCGCGCCACGCTCGACGGCATGCAGGATCTGGAGCGTCTGCTGGCCCGCGCCTCGCTGCGTTCGGCCTCGCCGCGCGATCTGGCCGCCCTGGGCCAAACCCTGGCCCGCATTCCTGAGCTGCGCCGGCGCTTGCTGGAAGCCGCGGCGCCGCCCGCGCCCGCCGTTCCCGAACCCCATGCTTCGGCCGGCTTGCTGGCCGGGATCGCCGGCCGGCTCGATGACTTGGCGCCCTTGCGCGAGCGCATCGCGGCCACCCTCGCCGAGCCCGCGCCGGTCACGCTCGGCGATGGCCGCGCGATCCGCGCCGGCATTTCGCCTGAATTGGATGAATTGCGCACCCTGTCCCACGACGCCAAATCCGTAATCGCGCAGCTGGAATCCCGCGAGCGAGCGCGCACCGGCATCGCTTCGCTGAAGGTGCGTTTTAACAACGTGTTTGGCTATTCCATC
>JAKAZV010000066.1 GCA_021826505.1 Acidobacteriota bacterium | reverse complement strand
GCTGGCCGCGCAAGCTTCCGCCACACCGGCCCCCAGCCCAGGAATTGACTCCGCACCGAGGCCTTCCAGTAAGTGGCGCGCCGCGAACTTCTGGACGGGACACTTATGAAGCGCACAGTTGAAATCGGCGGCCAAAATTTCACGGTTGAGCTGCGGCCCTCGGATTCGGCTTCGGCTTTCGAGGTTTGGCTGAACGGCGCGCGTCTCGAAGTTGATTGCCAAAGCCTGCCCGATCAGACCTGGTCGCTGCTCTCTCCATCCGGCGCCTGCTTCTGCTGCCGCGTCCTGCCGGGCGATGAGATAGGCGACTGGGAAATCATTGCCGCCTCGGGCCTTCACCTGCGCGCCCGGATCACCGATCCCCGCCAGTATCTGCCGGGCCGCGCGGCGGCGCACGCGGGCGGGCGATTCGCACGGCGCTCGCCGATGCCGGGCCGCGTGCTGCGCGTGTTGCATGCGGTGGGTGATGAAATTACCGCATCGGACACGCTTTTTGTGATTGAGGCGATGAAGATGCAGAACGAAATCCGCGCGCCCCGCCCCGGCCGCCTGGCCGCCCTGCACGCCCTCCCCGGCGCGGTCGTCGCCGCCGGCGGCTTGCTGGCTGAAATCGAATAAATTCGCCGCCGTTCACTCGGCCAGCGGATCGACAACCCGCAGGCCTGGAATTGAAATAAACCCGGAATCGTGGGTCCAAATCTCCTGCGCGCCTGAGGCTTTGGCAATCCAGGCTATTTGCAGATCAAAAATTCTAGCTCCTCGAATCGCCCGTGTTCGGGCCAGGGAAAGAAAGGCTTCCATAGCATTCCCTTCCGGCGCCCAGATTCTGCAGCCCGCGGCCAGCAAATTTTGCAGAAAACCTGCCGCCTGCCTCGGGCTGGAGCCGCCGCCCGGACTGTGAGGTGAGGTGACCACGCTCCAAAACTCGGCGAGACAAGGCAGCGCGATGCCCCAGCCCTGCCGTTCCGCTGCCGCTTCCAGGGCGGCCTGGGATCTGCGGTGTTCCGGCGCCCCGCGGCGGTGGGCATAGACCAGCAGATTGGTGTCAATGGCGATCATAGGAGCGCTGTTTTTGAATCCAGGCATGGAGCGAGCCGCGGTCTTTCAGGTCCAACCCCGCCGGCAAGCCTCCCGGGTGGGTCACCCAGCGGATTTTTCCCGGCGCCGGCGGATCCAATTTCAGCTCCTTGCGCAGGGCGCGTATGCACAGCCCGCGGAATGTGATGTTTTGATCCACGGCGGCTTTTTTCGCGGTTCGCAATAAATCCTCCGGCAGTTCCAGGGTCGTTTTCATGCACCCATATTACAATATTTATGGATTGCCGGGTTCCCGCGACTCGGCCGATGCGGCGGGCTGTATTATTCTTTCCTGCCTCGCTTCTTTGCTTCCCCACATCCGCGCTTTCCCGTGCCTCCGCCTCACGTTACCATTGTTAAGGATTGCAAAATTGTTCTAAACCGCGCAGCCGGTAAGCCCGGCGCACGTTCCTTTTCAGGATCATTTTGACTCTCCAGGCCTGAACCCCTTGCGCCAAAGCTACCCACCCCTGAACCCGCGGGTTGAACCGCCGCCGCCGGAACAGCCCGAGGCCGCGCCCCACCCGATCCATCTCCCGCCGGAGTTTGATCCTGAAAACGGTTTCGATCCGGAACGGCTGATGCATGCCCTGCAGGATGAACGCACCCGCGCCCGCCGCCGGGAAGCGATCTTTCTTTCCATCATCGTCCACCTGCTGATCTTTATCCTGATCCTGATTAACCCTAAATTTCTGCACTCCGGCCGGCGTTATCTATTGAGCCCGCAACAGCAGTTGAAACAACAGCATTTCACCTATCTCGAAATGCCGCATCTGCATCTGCCCAAGCCCAAACGGCCGGTGCACAGCCACGTTTTGAGCAACCGCGACCGCCAGCTTCACCGTCATGTGCCGGTGTTGAACTCGCTCAGCGCCCCGCCGGTGCGCCATCCCACTCCCCGGCCCAGCCCACCCCCGGCGCCGCGCATCGAAGCACAGAATCATCCTCCGGCGCCGCCGCAAGCCGCTCCGCCGCCTTCCGGAAGCGCGAAAACCCGCGCCGCCAAACAGCCCAAAAGCGCCATCCATCTCCGTCCCGTGCCCCATGCGCAGACTCCCAATCCGCTGCTGGCGCTCAATGGCATAAGTCCGGAAGAAATGCTGCGCCGGGCCATGCACGCCGCCGCTCGCGCCCACAGCGGCCAGGGCCAGAGCGTGGCCGAGGTGGGACGGCTGCCGCGGCCGCCCTCGGGCAACCCCAACGCCGGCAACGGTCAGGTCGGCACCGGAGTGCAGATTCTGACCAACACCGAAGGCGTGGATTTTTCCTCGTACCTGCAGCGCATCATCCAGGAAGTGCGGATCAACTGGTACGCGGTCATGCCGGAAGAAGCTTATCTCGGGCGCAAGGGACGCTCGGTGATCATCTTTAAAATCGAGCGCAACGGCAACGTGCCCGGTCTGCAACTGGTGTCCCCTTCCGGCACGGTTTCCTTCGATCATGCCGCGCTGGCCGCCATCAGCGCCTCCAATCCCTTTCCGCCGCTGCCGTCGCAGTTCCACGGGCCTTCGATCACGCTGCAGTTCTCGTTTTTCTATAACATTCGCCCGCAAAATTACTGATTATGAAGCGCTTACCGCCAACCAGCCTGCGGGCTTACCAGGAGCGTCTGCTGCAACATTTTGGGCATCAGCACTGGTGGCCGGCCCGCAGCCGTCTGGAGGTGATGCTGGGAGCGGTGCTGACCCAGAACACCGCCTGGTCCAACGTGGAGTTGGCGCTGCAACAACTGCGGCGGCGCGGCTGGCTGTCGTATCGCGCGCTGCAGGCGGTCAGCGCGGAAGAGCTGGGGCCGGTGATCCGCAGCTCGGGCTATTGGCGGCAAAAGGCGGTGCGCGTCAAAGCCCTCATGGCCTGGCTTGATTCCGCCTGCGGGGGCGATCTGCGCAAGCTGGCGCGCCGGCCCGCGGAAGTTTTACGCCGGCAACTGCTGGCGATTCCCGGCATCGGCCGGGAGACCGCCGACAGCATTCTGCTCTATGCCTTCGCCAAGCCGGTGTTCGTGGTGGATGCCTATACTCATCGCATCTTTTCCCGCCATCGGCTTTCCCTCTATGCCTCGCCTGGGAAAAAAGCCCCGGATTATGATGCGCTTCGCCAGGCGGTCGAGGCCGAACTCAAGGGCGATGCCGGACTTTATAATGAATTGCATGCCTTGCTGGTCATGACCGCCAAGCAGTATTGCCGGCGCCGCGAGCCGGATTGCGCTGCTTGTCCGCTGCGTGACTGGCTGCCGCGACCCGATCGAATGCGGGTGCAAGCATAAGCTGAAGTTTCATGAGCGCCCCGAAAACCAACGCGCGGCCCGTCACCACCGCACAGCGCCGTCAATGGCTGCGCGTTTCGGCGGCGGTGCTGGGGCTGCTGTTTGCCATTTTATTTTTCCCCCGCGCTTTTCTGCTGCCCTGGTGGCCGAAAACCCAGGATGCGCCCTGGTTTTTGCTCTCCGCCGTCGCTTATGTCAGCGGGATCGCATTCTTATTAATGCTGGGCCGGCAGTTCGCGCGGCTCTATGTGGAGCGGCGGGCCAATGTGCTGGGGGCGCGCTTTCGCACCAAACTGGTTTTGAGCGCCTTTGCCCTCAGCCTGTTGCCGGTGCTGTGCATGTTTTATTTCACCCAGGCGCTGCTGAACCGCACCTTGCAGTCCTGGTTCAGCCAGCCCATGGTGACCGTCAGCCAGGATATTCGCGGCATCTCGGAATTAATCGCCAACCGCATGCAGACGCGGCTGCGGCGCGACAGTCAGCGGCTGCTGCGGAATCCGGCGATCGCGCGCGCGCTGGCGCGGCCCGGACAGCCGGGATTGCAGCCCGCCCTGGCGGCATTTCTGCGCCGCAGCCGCTGGCCGGGCGCCTTTGCCGTCATCAGCCGGGTCAACGGCAGCGTGCTGGCGCGCGTACATGCGCCGCCTGACTGGAGAGAACTGCCGCCCAATCCCCTGCCTGCCGGCGCCCCGGCGAAACCCAAACCGGAATATCTGACCATGCGCCTGCCGCTGGCAGGCCCGCGGCGGCCCGCCTATCTGGAACTGGGCCGGCCGCTGCCGGCGCGGCTTACGGAAAGGCTGCGCCAGTTACGGGCCGATTATGCCCGCTATCAGCAGCTCAATCTGCGCCGCCGCACGCTGCACCGCATCTACACCGGGTATTTGCTGCTACTGACGGCGGCGGTATTATTTGTGGCCACCTGGTTTGCCCTGTTTTTATCCAAGCTGATCACGGTTCCCGTAGCGGCGCTGGCGGAGGCGACACGCGAAATTTCCAGCGGCAATCTGCGGCACCGCATCGAGATTGACGCCAAAGATGAAATCGGACAACTGGTGACTTCGTTCAACCGCATGGCGGAGGAGCTCGAAACCGGACGCGAGCAATTGGAAGCGGCGGGGCGGAGCCTGCGGGAAGCCAACCGCGAACTGGAGCGCCGGCGCCAGCAAGTGGAAGTGCTGCTGGAACAGCAGCCCGCGGCGGTGTTTACCTGCACCCGAACCGGCATCCTGGAACGCCGCAATCCCGGCCTTGAGCGCATGTTCGGGCCGGCGGCCCTGGAGGCCAGGCACTGGCGCGATCTGCTCGATCCCCAGAGCCGCCAGGCCCTCGAACATTTATGCCGCAAAGCCGGCCGGCTGGGCGCGGCGGCCGGCCAGATGGAAATTCAACTGCAGAACGGCCGATCCATGAGCGCCGCCGCCACCGTTGCCCCGATCCCGCTGGAGGGATCCGGCACGAGCGGTTCGGGTTTTATTGTGGTGCTGGAGGATTTAACCGACTTGCTGCGCATGCAGCAAACCGCGGCCTGGCGCGAAGTGGCGCGGCGCATGGCGCACGAAATTAAAAATCCGCTCACCCCCATCCGCCTCTCGGCCCAGCGCATCCAGCGCTGGCTGGGACGGGCGCCGGCGAGCCTGGAGGCGAGCGAACGCGGGCTGCTGGAAGAATGCGCGGCCACCATCGAAACCGAGACCCTGAGCATGAAACGCCTGGTGGATGCCTTCGGCGACTTTGCCCGCTTTCCGGTTTCGCGCCCCGCTCCCGGCAATCTGAACCGGGTGCTGGAAGACGCGCTGCGGGCCTTTCACGACCGGCTGCAAGGACTGGAGATTCAGACCAAATTCGATGAAGTGCCGGAGCTGGAAATTGACGCCGATGCGATCAAACGGGTGTTTATCAACCTGATTGACAACGCCGCCGAGGCCATGCGCGACGCCAAATATCCGCTGCTGCGGGTTACCACCCATCGCCGCAAGGGCCACGTGGAGGCCACGATTGCCGATACCGGCCATGGCATTGCCGACAGCGAAAAATCTCGCCTGTTTCTGCCCTATTATTCCAGCCGCCAGCGCGGCACCGGCCTGGGGCTGGCCATTGTGGCGCAGATTCTCGATGAACATAACGCCGCCATCCGGGTCGAGGATAATATTCCGATGGGCACGCGCATGATCGTCAGCTTTCCCATTCCGCGAGCGCAGGCGCCGCCGGCCGAAGCCGGCCCGGCTGATCCCGCCCTGGCCCGGAGCCAGGCATGAAAACCCCCAGCCGCATTCTGGTGGCCGATGACGAGCCGGCCATCCGCCAATCGCTGATCGCGATTTTGCAGGAGGAGGGATTTGCCGCGCGGGCCGTGGAAGGCGCCGAGGCCTGCCTGAAAGCCGTTGCGAACGAGGCCTGGGACGCGGTGCTGCTCGATATCTGGCTGCCCGACGGCGACGGGCTCGAGGTATTGGAAAAAATCCGCGCCCGCTCCGATCCGCCCGACGTCATCATCATCAGCGGCCACGGCACCATTGAGACCGCGGTGCGGGCCACCAAATCGGGCGCTTTTGATTTTCTCGAAAAGCCGCTGTCGCTGGAAAAAACCCTGCTCACCCTGCGCCATGCCCTGGAGCAGCGCCGTCTGCTGCGGGAAAACCGGGAGCTGCGGCGGCAAACCGCCGGCCGGGCTGACTTAATCGGCGCCAGCGTGCCCTTGCGCGCGCTGCGCCAGCAGATCACGCTCATGGCCCCCACCAACGGACGGGTGCTGATCTACGGCGAAAGCGGGGTGGGCAAGGAACTGGTGGCGCGCGCCCTGCACATGCAGAGCGAACGCCGCGAGGGTCCCTTCGTTGTTGTCAACTGCGCCGCCATTCCCGAAGACGGCATCGAAAGCGAACTGTTTGGCCAGGGACGCGAGGGCAGCGCGCCCCAACCGGGACGGCTGCTGTTTGCCGACGGCGGCACGCTGTTTCTCGACGAAGTTGGCGACATGAGCCTGAAGACCCAGTCGAAAGTGCTGCGGGCGCTGGATGAAGGGCGCTTTTTTCCGCTGGGCTCGGAAACGCCGGTGCAGATGGATGCCCGCATCATCGCCGCCACCAATAAAAATCTCGACGATGAGATCACCGCCGGGCGCTTTCGCGAGGATTTATTTTACCGGCTCAACGTGATTCCCTTCTACGTCCCGCCGCTGCGCGAACGGCGCGAAGACGTGCCGGAGCTGGCCGCCTATTTCACCGCCGAATTCAGCTCCGCCTATGGCCGCCCGTCGCCGCGCTGGACGGCCGCCGCTTTGCAGGTGCTGAGCAACTATGCCTGGCCGGGGAATGTGCGCGAGCTGCGCAACATCGTCGAGCGCGTGCTGATTCTGCATCCCCAGGCCCAGAGCCTGGAACCCCGGCATTTGCCCGCCGGCCTGCAGCGCAAGCGGCTGGAACACGGGCAATTTGATTTCGCCAGCCTGCCCGAAGCGCGCGCCGCCTACGAACGCGAATATATTCTGCGCAAGCTGGATGAAAATCAGGGCAACGTCAGCCGCACCGCCGAAGCGCTGGGAATTGAACGCAGCCATTTGCATCGCAAGCTGAAGAGCCTGGGGATTGCCCAGCACTGAAAATCCAGCCGAGGCGCGGCCCCTCGAACGCCGCGGCCCCGCATTCAAACCGTAGCCCGCGCCATCGCCTCCTGGATCCGGGCGCGGAATTCAGGCATGCGGCCATTGAGAAAATGATCTCCCTCCGGAAACCAGATGAGTTGCCTGGGTTCTGCCAGCCGGCGCACATACGCTTCCAGATCCGCGCGCGCGGCGAACTCATCCCGGTCGCCGCTGACAAACAGCTTGGGACCGCTCCACGCCCAATCCGCGGGCAATGGCCCGCGGGTTAATGGCGTTCCCACCGCAATCAGGCGGACAATTTCGGGATGGGGCGCATCGGCTAAAAATTCAATGGCCACGCGCGCGCCAAAAGAAAAGCCGCCCAGCGCCAGCGGCAGCGGGAGCCGGGCGCGCAGCCAGGCGACCGCGGCGCGCAGGTCTTCACGTTCACCCCGGCCCTCATCGTGTTTGCCCTGGCTCAAGCCCACGCCGCGGAAGTTGAAGCGCAACACCGGCAGGCCCAATTCCCAAAGCGCGCGGGCGAGGTGATGCACAATGCGGGTGTGCAGCGTGCCCCCCTGCATGGGGTCGGGATGGCAGATCACCGCCGCGCAAACCGCCGAGTCCGACGCCGGCTGCCAGAGATATTCCAGATCGCCGGCCGGACCGGGCAGAACGCCGGAAATTAATTGTTTGGGCAGAGAAGACATGCAAACGTGTCACCGTGAATCTTCAGGCTTGCGTACAATGATGATTCCGAGAAAAAAGGAGAAGCGAGCAGAGCGAGGCCGCTGTGCGAGGCTGATCCCTATGCCCTTATCCCTATGAATCTTATCGCGTTCACGCGCTCACTGATTGACATTGATTCCACCACCGGACAGGAAGAAGCGGCGGCGCATCTTACAGCGGAATTTCTGCGCCAGGCCGGCTGGGCGCCGGAGTTGCAGGAAGTCGAGCCGGGGCGTTATAACGTCTATGCTCCGCTGGGCACGCCGCGCGTGGTGCTCAGCACCCATCTGGACACCGTGCCGCCGTTCATGCCCAGCGCCGAGGACAGTGAATACATTTATGGCCGCGGCGCCTGCGATGCCAAAGGCATTCTTGCCGCCCAGGTCTTTGCCGCGCTCGAGCTGCAGCGCCAGGGTCTGCGCGATTTCGGGCTGCTGTTTCTGGTGGGCGAGGAAAAAAACAGCCAGGGCGCGCGTCTGGCCAATCAGCGGCCTAACGCATGCAAATTCCTGGTCAACGGCGAGCCCACCGACTGCCAGATGGTTTCAGCCGGCAAAGGCACCCTGCGGGTGGATGTGACGGCGCGCGGCCGCATGGCGCATTCGGCTTACCCCGAACTGGGCGATTCGGCGATTATGAAACTGCTGCAGGCATTGAACGCCTTGCGCGAACTGCCCTTGCCGGTCAGCCGGGAACTGGGGCCGACCACATGCAATATCGGCACCCTGGCGGGCGGACGGGCGCCGAACGTGATCGCCGATTTTGCCCGCGCCGAGGTCATGTACCGGCTGGTTGAGCCGGCCGACGCGCTCCGCGCCGCCATCACCGCCGCCGCCGCGCCTTATGCCGAGACCCAGTTCGTGCTGGAAATCCCGCCGGTGAAGCTGAAGACCCTGCCCGGATTCAAGACCCGCACCGTCGCCTTTACCACCGATATTCCCGCCCTCACCGGCTGGGGCGAGCCGCTGCTCTATGGGCCGGGCTCGATTCATGTGGCCCATACCGAAAATGAAAAATTATCCAAGCGGGAGCAGGAGCAAGCCGTGGCGGATTATGTGAAGATCGTAAAGGAATTATTACGAGCCGCGGAGCAAACCCCGGAATAAATTATTTCCCGCTCGTGGCCGGCGCGGCGCGGCGGCCGGCGGTCGTTTTCTGGCGCTCGCGCATGAGTTCAATAAAAGCCTGGGCCGAGCGCGGCATGCTGCGGTCGCGGCGGTAAACCAGCGCCAGCTCGCGCCATAAATCCACGCCCTTGAGGGTAATCAATTTGGCTTCGCCGGAGCGGACTTCTTCGGCGGCGTAGCTGGCGCTGATGAGCGAGGCGCCCAGATTGGCGGCCACAAAACGCTTGATCATGCCCACGCTGGCCAGCTCAAGCGAAACCTGCACGCGGGAACGGTAGGGACGATAGAGCTTGTCCAGAACCTGGCGGGTAAACCCGGTTTTGGGGAAAATCAGCGGATGATCGAGGGTTTCCTCCACGCTGACCGATGCGCGGGAAGCCAGCGGATGCGCGGCGGCCACCATCAGCATGAGCTTGTCTTTGAAAACCGGCAAAATTTCCAGGCTGGGCGCGGCCGCGGGCAGCGTGACAATGCCGAGATCAATCGTGCCTTCGTCAATTTTCTGCAGGATTTTATGGCTGAAATTGCGGTAAATCGTGATCTGCACCCGGGGGTACAGATCATGAAAGCGGGCAAAGACATCGGGCAAAACGTACAGGCAGGTGGCTTCGTTGGCGCCAATCGCCAGCACTCCGCGCGGAGTCTGGCGCTGATCGGCCACCGCGCGCAGGCTCTCGTTGCGCAGCGTAATCAGCCGCTGCGCGTATTCGGAGAGGACTTCACCGGCGGGGGTCAGCTTGATGACCTTGCCCACGCGGTCAAACAGGCGCTCGCCGTATTCGATTTCGAGCTGGCGGATTTGCGCGCTCACCGCCGGCTGGGAACGAAACACCTTGTGCCCCGCCCGGGAAAAGCTGCCCTGTTTGGCCACTTCGAGAAAGGTAACGATCTGGTCAAAATCCATAAAAAGATGTCACCGGTGATTCGGCGCGCGTGGCTGCATTATAACAGTTACCCCGACATGCCGAGGGGTAATGCAGCGGCGCGCCGCCGCGGATTCATAATTTGACAAATCTGGCCAGATGAATCGAAGGCGACTGGCGCAGCTCTTCCAGCACCTGGGCGGGAACCGGGCCATCCACCCGCACCAGGGCGAGGGCGCGCAAGGGACGCTCGCCGCGCTTCTGTTCGTGGGTGGCGTCGCCGGCTTCCTGCCGGCCAAGGGAAAAGCTGGCGATGTTGATGCCGTTGCGGCCCAGCACGGTGCCGATGTGGCCAATGACGCCGGGCACATCGTCATTGCGCAGCACCAGCAGATAATCGCCCATCGGGGCGTCGAGATCAATGTCGTCCATGCAGACCAGGCGCGGCGCGCTGCCGTGATAGACGGTGCCGCCGAGCAGCAAATCGCCTTGTTCGGTATGGAGCAGGATCGAAAGCGAGCGGGTCAGGGCGCCGGGAGCATTCCATTTGCCCTCATGCAGTGAAATGCCGCGGGCCTCGGCCAGCGACTTGGCATTGACCAGATTGGCCTCTTCGTGGCCCATCTGCGCCAGCAGGCCGGCGATGGCGGAGTTGCGGATCAGCTCGGTTTTCGATTCCGGCCAGTCACCGGCATAGCGCAGGGCGAGTTCGAGCGGCGCCCCGGCGTGGAGCTGCACCAGCAGACTGCCCAGCTTGCGGGCCAGATCCATCCAGGGGCGGAGTTCCTTGAATTCCTCGAAGCCGAGCGAAGAGACATTTACGGCGTTCTGGATAATGCCGTGGGCGAGATAGTCCTTGATCTGGAGGGCGATCCGGTAGCCGATGCGCTCCTGGGCTTCGTGCGTGGAACCGGCAATGTGGGGCGTGGCGATCACGCCCGGATGCCGCAGCAAAGGCGAACCCGCGGGCGGCTCCTGGGCGAAGACATCCAGCCCGGCGCCGGCCACCTGACCCGATTCCAGCGCCGCCAGCAGCGCGGCCTCATCAATCAGCTCGCCGCGGGCGCAGTTGACCAGCCGCAGCCCGGGCTTCATTTTCTGAAAGGCCTGGGCGTTGAGCACATGCTGGGTTTCGGGCGTGAGCGCCATGTGCAGGCTGAGGAAATCGGAGGCGGCGAGAACGGCGTCGAAGTCGAGCAGTTTGACCGCGGCTTCGCGGGCCACGCCGGGCGGAATATAAGGATCGTAGGCAATAATTTCCATTTCCAGGGCGCGGGCACGGCGCGCCAGCTCCAGGCCGACCCGGCCGAGGCCCAGAATGCCCAGGGTTTTGCCCGCCAGCTCGCTGCCTTCGAGGCGCTTTTTTTCCCATTGGCCGGCGCGGGTGGTGGCGTCGGCATAGGGAATGCGGCGGGCCAGCGAGATCATCAGCGCCAGGCTCAGCTCGGCCACGCTGATGGCGCTGGCGCCGGGGGTGTTCATGACTACGATGCCCTGACGGGTCGCGGCGTCAAGATCCACGTTATCCACGCCGATGCCGGCGCGGCCAATCACGCGCAGGCGGGGCGCGGCGGCGAGCAGACGGGCATCCACTTTTACCGCCGAACGCACCAGGAGGCCGTCGGCGTCGGCCAGTTCGGCGGCCAATTGGCCGTTGCGGGCGGCTTCGGCTGTGAGCTGGACCACGCGCCAGCCGCTTTCGGATTCCAGCTCGCGCACTCCGCGCGGGCCGATCGGTTCGGAGATGATGATTTTCATGTTTTCTGTGAACGCAATGGAATTGGCCCGGCACATTCGGCGGCCGGCGTTATGCGGCCGGTCCAGGGCACAAGCGGCGGCTCATCGCGGAACTGCCTGTATATAGAATAACGTGCTCTGCTCGCCTCGATTCAGGCAGCGCGGCAGCTTTACTTTTACCGGCGCCATTATGCGGTTGCGCGGCTGCGCGATTGCGGGCAAAATACGGAGGGATTCGGCCCCGGATGGCGCAAGCAGCGCGGCCGCGGCGGGCCGGTCCCGGGAGTCAGACAGCTTTGGAACACATCATCCAGCAATTTTCCCTCGAACGCGGCAGCCTCGAAATTGAATATATGGAGCAGTACTTCGAGGAGTTTCGCGAGCGCAAGACCGCGGTCGAGATCATGCAGCGGCTGCGCGGACGCGAACACCTGATTCTGCTCTCCATGGGAAGCACGCCGGAAGACCCCGAACATTCCGTGCCGGTCGCCTTCAAAGTGGGGCACGAGCTGCGCCCGCTGGAACACGAGCCGCAACTGCATGATTTAACCGAGCGGCTGGCCGACTGCCTGGATTTGCGCGAGCGGCGGGTGTTTTATAGCTGGATCGGAGGCACGCGCAAACAGTGGCGCGGCCAGGGCCACTATCGCGCCCTGACCGAGCAGCAGGAGGAATGGGCGCACCGCAATGCTTATGATGAGCTGGTGGTCAAGACCAAAAACCATTTCTACGGCATGCGCGCCACGCTCGACCACCTGCATTTTGACGTGCTGAAGTTCGAGCGCAACAGCCAGAACAACGGCGACTCCAAAGTCTATATGCACAAGCGGCTGAACCCGGAGGTCATCCGCAAGCACTTGACCCTGCGGATGGTGGTCGAAGCCGCGTAAAAAAACTTTTGAACGGCGGATAAGCGCCGATGATCAAACCCGTTCAGTTCAACGGCGGGGTTCTTCTGCGCGCAGGCTCAGCCCCAGCTCGCGCAACTGGCGCGGAGAAACCGGCGTGGGGGCGCGCATCATAAGATCGGCGGCGCTGGCGGTCTTGGGAAAGGCAATCACTTCCCGGATGGAATTTTCGCCGGCCAGAATCATGACCAGACGGTCCAGCCCCAGCGCGATGCCGCCATGCGGCGGAGTTCCATAGCGCAGGGCTTCGAGGAAAAAGCCAAAGCGGCGATGGGCCTCTTCATCATTCATGCCCAGCGCGGCAAACACCCGGGCCTGCGCCTCGGCGCGATGGTTGCGGATGCTGCCCGAGCCCAGCTCGACGCCGTTTAAAACCACATCGTAGGCCTGGGCATACACTTTTTCCGGGGCGGAGGTTAGGTGCGGCAGATCTTCTTCCCGCGGCGCGGTAAAGGGGTGATGGGCCGCGTTCCAGCGCTTTTCCTCGGCGTCCCACTCGAACATGGGAAATTCGGTGACCCAGCAGAAGCGGAAAGCGCCGGCGGCGAAGGCGCCGTGGCGCGCGGCAAAGCGCTGCGCCAGCCAGAGCCGGAGCTGGCCCGCCTGGCGGGCCAGCTCCCAGGCGGGCAGCGCGCCGCCCTCGGGTTCGCCCACCAGCACCAGCAGGTCGCCGGCTTGCGCCGCGGCCGCGGCGCGGGCCGAGGCGGCAAATTCGGGAAAGGACTTTTCAAGCCGGGCAAAGTCCTCGAAAACTTTGACCGGACGGCCCTCCGCCCAGGGACGCAGCTCATCGCGCTCCCGGCGGGAAAGCTCGCCCACATTCGGAATGCGAATCAGAAACACGGGCTGGCCGGCGCGCAGCTTGAGCTGTTCGCGCGCGGCCGCGGGCAGCAGGGACGCCAGTTCGGCCATGGCCGGCAGGCGCAGGTCGGGTTTATCGGAGCCATAGCCAAGCATGGCCTGTTGCCAGCTCAGACGCGGGAACGGACGCGCCAGCGTTTGCCCGGCGGCGGCAAAGACCGCTTCCAATAACCCCTCGATCAGATCGTAAATAGCCGGCAGCGTGGGAAAACTCATTTCCACGTCAATTTGCGTGAACTCCGGCTGGCGGTCGGCGCGCAAATCTTCATCGCGGAAACAACGCACGATCTGGAAGTAACGCTCGCAGCCGCCGATCATCAGAATTTGCTTGAATAGCTGCGGTGACTGCGGCAAGGCGTAGAACTCGCCCGGCCGCACGCGGCTGGGCACCAGATAATCGCGCGCGCCCTCGGGCGTCGAGCGGGTGAGAAAGGGAGTTTCGATCTCCAGGAATCCCTGCGCGTCGAAATAGCGCCGCGCCGCCAGCGCCAGATCGTGCCGCAGCTTCAGATTGCGCTGCATGGAGGGCCGGCGCAGATCCACAAAGCGGTATTGCAGGCGGGCATCTTCGGAGGCCGGCGCCTCGGAGTCGAGACTGAAGGGTGGAGTGCGGGCATCGTTGAGAATGAGCAGGCGCCGGGCCACGACTTCGATCGCACCCGTGGCAAGGGAGGGGTTCACGGTGTCGGCCGCGCGGCGCACCACTTCGCCCTCCAGCCAGACCACATACTCGCTCCGCAACTGCTCGGCCAGGGCGTGGACTTCGGGCTGGGTCTGCTGATTGCAAACCACCTGCACGACGCCGCCGCGATCCCGCAGATCAAAGAACAGCAGCGCGCCCAGATCGCGGCGGCGCAGCACCCAACCGGCCAGTATCACGGTCTGTCCGGCGTGCTCCGGACGCAGCTCGCCGCAGCCGTGGGTGCGCGGCGTGGCGGGCAATGGGGACAATACGGGAGGGCCGGAGGCGGCGGGAGCGGAGTTCATGAGTTGGGAGTGGATTGCGGCCAGGCCGGCCCGGCCGCGGGGTTCTGCTGGCTGGCGCGGATGGCCTGATTGGCCCAGCGCGTGAGTACGATGATGAGAATGATCTCCGGCAGGCCGATGTTCATGCTCAGGCAAACCGCGTTCAGAATCAGCACCGCCTGCCAGGCGAAACCGCGGCCATTGCGCGCGTAAACGCCCATGGGTTTCTGCCCCGGCTGGGGCTGAACAAAGGCGCCTCGCGGCCGCCCCAGAATGCGCGACAGCCGCAGATTCAGAAACAGCAGCCCCATGGCCGTGCTCACCAACAACAGCATGAAGGCCCAGGGATGCTGGGTCTGCGCCTGCTGCATGGCCGCCATTTCCTGTGTGACCGAGGGCGGATGATGGCTCCAGCCGGGGTTGTAGAGCAGCGTCAAGCCGGCTTCCACAAAGCCAATCACGAGCAGGATCGCGATGCTGCCGATGAGAAAGCTGCGGCGCTCGACTTTCAGGTGCTCGGTCAGAGTTTGAGGTGGTTGGGCCAAGTGCGTGTTTGCGAAATTGAGATTTGGCTACAGTTCAATATTTATTATCGCCTTATTGCAGCTCCCGGAGCAGAGCGGCAGGGTCCCAGGCGCGGGAAATCTGATCGCCGCTGGCGAGGTCTTTAATCGTCAGCTCGCGCGAGGCGATTTCGCGCTCGCCGAGCAGCACCACCCAGCGAAAATGCGACCGGCTGGCGAGCTGGAGATGTTTTTTCGCCGCCATTGCGGCAGCGCCGACCACAATCGCAGCCGCGGCTTCGGGCTGCCGCTTCCCTGCCCCGGCCTGGCGCAACTGCCGCGCCAGCTCCAGCGCCGGAATCAGCGCCGGCTCTTCCAGCGGCGCAAGATAGATGCCGGAGCGGGGCGCGGCGGATGATTGCGCGGCGGCATCGGA
>JAKAZV010000178.1 GCA_021826505.1 Acidobacteriota bacterium | reverse complement strand
TCCCATCCGGAGATCGTCAGAGCCCATTGCCATTGAACCAGTTTGGCAGCTTGCACTTACAGTAAAATCGCCTTCTGTGTACCCAAGATGTCAACAGAGCCAGACAGGTTCTAGTGTAATGACGGATAGCAACAGGCTATTCAAGTATTTTGTATTGGACGGTCATCCTCAAACAGCCCGGCTTTTAGTTTTTCCGCCAGGCCGCCGGCCAGCGCCGCCTGCGAGCGTTCGTCCATCTGCGGGCGGTAGCCGGCTTCCATTTCCTCGCAGGCGGCCAGCAGTTGCTCGCGCACTTTTTCCGCGCCCGCGCCCGAGCGCAGCGGCCGCAGCCATTCCAGCGCGCGCAGCGCCGCCAATGCCTCCAGCGCCAATACCTGCGACAGATTCGTCAGCACCGGCGCCAGCTTGAGCGCGGCGTTCATCCCCATGGAGACAAAATCTTCCTTATCCCCCGAGGTCGTAATGCTGTGAACCGAGCTGGGAGCGGCCAGCGTGCGGCATTCCGCCACCAGCGCCGCCGCCGTCACCTGCGCCATCATCAGGCCTGATTCCAGCCCCGGCTCGCCCGCCAGAAAGGCCGGCAGTCCCTCGTTCAGCGCCGGGTTCACCATCCGCTCCAGCCGGCGCTCGCTGATGCCGGCCAGGTTGGCCAGCCCAATGGCCATGAAATCAAAGGCCTGCGCCAGCGGCTGGCCATGAAAATTGCCGCCGCTGATCAGCTCGCCCGTGCCGTCCGCATGGACAAACACCAGCGGATTATCCACCGCCGCGTTCAATTCCGTCGTTAGGCAGCCGCGGCAGAACTCCAGCCCGTCGCGCACCGCCCCGTGCACCTGGGGAATGCAGCGCAGGCTGTAGGCGTCCTGCACCCGGCCGCAGTCGCGGTGCGAGGCGGCGATCTCGCTGCCTTCCAGCAGCCGCCATAATTTTTCCGCCGTCTGGCGCTGCCCGGTGAATCCGCGGGCGGTTTGAATGCGGGCGTCGAAAGCCGCGCGGGTGCCGCGCAGCGCGTCCACGCTGAGGGCGGCGATGGCGTCGGCGGCATGGAGCAGCGCCGCCGCTTCCCGCCAGGCCAGCAGTCCCAGCGCCAGCATGCCCTGGGTGCCGTTTAACAGCGACAGGCCTTCCTTGGCGGCCAGCGTCAGCGGCTGCAGTCCCGCCCTCCGCAGCGCTTCCCCTCCCGCCAGCCTGCGGCCCTGGTACGTTGCCTCGCCCTCGCCGATCAGCACCAGCGCCATGTGGGCTAAAGGCGCCAGGTCCCCGCTCGCGCCCACCGATCCGCGCCGCGGAACCACGGGATGCACGCCCTGGTTGAGCAGCTCGCAGAGCCGTTCAACTAGCTCCGGACGCACTCCGGAATGCCCTTTGGCCAGCGAGTTGGCGCGCAGCAGCATCAGGGCGCGCACGGCGGCTTGTTCCAGCGGCTCGCCCATCCCCAGGGCATGGCTGCGCAGCAGATTCACCTGCAGTTGCGCGATCTGTCCCGGCCCGATCCGGCGGTCGCTCAGCCGTCCCAGCCCGGTATTCACGCCATACACCGCCCGGCCCGACTCCAGCGCGGCTTCCACCACGGCCCGCGAGCGCAGCATCTCCGGCCGTGCCCGCGCGGCCAGCCGTACTTCGCGTCCCTGGCGGCTCACCTCCGCGGCCGCTTCCAGCGTCAGGCTATGGCCATCCAGTTCAAGGGCTTGCATGCGGGTCGCGGCTCCCGGAATTTATTCGATCATTGCATCCAGCTTGTGTTGCACCCGCTCCGGCGGTTCGCGCGGCTCAAAATTCTTATCCACGAATACGTGCACCGTCTGTCCCGTGGCCAGCACCTGGCCATCCCTTTCGCGCGCGATCTCGTATTCAAAATGCAGTGTCACCCCGCGGCGGGCGGCGATCCGGCTGCGGATGACGATCAGGTCGTCATAGCGCGCCGGAGCCCGGTAGCGGCAGCGCGCCTCGACCACCGGCAACAGGCAGTCGTCTTCCTGTTCCAGTTGCCGGTAGGAAAAGCCCTGGGCGCGGAAATACTCGACCCTGCCTACTTCAAACCAGACCAGGTAGTTGGCGTAATAGACCACCCCCATCTGGTCGGTTTCCGCGTAGCGCACTCTCTGATGCGTCTCCACCCAGGCGCTTGCTCCGGTTTCCAATGCGGGTTTTTCCAGTTCTTTCACCCTTCCATCATTCACGATTGCGTAATCCGGTGGCAAGTATTCATATGGCCACTGGAATCGTGAAGCAAAAAAGCGGCCCCGCCGCTAAGAGCGGCCATGCCGCCAGTCGGGTGGGCGTTTTTCCAGAAATGCGGTAATGCCTTCGCGGAAATCGGCTGTCTGGCGGATCGCGGTGTTGGCGAGGGCCGCCGCCTCGAGCGCATCTTCGAGATCGGGCTGCGAGGCCAGGCGCTCAATCAGCCGCTTGGTTTCCACCAGGCTGCCGGGGCTGTTGTGCAGCAGTTCCGCGATCAGCTCGCGCGTCCGTTGGAGCAACTGGTCGGCGGGCACGACTTCGGTGACCAGTCCCCAGGCCAGCGCCTCGTGGGCGCTGAATATCCGTCCGGTGAGCAGCAGGTCCCGGGCGCGTTTTTCTCCCACCAGCCGCAGCAGATACACCGTCACCAGGGCGGGCATGAACCCGATGCGCACTTCGGTGTAGCCGAATTTAGCTTCCGGCACGGCCAGGCTAAAATCGCAGACCGAGGCCAGCCCGCAGCCGCCGGCGATGGCATGGCCCTGGACCATGGCGATCGTGGGCGCGGGAAAGCGGTACAGCGCGGCAAACAGTTCGGCCATCCGCCGCGCATCGGCCGCCGGCTCGGCTGCCGTCCCGGCAGGCGGGCTGGACGCGGTGGTTTGTTCGGCAATGTCTTTGAGCATGGCCAGATCCATGCCGGAACAAAAAACCGTTCCCGCTCCCGTCAGCACCAGCACCCGCACTTCGCCCGCCTGGCGCCGGCGCTCGCACATCTCCAGCGCGGCCGCGATCTCG
>JAKAZV010000065.1 GCA_021826505.1 Acidobacteriota bacterium | reverse complement strand
CCTTTATAAAAGACGCCGAAACGCTGCTATGCGATGCTTCCCTCTTCGCTCTCCCGGCGGCGCAGAATGCCTAAATCCGGCAGGTTGCGGTAGAGCTGCCGGTAATCGAGCCCATAGCCGACGACAAACCGGTCGGGAATCTCGAAGCCGCGATAGTGCACCGGCACCGGAATCAGCCGGCGCGAGCTTTTATCGAGCAGCGTGCAGACGCGCAGCGAGGCCGGCTGCCGGGCCGAAAGCGTCTCCAGTAAGTAGCGCAGCGTAAAGCCGGTGTCCACGATATCTTCCACCAGCAGCGCGTGTTCGCCCCGCAGATCGAGATCCAGATCTTTTTCAATCCGCACCCGCCCGCTGTCGGGGGCGGCGGAAAAGCTGGATATGGAAAGGAAATCCAGCCGCAGCGGCATCGCCAGCTCGCGCGCCAGATCGGTGAGAAAAAAAACCGAACCCTTCAGCACCCCGATCAGAATCGGCGGCGGCAGCGCGGCATAGTCCCGGTGGATTTCGGCCGCCAGCTCCCGCAGCCGGCTCGCGATCTCGTCGCGCGTAAACAGCACTCGTTCCAGGGCAGGGTCGGAAGCCACGCTTCATTATATGAAGAAGCCGGGAAGCCAATCAGGCCTTATCCGCTGAAATAAATTTTCCGCGGGCGCGTATTAGTTCACGAAGCGCCCGGAATCCCCGGCTTCCGGGCAGCCGATGGCTCCTTGCGAGGGCTGGCTATGACGTTTTCGCGTTTTGTCCTGAAAAATGCCACCCGCAACCGGCGGCGCACCCTGCTGACGGTGCTGAGCGTGGGCTTTTCGCTGCTGCTGCTGACGGTGCTGATGTCGGTCTGGCGGTCTTTTTATATGGACGCCGGCCCGCCCGCCTCGGCCCTGCGCCTGGTCGCCCGCAACCGCATCTCGCTGACCTTTACCCTGCCCGCCTACGACCGGCAAAAAATCGCGGCCGTCCCGGGCGTGCGTGCCATCACGCCCATGAACTGGTTTGGCGGCGTCTATATCAACAACCAGCCCAAAAATTTCTTCGCCCAGTTCGGCGTGGATCCGCGCGCGGTTTTTCACGTCTATCCCGACTGGCAAATCGCATCCGCCCAGAAGCAGGCCTTTATTCACGACCGCCAGGGCGCCGCGGTCAACCGCAAAACCGCGAAAAAATACGGCTGGAAGCTGGGCCAGCGCATCGTGCTGCGCGGCACCATCTATCCCGTCAACCTGCATCTGAAGCTCGACGCCATCTTTCACTCCACCGGCTTTTCCGGCCTGATCTATCACCAGAAATACGTGGCCGACGCCGTGGCCTGGGCGCGCGACAACGACGGCGCCTTTTATTTTCGCGTCGCCTCGGCTTCCGACGTGCCCCGGGTCGAGCGCGTGATCGGCGCCATGTTCCACAACTCCTCGCATCAGGTCAAGGTCGAGAGCGAAAAAGCCTTCCAGCTCAGCTTTGTCAGCATGCTGGGCAACGTGAAAGCCTTTATTCTTTCCATCTGTTCGGCCGTGGTCTTTGCCATTCTGCTGGTCACCGCTAACACCATGGCCATGTCCATCCGGGAGCGCATCCGCGAGATCGCGGTGCTCAAAACCCTGGGCTTCGAGCAGGGCACGATCTTGAGGCTCTTTGTGGGCGAGGCGGTCGCGGTCGCGCTGGCCGGCGGCATTCTGGGTTCGCTGCTCGGCGCCGGCCTGCTCTACGGCATCGCGCATTCGCCCAATACTCCCATGATGGGCGGCAGCCTCGCGGCCACTCCCGGCACCCTGGTCACGGCCTGGGCGGCCGCCGCCCTCATCGGCCTGGCCAGCGGCTTTTTGCCCGCCTGGCGCGCCGCCCGGCTGAACATTTTGCAGGCCCTGCGCCACGTCGGATGAGATAAATACCATGGCCATTCCGATTAGCTACAATCTGCGTAATCTGCGGCTGCGCTGGGGCGCCACGCTGATGACCGCCCTGGGCGTGGCCTTGACGGTGGCCGTGGCCAGCTTCATTCTCGCCCTGCTCAGCGGCCTGCATCGCGCCTTTCAGGCCTCGGGTAATCCGCTCAATGTGCTGGTCATGCGCAAAGGGTTGAGCGACGAAGTTTCTAGTTCCATCAGCCGCGGCAAGTTCGGCGCCATCAAATTTCTGCCCGGCATCGCGGTCAATGCCCAGGGCCAGCCCTTGGCTTCGGGCAGCCTGGTGGTGGTGGTCAGCCTGCGCCGCCGCGGCGGCGATGGCCGCGCCAACGTCACCCTGCGCGGATTGGGTCTTCAGGGGCTGGCCCTGCGGCCCGGCGCCAGACTCGTTGCCGGCCATTGGCCGCAAGCCGGCCGCCGCCAGATCGCGGTCGGCGTCGCCGCCGCGCGTCAATTTCAGAAAACCCAACTCGGCGGCCAACTGCACTTCGGCAAGGGCGACTGGCGGGTGGTGGGCGAGTTTCAGGATCACGGTTCGGCCTTTGAATCGGAAATCTGGGCCCCGCGCGACGAAATGGCCGCCGACTTCGGTCGTCCCGATTTTTCCAGTGTCCTGCTGCGCGCCGTCTCGCCGGCCGCCGCCTCGGCGCTGGTGCGCGATATTGAAAGCGACCGCCGGCTCAAGCTCCATGCCCTCACCGAAACCGCCTACTACGCCCAACAGACCTCGAGCGGCGCACCCATTGCCTTCATCGGCGGCGTGATTGCCTTCATCATGGCCATCGGCGCCTGTTTCGCCGCCATGAACACCATGTATGCGGCCGTCGCCTATCGCGCCCGCGAAATCGCCACGCTGCGCATCCTGGGTTTTCCCCGGCCCAGCATCCTGCTCTCCTTTGTGCTGGAATCGGTGGTGTTAACCCTGTTCGGAGGCGTGCTCGGCATCGCCGCGCTGCTGCCGTGGAACGGACTCACCACCGGAACTCTCAACAGCACCACCTTTAGCGAAATGGTCTTCCAGCTTCGCTTCACGCCCCACGTTCTCGCCGATGCCCTCATCTTCGCGCTGGTGCTGGGGTTGATCGGCGGGCTGGCGCCGGCCTGGCACGCCTCACGGGAAAATATTCTGACCGCCCTGCGCGGCTGAAATGCGCATGGAATTCTCTTGCCCATGATGACGGAAAAACCCAACTCGCCGCCCGTGGATAACGGCTCTTCGCTGCCGGGCCAAAACGGCTCGCCGCTGCCGGGCCAAAGCGGCTTGCCGCTGCCAGGCTTGGACCGGCTGCGCATTGACCGCAATCGCCCACCCTCGCCTCGCCGCCGCTGGGGTCTTTGGATCGGCGCCGCCCTCGTTCTCGTGCTGGTCATCGTGCTGGTCGCGCGTACGCTCCGTCCCCGGGTCGCCGGCGTGCGTCTCTACAGCATTCCCGACGCCACCGCGCGGGGCCGCGTGGTGCTCTCCGCCGATGGCCACATCATCGCCCATCACACCATCTTTGTGAACTCCAAGATCACCGGCAAAATCTCCTGGATTGGGGTGCACAAAGGCCAGCAGGTCCGCAAAGGCCAGGTGCTGGTGCGGCTGGAGGCAACGGAGTTCCGCGCCCAGGTCGAGCAGGCGCGCGGGCAGGTGGATGCCGCGTCAGCCAATTTGCGCATCGTGCGGCACGGCTCGCGGCCGCAGGAAATTCGCGAAGCCCGCGCCAATCTGCGCCAGGCCCGCGCCACGCTGGCCGAAGACGCGATTGTTTTACACCGCGATCAAAAGCTCTTCGCCTCCGGCATCGTCGCCCGCCAGCAGCTCGACAGCGATCAGGCTCTGTACAATGCCGATCTTGCCCGTGCCCATTCACTCGGCCAGGCTTACCGGCTGGCCGTGATCGGATCGCGCCCCAGCGCGATTTTGCAGGCCCAGGGCCAGTTGCTGCAGGCGCGAGGCCAGTTGGCCTATGCTCAGACCCTGCTGCGGGCCACCCGCATCCGCGCCCCCGTGAGCGGCACTATTCTGGATCGCACCGCCGAGGTGGGGGAGCTGATTACTTCTCAGTTCGCCTCTACCGCCAGCGGCGGACCGATCGGTTCGGTCGTCGAGTTGGCCAACCTTAACGACCTGCAGGCCCAGTGTGATATCGCCGAAGGCGACTTCGCCCGCCTGCGTCAGAACGAGCCGGCCGAAATCACCACCGATGCCTATCCCGATCGCCGCTATGCCGGCCTGCTGACTGAGATCGCGCCCATCGCCAACCGCGCCAAGGGCACCGTCCAGGTCAAGGTGCAAATTCTCCATCCCGATGCGTATCTCAAGCCGGAAATGAACGCCACCGTCCGCTTCCTGGCTCTATCCCATCCTCATGCCGCGCCGCGGCCCGGCAGTGATCTGCCGGTTGCCGCCGTGCATCAGGGCGCGGGAGGCCCCTATGTCTGGCTGGATGTGGATGGCCGCGCCCAGCGCCAGTCCGTGCGCGTGCTGCGCGCGGGGAACCGTTCAGATCGCGTGACCGGCGTGCTGCCCGGCGAACAGGTCATCGTACAGGGCGCGGCCGGGGTGCAATCCGGAGAAAAACTGAAAGAACTGCCCTGAATATTTGCCCTGGAAGCGAGGCATTATGAGCGTTCAAACTTCCGCCATGACTTCATCCTCCAATCCCGCCGCCGGCGCGCCCATAGTGGTGGCCAGCCATCTTTGCAAAAAATTTCAGCGCGACAGCTTCGAGGTGGTGGCCCTCGATGATGTCTCCATGGAGATCGCGGCCGGCGATTTTGTCGCCCTGATGGGACCCTCCGGCTCGGGGAAATCCACGCTGCTGAACATGATCGCGGCCATTGACCATCCCTCCAGCGGCGAGCTGCGGGTAATGAATGAAAATGTCTTCGCCTTCAACGATCATCAGGCGGCGCAGTGGCGCAACCGTCACATTGGCTATATCTTTCAGACCTTTAATCTGCTGCCTGTGCTGACGGCCTTTGAAAATGTCGAGCTGCCGCTGCTGCTCACGCGCCTGAACAAGGCCGAGCGGCGCGAGCATGTCGAGCTGGCGCTTAAGCTGGTTGGCCTCGAAGATCGCATGCATCATTTGCCCAAACAGCTCTCCGGCGGGCAGGAGCAGCGCGTGGCCATCGCCCGCGCTCTCGCCACCGATCCCACCCTGCTGCTGGCCGACGAGCCCACCGGCGATCTCGACAGCCGCTCGGCCACTGAAGTGCTTGAGATTCTGACCCGGCTCAACCGCGACCATGGCAAAACCGTGGTCATGGTTACCCACGACCCCCATGCCGCCACCTACGCCCGCACCGTGCGGCATCTGGAAAAAGGCCAGTTGCAGAATTGAACCTTTATCGGGCTCTATTCGGCTGTGGAGAATGCGTATATTCTGCTGCTCGGGCGGCATGGCCATATTCGCGGCCGTTGGGTGGGCCTGCCCGATGCCCGCAACGGGCCCGGCTTTCTGGCCGCGCTGCGCCGGGCGCTAGGCTGAGTTCGCGCGCCAGCGTTATAGTTAAAGCTGTGAGGTTGTGATGGCTTCTGGAACCGGACCGGCCCTGATGTGTTACGCCGATCTATTGGCCATGCCGGAAGACCACCTGCGGCATGAGATCATCGCTGGCCGGCATTATATGTCGCCTTCGCCCATTGTTTACCATCAGCGAATCGTGCGACAGTTTTCCCTGCTGTTGCTGCGGTATGAGGAAACACATGGGGGCGAGGTATTGTGGGCTCCGGTGGATGTGGTTTTGAGCGAAGAAAATGTGGTGGTTCCGGATGCGGTCTTTGTTTCCGCATCTCGCCTCGCCATTGTGACGGAACGCTGCGTGCGCGGCGCTCCCGACCTGGTGGCCGAAGTGCTGTCTCCCGGCAGCGTAAAAAATGACTGTGGGGTGAAGCTGCGGCTCTATGAGCAATATGGCGTGGGTGAATACTGGCTGCTTGATCCGAAATTAAAACAGCTCACGGTCTATAGCCGGGATCGGGGAAACTTCACCCCGCGCTCATTCGCCCTTGCCCGTGATGCCATGGCCCCCTCGCTCGTGTTGCCCGGCTTTGAGCCCCGATTGGCGGAAATTTTCCGCGAGCGTTAGCCGCTCACTCCGCTTTTTCCGAGAATGCCCGGTAGCTGTGCGGCTCAATCCGCAGCGTGAACCGGTAATGCGGCGAAATTTGATGCATCCAGAACGGCGCCGGCTGTTTTTTCCCTTTCAGGATGGCGCGATTCCGCAGATTGCGGATCTGGGCAAACTGGCCCGCGATGTGCACCGTTACAGGGTGGTTCAAAAAAGATTCCACCACAAAAGTTCCGTTGCTGTATTCAAACAGGCTGACTTGGGCGGGGCCATAGAGCCGCACCGGCTGACTGCCGGTGATGTAATGCTTGATCGCATTGAGCACGGGCACGGGAATTCTATAGAGGTCATTGAGATTTTCGGGCATGGTCCAGACCATCAGCGTGCCCTTGCCGTAATGATCGGTGATGAGCAGCGGCACGCCGCGGCCATCGGCCATGCCGCGCACCACCGCCCAGTCTTCGTTGGTGTCGAAATTCACCTGCGGAAATAAAATCGGCGCCTGGGTGCGCTGCAGCAAGCGGCCATTGCCCGCCCCGAATCCCGCACGGTAGGAATTGACCGCCAGCTCGTGATCGGTCACCCGCAGATCGGTGATCTGGCTGAATCCGTGATTTTGCAATGCCCGCAGCAAGCCGCTGGTGATGACTATGGTTGCGCCGGCTTGCAGACGCCGCGCGATGCGGGTCACGATGCCAGGGGCAACCCGCGCGGTTTTCGTCAGCAATTCCACTGGAGCATGGGCAAAATGCGGGCTCATCTCGATCGGCAGGCCGATCATGCCCAGCTCATCGCGCAGGAAATTCTCTCCGTTTGACTGATACGGCCGGTAGCTGGCCAGCCCCACCGGGGTTCCCAGCTTGCCCAGCAGGGAATCAATTTTCCCGAGCGCGTAGCCATCGGCGTCGGCCAGATTCGGGTGCTGGCCCGGCGCGAGGTGGCTCCGGCGCAGCATCTGTTTCCAGTTGAAGCTGGTCTTGAGTCCCGCCCAGGCGGTGCGCCTGCCCGGCCGCGCCGGCTGCAGCAGATTGGTGTATTCGAATAGATTCAGCGCCGGCGCCTTCGCCAGCAGCGTGTCCCAGAGCTGTTCGGGATAGCGGTCGAAGTACCGGATCGAATACGGATCTACCCATCCGCCGCCATTATGTCCGGGGGCGACGTTTTCAAAATAGCGGAAAATTTCATAGCTTTCGTAAGGCTGCAACTGCTGGTCGGTGATGATGGGATCGCGGGTTTCGTCACCGGTCCAGATTTCGCCAAATAGTCCAGGTTCGCGCTGCAGATCATAGCCCAGGCCGGGAAAAGAAGGATACCAGTTGGGAAACTTGATAATGATCCGGACGCGGGGATTGGCGGCGCGCGCCGGCCCCAGAATTAATTTTTGCGCCACCTCATCCATGAGCTTGAGCCGGAACCGGGCCCAGCTCCGGTTCCCTTTGGCCTGAATATCGCTCGCGGTTTTGGTGTTATTGAAGAAAAAATCGTCCAGAATGATCTGGTTGAAGTGCCGCGCCGTCAGCGCCGAAACCTGGCGCACCATGGCGCGGGTGGCGGGATCGGTGTAGCATAGCGAGCGGAACTGGCCATACCCGCCCGGCCCCGACCAGGCGATGCCGCCCGCGACCTGTACGCCCTGCGCCCGGAAAAAGCGCTTGACCGTTTCCAGTTGCTGGCCGCTGGCGATATCGTCGCTGCGAAACGATTCAATAAAAACCTGATTGACCGGCAGGTTGCGGCTGATGCGGGCCCAACTGGAACGCAGCCAGCCGGGATGCGCGGCCATGCGCTTGACGATATTGACGGGAATATAAACCGTGACTTGAAAATGTTTGAACTTCGCTGGTGCGGCGGCCGCCGCCAGCCCCAGCAGCGCACACATCGCCGCGGTCAGGGACTTCTTTCCCGGCATGATCGTCTCCTTGAAATTCAGGTCCGCCGCGGTCACTTTTTAAGGACTACAATCCGCGTCGCCCGATAAAGATACCCGGTTGGGGTTTTAAATGCAAAGGCGCTGACTTCCACCGTAAAGCCGAATTTAAGGGCATAGGCGGAGACGGGCTGGCCGTTTTCGAGAATATGCGCCGGTTCGGGCACGCCCTCACCGCGAAAAAACACGCCCGGATAGCGTTCGACTTTAACCCCTGGGGCTGCTTGCAGGATTTTTTTCCGTTTCAGCCGCAGCGCGCTGCCACCCACATTGATGATCCGGGCGGTAAAGCGCACCCGGAGTTCGTGGCGGGAGTTCGCCGCGGCGGGCACAGGTGCCTGCATGTGCCGCGGCAGGCCCCAGCTCATGCCGGCCAGCAGGCTGCTCAGCAATCCGGCGGCTAACCAGTAGGTTGGGGTGCGGAATCTCATCCTCAGATTAAGAATGCAAAAGCTTACTTTCCATGCGCCGGCAGCGGCTGCGGAATGCTGAACGGCAGATGCGGCAAAGGCGGCAAGCCTTCCGGCTTGGCGCTGCCGCGATGGCACGTCCAGCAACTGACCCGCTGGCGGTTGTTAAAGGTGGTGCGGTTGATCATCGCGACCATGCGCAGCATCTGGCGGGCGCGGATTTTATGTTTGGTGTCTTTATCAAAATGGTGCTGGATATGACAAAAGGTGCATTCCACCCCGAGTGATTGCGCAAACAGATGCATCATCGGGATGAGCTGGTTGGCGGGCAGCGTTTTCAATACCTGGATATTGCGAAAGGCCTTGGCCGCCGGCGGCGGGGGTGGGGCCGCGTGCCAGGCGCTGGCCGGCTGCCGGGTATAGACTTCCACCGCATGCAGGGCGGGAAATTTGCCCATCTGGCTGGTCATGTCCAGGGTTAGCCGCTGTCCATCGGGGGAAACCTGCCATAACTCCCGGGTGTGGGTCAATAGATTGCCAAAATGCCCGATCGTCAGGATGGCCAGCCCCGCCGGGGTCCAGGCGGAGCGGCTTTTCGAGACGTCGCCATAGACGCCATTGGTGGTCACCCAGCCGGGCAAATATTTCAGCTTTTGCTGCTCGACCTGATTCCGGAATTTGGATTGCGTGATCAGCGTGACCCCGGTGGCATGAAGGCTGATGTTGACCTCGGCATAAACCGGAGCGAAGCGCGGTATCTGGCTGGCGGAACGGTCCAGTTTCCAGACCCCGGCAAACTGGCCCTGCGGCGCCGGAGCGGCCAGCGCGGGCAGTAAAATGACCATCATGAAAAGCAAAAGTGTGCGAATGCGCATATTTGGCATTGGGCCGTGAATTCCTGAAAATATCAAGTTATTTTTCACACCCTTGTCATCGGGCCGCCGCAAAAATCCGCTGCCCGCTCCTGTTATGATGAACATCTGGCCATGAACCCGGTTTCCTATTCCATCGGCGTTGATCTGGGCGGCACCAACCTGCGTATCGCGGCGGTCAGTCCGGAAGGCAAAATTGTCGAAAAAATCGCCCTCGAAACCGAGGTCAAGGAAGGCCGCGAGCGGGTGCTGAACGACATGTGTTCGGCCATCGGCGAGCTGCGCCGCCGCATGGGCGGCGCGCCCCTGAGCGGCATTGGCATCGGCGTGCCCGGGGTCATTAATCTGGAAACCGGCATGGTCTTCAACTCCCCCAATCTGCCGGGCTGGAACGATTTTCCGGTGCGCGATGAAATCGAGCGCCGGCTGGAAACCCGCGTCTTTCTGGAAAATGACGCCAATGCCGCCGCGCTGGGCGAAAAATGGGTGGGTGCGGGCAAAAACGTGCGCGGCCTCTGCATGCTGACGCTCGGCACTGGCATCGGCGGCGGCCTGATTCTCGACGGCCGCGTCTGGCATGGCCAGGTGGGCATGGGCGCCGAGCTCGGCCACATGACCATTGATCCCAATGGGCAATTGTGCGCCTGCGGCAATCTTGGCTGCATTGAGGCCTATGCCTCAGCCTCCGCCGTGTTGCGCATGGCGCTGGCGGCGATTCGGGTGGGGCGCTCGGCGGCGCTGATGGCGGCGGCAGATGAAGTCGGCGAGCTGACGGCCGAGATCGTCTATATCAAAGCCCGGGAAGGCGACCGGGTGGCGCGGGAAATTTTTGAAATGGTGGGCCGCAGCCTGGGCGTGGCGCTGAGCAGCCTCATCAATATCTTCAATCTTCCCCTCTATGTGTTGGGCGGCGGCATGGCCCGCGGCTGGGATGCCTTTGCCCCCAGTCTGCTGGCGGAAGTGGAAAAGCGCTCGGTGGTCTATCGCGCCAGCTCCACTCGCATCGAACGCAGCGCCCTCGATACCGATGCCGGGCTGCTCGGCGCGGCTTATCTTCCCGTCCAGGCTCACAGCATCGCTCATCCGGCCTGATGCCCCAGGATTTGGCTTTTCTCTCCCCGGTGTCGGGTCAAGCTTTGGCCCGTCATTCCTACTTTGGGCACGGCGATTCCATTTTGGGCCTCATGGGCGCCCAGCATCCCGATTAACTCCTTATTTTTCAGCAATATTTTAACCTCCCTGATTGGCCATCGTTTTGCCTTTAAGCCATTCATGCTTCTCCCGTAACCAGAAGCATTGAAGAGGTGACGAATGGTCAATGTGGCGCATGTGGCCGTGCTCGATCCCGAGGTCGAGATCCGGGAGGTCTGTATATCGTTGTTGGATAACCTGGGCTATAAAGCGACCGGCCTGGAGAGCGCCGAAGCCCTCTGGCGGCTGCTGGAAACTGAGCCTGTAGATCTGGTCTTGATGGACCTGCGCCTGCCCGATCAGCGAGGGCTGGAACTGCTGCAGCGGCTGAAACAATTCTGGCCGCAGATGCCGGTCCTGATCCTGACCGCCTACGCCTCGGTGGGCGGGGCGGTGGATGCCATGAAACTGGGCGCCGGCGACTACATCACCAAACCATTTGATCTGGAAGAAATGCGCCTGCTGCTGCAGACCTGGCTGCACCGGCTGAACGTCGAAAACGAGCACCGCCAGGTGCGCGAAAATGGCCCGAAACGCAGCGGCCTGGGCAATCTGATCGGCACTTCGCCGGCCATGCAGGCGATCTTCCGGATGATTGTGAAAGTGGCGCAGAACCGTTATCCGGTGCTGCTGCTGGGCGAAAGCGGCACGGGGAAAGAGCTGGTCGGTCGGGCGCTGCATTATCAGAGCGCGCATCGCGACCGTCCTTTTATCCCCGTGGATTGCAGCTCCCTGGTGCCCACGCTGATTGAAAGCGAGCTGTTTGGCTATGTCAAAGGCGCCTTTACCGGCGCCCATCGCAATCATGCCGGTCTGCTGGAAGTAGCCTCCGGTGGCACGGTTTTTCTCGATGAAATCGGCGAGTTGCCGCTCGATCTGCAGGCCAAACTGCTGCGGGCCATCCAGGAAAAGGAAATCCGTCCGGTGGGTGGCACACGCCGCATTCCGATTGATGTGCGTCTGGTGGCGGCCACCAACCGCGACCTGCAGGTCGCGGTGGCGCAGGGCTCGTTCCGCAAAGATCTGTTTTTCCGGCTGAATGTGGTCAATATCAAGCTGCCCACCCTGCGGGAACGGGTCAGCGATATTCCTCTTCTGGTGGAACATTTTCTCGAAAAATACAACTTGCCGGGCCAGCCCGCCAAGAGCTTCGATGCCCAGGCGATGGCGCAGATCATGCGCTACAGCTGGCCGGGCAATGTGCGCGAGCTGGAAAACTGTGTCGAGCGGGCGGTGGCGCTCAGTTCCGGCCCCGAGATGCAGTTGGGCGATCTGCCCTCGCCGCTGCGGGAATGGAATGCCTCCATGCCGATCTCGGGCAGCGGCATTCACGGCATCCGCAGCCTGGCGGTAATCGAAAGGGACGCCATCCAGCATGCCATGGGGGTGGTCAAAGGCGATAAGCTGCTGGCGGCGAAACTGCTCGGCATCGGCAAGACCACGCTCTACCGCAAGCTCAAGGAATATGCTTACCTGGCGGCGACGCCGCCAAATCTGGAACCTCTGGCCTCGCCCCTGGCGCCCCAGCCGGCGCCCTTGGCCCATGCGCGTTCGGCGGGCTTGAGCAACCTTTAAGCAGGGCAGGGAAATGAATCTGGAGGCGTTATGAGACCTGATCCGGTGTTGTGTCTGACCCCAAGGACGGAGCTGGCGGCGCAGGTAAGGCGCGCATTAACACCGCTGGGCTGCGCGCTCGAGATTGTGCCCGCAGTTCCCGGTGGGAACGCGGCCGCAGTCCATTGGGCCGGGCTGGAACGGCCCTGGGCTGTGATCCTGCTTGACCCGGCGGCTTTGCCTTCACATTGGGAAGATGAAATCAGCCGTGCCGCCGATCCGGAAACTCAAGCTCAATCAGACCCCACAGTTCAGCCTGGCTGGCTTCAATGCTGGCGCCAATGGCTGGCCCAGCCTTCCTCGCCCATTCCGGTCTGGCTGGGGCAGGAGCGGGTTCCGCCCCAGGGTATAGCACGGCTGGGTATTGTGGATACGGTGCGGACCGATTCTGGTTTAGGACAATTGGCATTTGTGGTGCGCCAGCAGATGGCGGCCAGCCACTGGCGCCGGCTGAGTCGGCGGCGCGATCTGGAAATCCAGCCCCGGCTGCGCAACATTTCCCTGCGCCATGAGCTGTACAACCCCCTGGCCGCCATTTTAGGCAACGCCGAGCTGGCCCTGCAAACCCGCGGCCGGATGGCGCCCGAGTTGCGCCTGCGGATTGAGCGCATTGCCAGTTCGGCCGCCCGCATGCGCGATTTGCTGCAAAGCCCGCAGGTAGCTCAGTCCGGTCCGGCGTTATAAGCCAGGCTTTGAAAAATTCGAAGCCGCCGGGACTTTGCTCGTCTAAAAGGGTTTTTATGAGAGGTGTTCGATGCTCAGATATCCCTGAATCGGGCTTTTCCAATAATTTCTATCTGTTTTCGGCCCGAAAATGCTTGCTTCTGGATTTAGCTTTGCCCGGGTCTCAGCTTTAGTAAAACTGCCTTGACCGGCCGAAAAGTGCGGAATACGCTGATATCGTTTTGCGGTAAATAGTGTTTTCCCCCCGCCGGCATGTGCCGGAACAGCCGGGAAAATACAAATGCGGCACACCTCTCCAAGAGAGCATACGCTCAGGCAGGCGCAGAGGTTACCGCTCAGAATAGCTCTCAGTCGAGTTTGTGGAGGCGAGTTTTATGATTTCAGTGCGCAGGGTTTTGGGATGGATGGTGCTGCTGGCCATGTGCGGGCTGGCAACCGGCGTGGGACTGTCAGCGCAGTCCACGACAACCGATCAGATCTCCGGCCAGATCACCGATGCCAGCGGCGGGGCCATTGCCGGCGCCCGCGTCAGCATCCGGCAAACCGCGACCGGCATGACCCGGACCGCGATCACAGGGTCGCAGGGCAACTATCGGCTGCTCAATCTGCCGGTGGGGCCGTATCAGCTTACGGTGCATGCCCCTGGTTTCAAGACCTATGTACAGAGCGGGATCGTGCTGCAGGTCAGTGTCAACCCCGTGATGAACGCCCGACTGCAAGTCGGCGCGGTGAGCCAGACGGTGCAGGTGACCGCCAACAGCGCCATGGTCGAGACCCACAATGCCTCGGTCAACCAGGTCATCAGCCGGCGCCGGATTCTGGCGCTGCCGCTCAATGGCCGCAATGCCGCCGATCTGGTTCTGCTGGCCGGCGCCGCGGTCACAACCAGCGCCTACGGCGATACCAACAGCAGCAAAAACTTCAATTCCCAGTCGGTGACGATTTCGGTGGCCGGCGGACAGGATAACACCACCAATTACCTGCTCGATGGCGCCGACAACAACGACGCCTTCACCAACGTCAACCTGCCTTTCCCGTTCCCCGACGCACTGCAGGAATTCAGCGTCCAGACCAGCGATCTTTCGGCTCAGTACGGCGTTCATCCCGGCGGCGTGATTAACGTGGTCACCAAATCCGGCACCAACCAGTTCCATGGCGATCTGTTTGAGTTTGTGCGCAACTATAAATTCAATGCCGCGCAGACCGTCATTAATTATCAAGGCTCCCCCAGTTCTTTTAAAAAGCCATTGGATTCTTTGAAACGCAATCAGTTCGGGGGCACGATCGGCGGGCCGATCATCCACAACAAACTGTTCTTTTTTGGCGGCTTCCAGGACACGATCAATCGCCAGCTTCCGGCGGATCATACTGCTTTTACGGCCACGCCCGCGGTATTGGCCGGCAACTGGCAGACGATGGAGTCGGCGGCCTGCAATGGCGGTAAGGCCAAGACCCTGGGCGCGCCGTTTGTGAATAATACGATCAGCCCCAGCCTTTATAATGCGCAGGCACTGAAAATGCTGGCGCTGGTGCCCACTTCCACCGATCCCCAAGGTTGTGGATTTTTGCAATACGGCATTCCCAACAACACCACCGACCATCAGTTCATTGCCCGTTCCGATTACACGGTCAGCCCCAAACAGGAAGTGTTCGTGCGGTATTTCCTCGATGGTTTCAGCCTGCCGCCGGATTACACCAATAATCTGCTGACCACGCAGGCTTATGGCCAGGTGATCCGCAGCCAGGCGCTGGTGCTGGGCGACACCTACACTCTGACGCCGACCCTGATCAACTCGCTGCACATTTCCGGCTCCCGGCTGCGCATCAACCGCGGGCCATCTTCCAATGTGCCCAATCCGACCCAGTTCGGCGTGCATATCAACAGCCTGGTGCCGAACTTCATCAACATGTCCATCAGCCATTACTTCACCACCGGCTGCGGCATTTGCTCGCCGGGGCATTTCAATACCAATGCCGTACAGGCGGCGGATGATGTGAGCTGGGTGGTGGGCAATCACCAGATTGGCTATGGCTTTGACTGGATTCATACCCAAACCAACGAGTTGAGCAACTTTACTTCGAACGGCCAATTCAGCTTTACGGGAAACTTTACCGGTAATGGCCTGGCCGATTATCTGCTCGGTGATCTGAAATCCTTCACCCAGGGCGGCGCGGAACAGGAAAACTGGCGAGAAAACTACATTGGCGCGTATCTTCAGGATGACTGGAAAGTCAGCACGAATTTCTCCATCAACGCCGGCCTGCGCTGGGATCCGTATTTTCCCGAGTACGACAAATTCGGCCGCGGCGGCTATTTCAGCCAGGCGGCGTACAATGCCGGCCAGTTTACCGGCCATTATGCCAACGCTCCAGCTGGGCTATTATTTGCCGGCGATCCGGGCGTGCCGACCCGTTATGTGCAGCAACATATCGCCAACTTTTCCCCCCGCTTGGGCTTCATCTGGGATCCCAGCGGCAACGGCAAAACCACGCTCCGCGCTGGC
>JAKAZV010000064.1 GCA_021826505.1 Acidobacteriota bacterium | reverse complement strand
GGCGGAGCTGGCGATCTGCCGGGCGGAAGGCAAGTTGGCGAACCTAACGGCGGCGCTGGCGCGGCAGCCGCTGCGGGGAACCACCGGCATCGGCCACACGCGCTGGGCGACACATGGACGGCCGAGCGAGGAAAACGCCCATCCGCACCGCGACTGCCGGGGCCAGCTCGTGGTGGTCCACAACGGCATTATTGAAAATTATCTGGAGCTGAAGCGCGAGCTAAGCGCGGCCGGACATGTATTCCGCACCGGCACCGACACCGAATGCATCGCGCATCTGCTGGAAGCCGAATTCGAGCCCGCGCCGGCGCAAGATGCCGCCCGGGCGGCGAATGCGTCCGGGGCAAAAACGCTGGAAGCGGCGGTGCGGGCGGTGCTGCCGCGGCTGCGCGGGGTGTATGCCCTGGCGGTGATCGCGACGCAGGACCCGGAGAAAATCGTGGCGGTCCGCCAGGGCCCGCCGCTGGTGGTGGGGCGGGGCGAGGGGGAATACTTCATCGCCAGCGACGCGCCCGCGCTCTTGCCGCACACCCGCGAGATGATTTTTCTCGAGGATGAACAGATGGCGGTGCTGACGCCCGCCGGCATTCAGATCGAAAGCTTTCAAGGCCAGAAGCTGGCGCCCGCGGTCACGCGCGTGCTGTGGGACCCGATCGCGGCGGAAAAGGGCGGCTACCGGCATTTCATGCTCAAGGAAATCCACGAGCAGCCGCGGGCGGTGCGCGACACGCTGGTGGGACGGCTGGATGCGGGGCAAAACCGGGCTTATCTCGACGACAGCGGACTAAGCGAGGCCGATTACGCCGGCTTTCAGTCGCTGCGGATCGTGGCCTGCGGCACCTCGTGGCATGCGGCGCTGGCGGGCAAGTTCATGATCGAGCGGCTGGCCCGGCTGCCGGTGGAGGTGGATTACGGCAGCGAGTTCCGCTACCGCGATCCGCTGGTGGACGGCTCGCAACTGGCCGTGATGATTTCGCAGTCGGGCGAGACCGCGGACACACTGGCGGCGCTGCGCGAGGCGCGGGGCAAAGGCGCGCCCACCCTGGCCATTTGCAACGCGGTGGGCAGTCTGCTGGCGCGGGAAGCCAATGTGAGCCTGCTGACGCATGCGGGGCCGGAAATTGGCGTGGCCTCGACCAAGGCCTTTACCGCCCAACTGACCGTGCTGGCGGTGCTGGGACTGTTTCTCGGGCGGGTGCGGGGAAAATTGGCCGCGCCCGAAGCGGCGCGCTTTATTGCCGCGCTGAATCACCTGCCGGCGCAACTGGAACAACTGCTGCGAAAATTATCCGCCGGGCCAGAGATCGAAGACCTGGTCAAACGATTTCACGGCAGCGCGAATTTTCTCTACCTGGGCCGCGGCATTCACTACCCCATCGCGCTCGAAGGCGCGCTCAAGCTCAAGGAAATTTCCTACATTCATGCCGAAGGCTACCCGGCGGGAGAGATGAAGCACGGCCCCAATGCGCTGATTGACGAAACCCTGCCGGTGGTGGTGCTGGCCGGGCATGACCCCGAAGACTCCGGCTCGCGGCTGCGCTATGAAAAGACCCTGAGCAATATACAGGAAGTCGCCGCCCGGTCGGGCCAGGTGATCGCGATCGTGAATGAAGGCACGGCGGGGGAAATCGCCGAACTGGGAGCGGCGGCGGCGATTGAAGTGCCGTCCGCGCCGGAAATTCTGCTGCCCATACTGGAAATCGTGCCGCTGCAACTGCTGGCCTATGAGATTGCCCTGCGGCGCGGCTGCGATGTGGATCAGCCGAGGAACCTGGCCAAGTCGGTGACGGTAGAATAAAGAACTCGCTCAGGGATAAGCGTCGCAGGGCGGCGTTATCAGTCGCTCAGACATCCTCACATACCACCGAGCATGCTGCGGTGTCTTCACTCCTTCGGCCTTGCCCTGCTCGCTTCTCCCTGAGCGCACCAACAGCGTTCAATGGCAAAATGGGCGAAGAGAACAGCGTCGCAGGGCGGCGTTATCCCGTATTAATCCAACGCCCGTAAATAAAACTGAAAAAAAGAATGACCGAATGAATCAAACAACAAAACGACCTGAATGAGGCATGAACCATGAGACGTTTGCCAAACCATGGCGCGGGTGATAGCGTGAGGCCATGGGGCTGACAATTTTAAGTTTGGAAATCGCCAACCCGACCGAGCCGGCACGGCATGAAATGCTGGAATTTCTGGTTGACTCCGGCGCGTTTCATTCCATTGCGCCGGCTAGTCTATTGCAACGCCTGGGCATTCCGGTGATGGGCGAACAGCAGTTCCGGCTGGCTGACGGACGAAAGATACGCCGCAAGATCGGCACCGCGCAGTTCCGCTACCAGGACCGGGTAGGCGGCGCGACGGTGATCTTCGGCGAAGAAGGCGACAGCCCATTATTAGGCGCCTCGACCCTGGAATCCATGGGGCTGGGACTGGATCCGCTGCGCCGCGAACTGCATACTTTGCCGCTGGTGATTTAAGCCGGGGGGCGGGATTTTTCCCGGGCGAGAAAGCGGCGGATGCGGTCGAGGCCGCGGGCGCGGCCGAGAACCACGGCGCTTTCAAGCAGCGGCGGCGAGGCGGTTTTGCCGGTCAAAATGGCGCGCAGCAGCATGAAGACTTCCTTGGCCGTCCAGCCCTGGGCCGCGGCCAGATCGCGCAGAGCCGCCTCCAGGGCGGCATGCGACCATTCGGCGGCTTCGAGCGCTTCCAGCATGAGCGCGGTGATTTTCAGCGTTTCCGCCGGGGTGCGTTTTTTTGGCAGCCAGATCTCGGGCGGGGGCGCGATGTCGTCGCGGAAGAAAAAATCCGCCAGATCGCCGAATTGGGCCAGGGTTTCAATGCGCTCCTGGACGAGCGGGACGATGGCGCGCAGAATCTCGGAACTGAAGACCGTGGCCTGCAACTGCGCCAGGAACTCATCCGGCGCGAGCGCCCGCAGATAGACGCCGTTGAGCCATTGCAATTTTTCCAGGTCGAAGACCGGGCCGCCCAGGCTGATGCGCTCGAACTGAAATTTTTCCACCATCTCCGCGAGGGTGAATTTTTCGAGGTCGGCGGGCATGCCGCCGCCCATCAGTCCGAGAAAATTCAACAGCGCCTGGGGCAGATAGCCCGCCTGGCGGTAGTAGATGAGCGAGACGGGGTTTTTGCGCTTGGAGATTTTCGATTTATCGCTGTTGCGCAACAGCGGCATGTGCCAGAAGCGCGGCGCGGGCCAGCCAAAGGCCTGATAGAGCAGCACGTGCTTGGGAGTGGAGCTGATCCATTCCTCGGCCCGGATGACGTCGGTGATGGCCATGGCGTGGTCGTCCACGACATTGGCGAGATGATAGGTGGGAAAGCCGTCGGATTTGAGCAGAATCTGGTCGTCCACGTTGGCGTGGTCAAAGCGGATTTCGCCGCGCAGTTCATCGCGGAAGACGGTTTCGCCCGGCTGAGGCACGTTCAGCCGCGCCACCCAGGACAGGCCGGCGGCCTGGCGGGCGGCGATTTCGCCGGGCGCGAGGCGAAGGCAGGTTTTGTCGTAGCGCGGGGGAAGCTTGGCCGCGGACTGAGCGCGCCGCATTTCCTCCAGCCGCTCGGGCGTGCAGAAGCAGCGGTAGGCGCGGCCGGAGGCCAGGAGCAGGTCCACGGCCTGGCGGTAGATTTCACTGCGCTCGGATTGCCGGTAGGGACCGTACGGCCCGCCCACGTCGGGGCCTTCGTCCCATTCGAGGCCGAGCCAGCGGAGGGCGTCGAAGATCATCTGCTCGGAAGCGGCCACAAAGCGGGCGCGGTCGGTGTCTTCGATGCGCAGGATGAACTGGCCGCCCCGCTGGCGGGCGAAAAGATAGTTAAGCAGCGCGATATAGGCGGTGCCGACGTGGGGGTCGCCAGTAGGGCTGGGGGCAATACGTACTCTTACCATACGTTTGTGCGAAGGGATAAGCGTCGCATAGCTGCGTTGTGAGTCGCTCCGCATTCCTCATGTACATCCATGTACATTCCGGATGCTCCGCTCCGAACGCCTTGCTCTGCTTGCTTCTCCCTTCGCCTCAGCTTCGATGCGAAATGTGCGAAGGGATTAGCTTCGCATAGCTGTGTTGTGCATGCAATGAACAAAACCTTCGGTTTTGTTCATTGTTCCGCATTCCTCATGCACACAAAAACCGGTGCTGCTACATATTGAAGAAAAAAGGAAGGGCCGTTGCTATCCGCCCTATCTCGCTGCGCGAGACAGAGAACCCGGCCGTTTTTACCGCACCATGGCCGCGATTTCGTGGCCCAGGCCCTCGGAGGCCACGCCCGGGCTGGCGGGCACGATATCGCGGTCCTGCCAGGCGGGCACGTCGAGATTATAGAAATGCTCGGCGGTGGCGTGCTCGAGGCGCGTGGCAAAGTCATGCTGGTCAATCTGCAGGAGCAACGAGGCGACGGGAATGCGGCCTGACCAGACGTGCGGCTTCATGCCGTCTAAAAACGCCAGGCTAGGAGCATCGCCCAGGTGCTTGAGGCTCCAGCGCAGCTTGTGAAAGGCCGCGCGCTCGAGCATTTTCGACATTTGCAGCTTGGGCCTGCGCACCGGGTTTTCGACGTAAACCGCCAGCATGCGCTTACTGATATTGGCGTAGTCGAAGGTGCGCTGGACCAGATCCACAAAGCCCTGCTGCAGCTCGATGGGCCTCATCTTCATGGGCACGAAGACGGTGTGGTGGGCGTCATAGAGCTTGGGCTTGACGGTGAGGATGCGGCCCTGCTCCATGAAGCGCTTCCACTGCCGGGCGGTGGGCGTGAGGATGTTGAAATAGGGGTAGAGCAGGTTGACGCGGTCGAAAAACTCGTAGGTCTGCTCGAAGGCGCGCGGGGTGTCGGTATCGGTGCCGAAGATGAAGCTGCCGATGACCTCCATGCCGTGCTCGCGCATTTTCTGCACCGCCTCGTCGTAGCTGAAGGCGATGTTGTGGAGCTTGTTGTAGGCGCGCAGGGTTTCCTTATCCTGGCTTTCGAGACCCATGAAGATGTTGTAAAAACCGGCTTCCTCGAGCAGCGCCAGCGCCTCTTTATCCTTATGGACGTTGATGGTCATCTGCGAGCCGAAGACGGGGGTGAATTTGGGATACTTGTTGTTGAGCTTGATGATGCCGCGCAGCAATTCTTTCAGGGTGCGGGGATGGCCGAAGATATTGTCGTCCACGAAAAAGATGGGACGGCAGAAGACGCGGCCCAGCCAGTCGTTCTTATAGATGACTTCCAGCTCGGCGCAGAGATTCTCGGGGGTCTTGTAGCGCATGTCGTGCCCGAGCATCTGCACGATGGAACAGAAGTCGCAGTCGAAGGGACAGCCGCGGCTGGCCTGCAGGGTGAGCGAGACGTGCTGCATCCAGTCGCGCCGCCGCACCCGGGGCAGGTGGCGGATTTTGCCCATATCGGTCTTGTTGTCCTGGGCGTAGATGGGCTTGAGCTTGCCGTCGCGCGCATCTTTCAGCATGTCTTCCCAGAGATATTCGGCCTCGCTGACGCAGATGGCATCGCAGTGCTGGAGCGTGTTCTGCGGAATCATGTAGGGATGGTAGCCGCCCATCACCACCTTGACGCCGCGTTTGCGAAAACGGTCGGCGATCTGGTAGGCGCGGGTGGCGTTGGTCACCATGACGGTCAGGGCGACGAGATCCACCTTGGCGTCGAAGTCAATGTCGCGCAGGTTTTCGTTGACGATGTCGAGCTCGACCCAGTCGGGAGTGAGCGCGGCCAAGGTTTCGATGCCGTTGAACATCAGCCCATAGCTGCGCACCGGCAGCGGCCAGCAGACCAACTGGTGGATGCGTTCCTGGCTGAACTGGGTGCGCAGCCGGGACTGGGGATCGCGCTTGGGGTAAATGAGCAGTACGCGCATGGGTTGAGAAGCCCCTATTCGGGCTGATACTAGAGCATACAATGGCCACGGCGCGAAAGATAGCGGAAAGCCAAGGAAGCGAGGAACACAGCAGCCGGGCGCGGCGTTATGAAGCCGCACGCTTTCAAAACCAGGATTTTCCGGGTATTTTGAAAAAATGGCCATTTATATCGCACTGCTGCGCGGAATCAACGTGGTGGGCGCAAATCAACTGGCGATGAAGGATCTGGCCGCGCTGTGCGGCGACTGCGGATTCCGGAAAACGCGCACCTGGATTCAGAGCGGCAACGCGATCTTCGAGTCGAATCTAAAAGAAGACGCCATCCAGCGAAGGCTGGAAAAGGCGCTGGCCGCGAAGATGAATAAACCGATTGCGGTGATGGTGCGGACTCCGGCGGAGATGCGGGCGGCGCTGGAAGGAAATCCGTTCCCCGGCAAAGAGGGAAGCAAGGTGGCTGTCCTTTTCCTGGCGGGCGCGCCCCCGGCGGAGAAACTGGACGGACTGACCGGGCCGGGAGGCGAACAGGTAAGGACCGGAAGACGGGAAATTTATATTTACTACCCCGAAGGACAGGGACGTTCGAAGTTCAAACTTCCCGTGAAAGAACCCGGCACGATACGGAACATCAATACCGTGACGAAACTGACGGAGCTGAGCGGCGGCTCATAAGAGCAGTCCGGAGGACTGCGGTCCCAGGCTACGGTCCGGTTACAACTTAAATCTTTGCCCGCCCGAGAAAATGGGCAGGGGCAGAAATTAAGAGCAGTCCGGAGGACTGCGGTCCCGGCTGCCGTCCGGTTGCAACTTAAATCTTTGCCCGCTCCAGAGGATGGGCAGGGGAGTTTCTTTCCGATTGCAGGCGCAGCCGGGCGATAACGCGCAACGCCCGCGCAACTTCTTCCGGGCCGCGCAGCCAATAAGCGGCACGCGTATCGAGATCAGCTTCGATGATGGGCGTATCGGGCAACGTGGCGGGCGCAATATGGACGCCGATGAGCCAGTCGGGCGGCAGGGAAAAAACGGTTTCATCGGTCTGATCATCGCCAAAATACACCACCTGATCGGCATTGAGATGGCTGCGCAGCAACTCAATGGCCTGGCCTTTGGTATGAGCCTCCGGACAGAACAGCTCGACCAGGCATTTGCCGGGCATGAGATTGAGATTGTATTCGCGGGCGATCTGCGCGGCCAGGGCCTCGACCCGGGGGGCAAAATGCGGCGCCTGACGATAATGCAGGGCGCAGGCCGAAGTTTTCGGGTCCACGATGACTCCGGGCCAGGCCTGGGCGCGGGATTCGATCTGGCGCAGGGCGGCCGGCGGGAAGTCCGGAGCGGACCAGGCGAGGAGCGGACGGCGGGGCGGAGCGGCGATTTCGTTGCCATGGCTGCCGATCAGCCAGAGCTGGTCCACCGGGCAGCGGGAACGCACATCGGCGAGCCCGCGGCCGCTCACGACGGCGGCCGCGACGCCGGAACGGTAGCGGGCGAGGATGGATAAGGCGCGCAGGCCGCCGGGCAAAGCCCGCGCCGCCCAGGGATCGGGGACGATGGGGGCCAGGGTGCCGTCGAAGTCACAGGCGACGAGCAGGGAGGGAGAGCGGCGCAGCCGCTCACGCCATGCCGCCGCCGGAGTTTTCAGGAAATGCGGAACCATGGTTGTCGAAATAATGCTGGCGCAGGGCGCGCAGGATATCGGCGGCCCAGGCGCCAATATCATATTGCAGCACGCGCCAGCGCAGCCGCCGCAGACGCTCGCGCCGCTGCTCAAGAGGCATTTCGAGGCCGGCGGCGATCTTATCGGCAAAATCGTCAATGGCGTAGGGGTTGAGCAGAACGGCTTCGCGGAACTCGCGCGCCGCGCCGGTGTATTCGCTGAGCAGCAGCACCGCGTCATCGCGGGCGGCGGCGGCAAACTCCTTGGCCACGAGATTCATGCCGTCGTGCAGCGAGCTGACGATGAGGGCGTCGGCGGCGAGATACCAGTTCCAGACCTGGCGGGGCTCGACGTACTGATGGAGCGGCAGCACGGGCTTCCAGTCGCGGACGCCCCAGCGGCGGTTGATTTCCGCGACTAAGTGATCCACCTCGGCGGCATAGTCGCGGTAGGCACGCACATCGGTGCGGCTGGGCGTGGCGATCTGGACAAAGCTGACGCGATCGCGCCATTGGGGATGGCGCTCGAACAAACGCTGGATGGCTTCCAGACGCTCGCGAATGCCCTTGGAGTAGTCCATGCGCTCGACGGTGAGCACCAATTGGCGGCCGCGCGCATAGCGCTCGCGCAGCTCGCGGACGGATTGCTGGGCGGCGATGGTGGTGACACTGGCAATGATCGCCTGGGCATCCACGCTGATGGGAAAGGCGCCGATTTTGGTGAGGCCGCCGGCGGCGCCGGGACGGGAGACCAGGTTGTGCTCGCGGTCAATGCGCACGGCCAGCTCGCGGTCGAGCGTCTCCATAAAATTCATGCCGTGGTAGGAGAGATGAAAGCCGAGCAGATCGTTGCCGAGCATGCCTTCGAGCAGCTCGCGGCGCCAGGGACAGATGCGGAAGGCTTCGGGATTGGGCCAGGGAATATGCCAGAACTGCGCGATGAGCGCCCGCGGACAGCGGGCGCGGACCATTTGCGGCGCCAGGGCGAGATGAAAATCCTGAATAAAGACGGTGGCCGGCTCGCCGCCGATTTCTTCGGCCACCGCCTGGGCAAAGATTTCATTGACGGCCTGGTAGGCGCGCCACCATTTTTCCTCGAAGCGGGGCTGATGATAGGCGATATGGCACAGCGGCCAGAGACTGGAGTTGGCGAAGCCGGTGTAGAAGTCTTCGCGCAGCGAGGGCGGCAGGGTCAAGCGCCGCAGACGGTAGGGCGAATCAGGCGGAGGGTCACGCACGTAGCCGCGGGCATCGGTAAATTCAGCGTCGGCATTGCCGCCGGAAGCGGCGATCCAGGTGCCATGCGTGGCCACAACGATCGGCTCGAGCGCCAGAGTGAGGCCGCTGGGCGGCTTTTCCACCTGCACGGCCGCGGATTTGCCGTGCCGCACGTGCGCGTAAGGCTGCCGATGCGATACCACCACCAGACGGCGATCTCCCAGCAGATCCGGCTGTGGCAGTAAAAGACCAGCGTCCATTGCTTCAAGTGTAGCCAAAGAAGAAGAGAAGAAGTGGAGAAGAGAAGAAGTGAAGAATGAAGAAGCGAGGTTCGGTATGGGCGGAAGAGCCAAGTGACGTGAGAAGAAGCAGAAAAAAGCGCAGTCCGGAAGCCTGCGATCCCGGCTAAAGCTGCCGGCAACAACCTAAACAACGGCAGAGCCAGGGTTAAAAAATTTATCCATCCACCAATACAGCCTGGCTTAAACCCAGAACCCAATGTCCATATGGACTTTTTTGACGAACGAGCGTTCGCAGAAAATGCGCATCCGCAGTCACAAAATGACAGTTTTGTTCCATCGCCAGCGCCAAATAAAGACAATCATAGGCGGGATGATTCAATTCCATGGCAATTTGCGCCACCTTTGACAACAGATGATGACTTGATAAAAACTCAATTTCAGCCGCCTGCAATAAATGACCCGCAAATACAGCCTGCCTGTAAGTCAGCTCGCCACGATGCGCCTTTTTCCAAAGAATATTGGCGCATTCGGCCGTCAACAGTTCCGGAGCGAAAAGCCGGAACCGCTGACGCAAGGCTAAAGCTTCCACCGTACCGGGCTCATCCACCACCCATTTCACGGCAATACTGGCATCAACAATACAAACGTTCAACGCTTTTCCCGCCCTTCGCGCAACAAATGTTCCGAAGGCGTTTGCCGGCGGCCTCGGGTAAGCCCGCGAAGTTCCGCCGCCAGAGTGTCAAATGAGATGCGATCCTGAGAAGCAGGCTCACGCATAAGCGATTGCCGAAGGATTTCCCGGTGTTCCGCTTCCGCCGACCGGCCATGCCGGGCAGCCCTCTTTTTCAAACGGGCGATCAGGTCACGATCTAGATTACGAACCTGCAAACTTCCTGTCATAAAACCCTCCCGCATGATCATGATGTCATTTTGACATCAACCATGATCTCATATTAATCCAACCCAACCATGATGAACCGCCAGGGCAACCGGCAGCTTGAGCCACGAACCAGCTTCTTTATAATCAAGGCTATGAAATTTCCGGAGCGCGGCAGCGGCATCACGATCGAAAATCTCTGGCCCGAAGTGGACGGCGGCCGCTTTCCCGCCAAACGGCCGGCGGGCGAGCCGGTGACGGTGTGGGCCGATATCTATAAAGAAGGCTATGATGTCATCGCGGCGGCCTTGCTCTACCGGCGGACGGCCACGCCGGAAACGGCCTGGTCGCAAACCCTGTTTCATTCCCCCGACAACGACCGCTGGCGGGCGGAGTTCACCCCGGCCGAAGCCGGAATGTATGAATATACCGCTGCCGCCTGGGTCGAGGTTTTCGAAACCTGGCGGAGAGACACGGAGCGCAAACGCGCGGCCGGACAGGATATCGCCAGCGATCTGCGGGAAGGCTGGGAGCTGGCGCGCGCCGCGGCGGCGCGGGCCGGAGCGCGCGCGGCGGCTCCGGCGGCATTGGCGGAGGCGCTGGCCCGGCCAGAAACCGTGCCCGGCGCCGGGCTGCTGCTGGCGGATGAAACCGCGGCCTGGATCGGAGCGCGGGCCGAGCCGGGCATGCCGACGCAACTGGAGCCGGCGCGCCGCCTGCGCGTGGACCGCGAGCGCGCCGGCTGCAGCGCCTGGTATGAGATGTTTCCCCGTTCCCAGGGGCGCGAGCCAGGGCGATCGGCCACCTTTCCTGAATGCGAAGCCCGGCTGCCCGAGATTCAGGCGATGGGGTTCGATGTGCTGTATTTGCCGCCGATTCATCCGATCGGACAGACCAAGCGCAAGGGCCGCAATAACAGCCTGACGGCGCAGCCGGACGATCCCGGCAGCCCGTATGCGATTGGCTCCGAAGCCGGCGGACACGATGCCATCGAGCCGGGATTAGGCACGCTGGCGGACTTTGACCACTTTGCCGCGGCCGCGCAGAAGCATGGGCTGGAAATCGCGCTCGACTTCGCGCTCAACTGCTCGCCCGACCACCCCTGGGTGAGGCAGCATCCGGAATGGTTTTTTCATCGTCCGGACGGCAGCATTAAATACGCCGAGAACCCGCCCAAACGCTACGAAGACATTTATCCCCTGAATTTTTACTGCGCCGACTGGCGCGCGCTGTGGCAGGCGCTGGCGAACGTGCTGCGCTTCTGGATGCGGCACGGGGTGCGCATTTTCCGCGTGGACAATCCGCACACCAAACCCTTCGCCTTCTGGGAGTGGCTGATCGCGACGCTGCAGGCCGAAGATCCGGGGGTGATTTTTCTTTCCGAGGCCTTCACCCGGCCCAAGGTCATGAAATATCTCGCCAAGGCCGGCTTTACCCAGTCGTACACCTATTTCACCTGGCGCAACAGCAAGGCCGAGCTGACGGAATATCTGCTGGAGCTGACGCAGTCCGGCGCGGAGGAATATTTCCGGCCCAATTTCTTTGTCAATACGCCCGACATTCTGCCCAAAATTCTGCAAACCGGCGGGCGGCCGGCCTTTCAGACCCGCCTGCTGCTGGCGGCCACGCTCGGCGCGAACTACGGCATGTACAGCGGGTTTGAGCTCTGCGAAGGCCGCGCGCTGCCCAATTCCGAGGAATATCTGGATTCGGAAAAATATGAATATAAGGTCTGGGATTGGGACCGGCCGGGCCATATCAAGGACTGGATCGCCCGCGTGAACCAACTGCGGCGCGAGCATGCCGCGCTGCGCCGGCTGGACACCCTGCGCTTCTGGCACTGCGACAACGAGCAGATTCTGCTGTATTCGAAGATGACCGCCGACCGGTCGGACGCGCTGCTGATCGCCGTGAATCTGGATCCGCACCATGTCCAGGAAGGCATGATCGAAGTGCCGCTGCGGGAGCTGGGGCGGGGCGAAGAGCAAAGCTACAGTGTGCGCGAGCTGCTCAGCGGCTGGAGCGCGGAATGGCAGGGCCGGCACCGGCCGATCCGGCTGGATCCGCAGGAAAATCCCGCCTGGGTGCTGGAGCTGTAAGGGTCACACTCAGGGATAAGCATCGCACAGCGGCGTTAGAACCCGCTCGGCATTGTTCGATGGCGTAGAGCCCAGGATCTAACAGGCAACCCCGGCCTTCCCATTCGATGAGGCTTTAATATTTCTGACGATGGACTTGTGGACCGCCAGCAGATGCTGAGAAGAAAAAAGCGCGGTCCGGAGGACTGCGGTCCCGGCTGCGGCCTATACCAACTTTGGAGTCCTTACCAAACCAGTAATCTTCACCAGGGCAGGCACTGAAACGAAGCCGCCCATGGTCCAGACACGCGCATTAAATTATTCGGGTTTATCCGGGCCGGGTTCGGCGGCGGGGGCCTGTTTTTCGGCGGCTTCGCGGGCGGCGGCGGCGCGTTTTTCGGCGCGCTCGGCGCGGCGCTCTTTCTTTTGCCGCTGGATGGCCTCGCTGCCCAGAAACTCGATCATGGCCATATCGGCGTTGTCGCCGGCGCGGAAACGGGTCTTGATGATGCGGGTGTAGCCGCCGGGACGGTCGCCGAAGCGGGCGGAGAGGGTGTCGAAGAGCTTCTGCACCGCGGCCGGGCTTTGCAGATAGGCCGCCGCCTGGCGGCGGGCGTGGAGGGTGCCGCGCTTGCCGAGGGTGATCATGTGCTCGGCCCAGGGGCGCATGGCTTTGGCCTTGGGCACGGTGGTCTCGACCCGCTCTTCCAGCACCAGCGAGGTGACCAGATTGCGCAACAGGGCGCGGCGATGCGAGGTGTTGCGGCCCAGCTTATAACCGTAGTTGCGATGACGCATAAAAATTTCCCGTAGAAAAATCTTTCCCGCGGGGGCGGGCCTCAGGCCTGATCGCCGGCGACGGGGTTGCCCTGATCGTCAATCCGCATGCCCAGGCCGAGGCCCATGGTGTGCAGGATTTCCTTGATCTCGTTGAGCGACTTGCGGCCGAAGTTCTTGGTCTTGAGCATTTCGTTTTCGGACTTCTGCACCAGCTCGCCGATGGTCTGGATGTTGGCGTTTTTGAGGCAGTTGTAGGAGCGCACGGAAAGCTCAAGCTCCTCGACCGAGCGGTTGAGATTATCGTTCTGCAGCCGGCCGGGACGGGAGTCGGCCAGATCACCGCCTTCGAGCGCCTCCTCGAAGTTGATGAAGATGGTCATGTGATCCTTGAGCAGCTTGGCGGCGAGGCCGAGGGCGTCGGCGGGCGCCACGGCGCCGTTGGTCCAGACCTCGAGGGTGAGCTTGTCGTAATCGGTGGTCTGGCCAAGACGGGCGGCCTCGACGGTGTAGTTGACCTTGCGCACGGGGGAATGGACGCTGTCAATGGGGATGAAGCCGAGAGCCAGATCGTCATCATAGTTCCGGTCGGCGGAGACGTAGCCGCGGCCGACCTTGAGGCGCAGCTCCATTTCGAGCTTGCCGCCCTCGCTGAGGGTGGCGATGGGGAGCTTTTTGTCGAGCACCTCGACGTCGCCGTCGGCTTCAATCGCCTCGGCGGTGATCAGGCCGGGCTTGTCGGCCTTGATGTAGATGTGCTTGGGACCCTCGGAGCGGAGGCGGAAGGGGATCTGCTTCAGGTTGAGAATGATGTCGGTGGCATCCTCGACCACGCCGGGGATGGACTGAAACTCATGCTGCACGCCTTCCATGCGCACGGCGGTGATGGCTCCGCCCTCGATCGAGGAGAGCAGGGTGCGGCGCAGGGCGTTGCCCACGGTATGGCCGAAACCGCGCTCGAAGGGCTGGGCGGAGAAGCGGCCAAAATGGGGCGTCAGGGTTTCGGCCTCGGCGGCCAGGCGCTTGGGCTTTTGAAAGCCTTTCCAAAGCATCGTCATGATTCCTCCCACGCTAAGCAAGGCGCGCGGCGGAGCGGAAGACCGCCCCGGAGACGCGCGCGAAATGGTTATTTGCTGTACAACTCGACGATCATCTGTTCCTGCACCGGCAGCCCGGCATCTTCCCGCGAAGGCAGGCTGAGGACGCGGCCGGAGAACTGGTCGCGGTCCACTTCCAGCCAGCCCGGAAGCCCCTGATGCGAGGCCATGTCGCGGGCGTGGAGCACGGGGGCAAATTTACGGGCGGTCTCGCGCACGGCCAGAGTCGCGCCGGGCTTGACCTGAAAGCTGGGTATGTTGACCTTGCGGCCGTTGACCTGAATGTGGCCATGGCGCACCAACTGGCGCGCCTGGGCGCGCGAGGTGGCAAAGCCGCAGCGGAAGACCACGTTGTCGAGCCGGGTTTCCAACTGGCGGATCAGCAGCTCGCCGGTGATGCCGGGCTGGCGGGCGGCGCGCTCGAAATAGCCGCGGAACTGGGCTTCCAGGACGCCGTAGATGCGGCGCGTCTTCTGCTTTTCCCGCAACTGCAGGGCGTAGCCGACGACCTTTTTGGGGCGGCGGTCCTTGCCGTGCTGGCCGGGCGCGAAGTTGCGCTTTTCGACCGGGCACTTGCCGCTAAAACATTTTTCGCCCTTGAGGAAGAGCTTGAGACCGTCGCGGCGGCAAAGCCGGCATACGGGTCCAGTGTAACGAGCCATTGCAATCTCCTAAAGCTTCAGGGGACGACCGGTTTACAGGCGGCGAGGGCAACCCTTCTTCCCGGTCCGTTTGCGATCCCGCAAGGGACGGCAAACTTTTATTATCGCATTAAAACGCCCGCCGCGGATCAGACGCGACGGCGTTTGGGCGGCCGGCAGCCGTTATGCGGAATCGGGGTAACGTCCTTGATGGAGCGCACCTCGAGGCCGGCGGAGGCGAGCGAACGGACGGCGGTTTCACGGCCGGAGCCGGGGCCCTGCACCCGGACTTCCACCTGGCGCATGCCGGCGTCGCGCGCCTGGGTGGCGGCGCGGGCGGCGGCCTGGCCGGCGGCAAAGGGCGTGCCCTTGCGCGAGCCGCGGAAGCCGAGCGAGCCGGAACTGGACCAGGAGACGACCTTGCCGTCGGGATCGGAGATGGTCACCAGGGTGTTGTTGAACGAGGCCTGAATGTGCACGATCCCGGTGGGAATGTGGCGGCGCTCGCGCTTCTTGAAGGTTTTTTTCTTGCCCGCCGGTTTGGCGGCGGGCTTACCGGCAGCGGCTTGTGGTTTAGCCATAATAATTCCTCGCCCAGGGATAAGCGCCGCAGGGCTTTGTTCTCAGCCGCTCGGACATCCTCACGTACCCATGAAGTACGCTGCGGTGTCCTCGCGCCTTCGGCCTTGCCCTGCAGGCTTCTCCCCGGGGCGCCCTCAGAT
>JAKAZV010000063.1 GCA_021826505.1 Acidobacteriota bacterium | reverse complement strand
GATCGTGGATGAGATCACGCTGGTGGGCTCGCGCTGCGGACCTATGGACCAGGCACTGCGATTGCTGGCGCGCGGCCTGGAAGTGGAAAGCCTGATTGAAGATGTGCTGCCGCTGGCGCGCGCTCCCCAGGCCCTGCGCCGGGCCGCCCGCCGCGGCAGCCGCAAAATTCTGCTGTCCAGCCAGGCCTGAAATGCGCAGGCATCATCTCGGGCCGCGCGGCATCGAGTGGGAAGGCCGGGGTGCCTGTTAGCTATTGAACGATGCTTATCCCTGAGTGTGATCCTTTACTTCAGCTGCTTGACCGCGGCTATAATTCCCGCCGCGTCAATGCCCTGCTGATGCAGTAATTCCTCAGGCTTGCCGCTGTGCGGCATCACGCGCGCCGCCAGCCGGATCACGCGCACTCCTTCCGGGCTGACGGCTTCAGAGACCGCGTCGCCCAAACCGCCCGCGGGATGATGGTCTTCCACCGTGATCACAATGTTGCGCGTCGCCTTTGCCGATGTCAGCAGCGTCGCCTTATCCACCGGCCGCACGCTGAACAGGTCCACCACGCGGATGGCGATGCCCGCGGCTTTCAACTGCTCATAAGCGGCCAGGGCTTCGGTTAAGGTCACGCCCGCGGCCACCACCGTGGCCACGTCGTTTGCGCTCTGCTTGAGCACCTTCGCCTGACCCAGGGCGAAGGTTTCCTCATTGGAATATAGGATCGGCGCCTTGGGACGGCCGGCGCGGATATAAGCGACGCCATGAAACTGTGCCGCGAGTTCCACCGCGCGCCAGGTGCTGGCCGGATCGCTGGGATACAACACCACCGATTCGGGCAGCGCGCGGAACAAAGCCAGATCCTCCAGGCCCATCTGCGAGCCGCCATCTTCGCCGATGGAAACCCCGGCGTGCGTGCCCACAAACTTCACATTCGACTGCGCCAGTCCGGCCAGGCGTATAAAATCGGCGGCGCGGGTGAGAAAGCAGGCAAAAGTGGAAACGTAGGGAATCTGTCCCGCGGCGGCCAGTCCCATCGCCATGCCGGCCATGTTCTGTTCAGCGATATAGCCCTCGACAAAGCGCGGCTTTTCGACTTTTTCAAAATCCTGGGTATAGGTCGAGTTCTTGACGTCGCCATCCACGGCGGCAATGCGGGCATCGGCCTGACCGAGCGCGGCCAGCGCCTGGCCGAAAGCTTCGCGTGTGGCCAGTGGCTGGCTGAACCGGGGTTCCGGCATGGGCTGGGGCGGGGGAAATGCCGCTTGGCTGCGCGCCGGCGGCGGCGGCGCGGGCGCGGGTCCGGCATTGGCCTGCATCTGCGCCCGCAGCTCGGCCAGCGCCTGGTCGGTTTCCTGGCCCGGTTTCAGCGGCTTGCCGTGCCAGTTTTCCTTGTCTTCTAAAAAGGAGACACCGCGGCCCTTGAAGGTGCGGGCTAAAATGACGGTCGGCCGGCCGGCCGTCTGTTTCGCTTCCGCGAAGGCGTTGAGCAGGTCGGCCAGATCATGGCCATCCACCACCAGCGCATTCCAGCCAAAGGCGCTCCAGCGCTGGCGGTAGATCTCCATCTCGTGCTGCAGCATGGTGGGCTGGCTCTGGCCCAGCCGGTTCACGTCCACAATGGCGCACAGCGAATCCACTTTATGAAAGGACGCGACTTCCGCCGCTTCCCAGACCGAGCCTTCCGCATTTTCCCCGTCGCCCATCAGCACATAGGTGCGGTAATCGCGTCCCTGCATGCGCGCGGCCAGCGCCATGCCCAGCCCCACCGGCAATCCCTGGCCGAGCGAGCCGGTGGGCACCGAGACAAATTTCAATAACGGCGTCGGATGGCCCTCAAGATCGGAATCAAACCGCCGCAGCGTGGTCAGCCGGGCCCGGGGAATAAAACCGGCTTCGGCCCAGGCTGAATAGAGCACCGGTGCGGCATGGCCTTTCGAGAGCACAAAGCGGTCGCTATCGGGATTCTGGGGATTTTTCGGGTCATAGCGCATGACGCCGAAAAACAGCGCCGCCATGATCTCGGCCGCCGACATGCAGCTTGTCGGATGGCCGCTGCCGGCCGCGGTAGTGGCTTCGATCGAGTCAATGCGCAGCTGGGTGGCGACGTTATGCAGGGAAGCGAGCAGGGCGGGGGACGAAGGCATGAAAATTCCTTTTAATGGGATTGGAGGTTGGCCGCGGGCGCGGCCAGCACCTCGGAGGGCAGAATAAAGCGCACGTTTTCCTGAATCTCGCCCGCTTCCTCGACCTCGGTAAAGCCAAAGCGCTGTTGCAGCACCCGGACCACATCCTGCACCAGCGATTCGGGTGCGGAGGCGCCGGCGGTGAGGCCAATGCGGCTCACCTCCCGCAGCCATTCCGGCCGGATGGCGTCAGCATCGTCAATGCGGTGCGAGGGAGTGCCCGCATTGAGCCCTACTTCCACCAGGCGCAGTGAATTGGAGCTGTTGTCGGAGCCTACCACCAGCACCAGATCCATCTCGGGCGCGGCGATCTTCAGCGCCGTCTGCCGGTTTTGCGTGGCATAGCAGATGTCCTGCGCTTTGGGCGCCACAATGGCGGGAAAACGCTGTTTGAGCCGGGCAATGATCTCGGCGGTTTCATCCAGGCTGAGCGTGGTCTGGGTCAGATAGGCGATGCGGTCGGGATGCTCCACATGCAGCTCGGCGACCTGCCCGGCATGCTCGACCACCGGCGTGCCGGCCGGCACTTCGCCCAGCAAGCCGATGATTTCATCATGATCACGATGGCCAATAATGATCAGGCTGTAACCGCGCCGGATGTAGTCGCGGGCCTCGAGATGCACTTTGCTGACCAGAGGGCAGGTGGCGTCAATCACTTCCAGCCCGCGCGCCTTGGCTTCGCTCCACATCGCGGGCGCCACGCCATGGGCGCTGAAAAAAACCCGGGCGCCGCGCGGCGCCAGCTCCATCCGGGGAATGAAGATCGCGCCCCGCGCCTCCAGATCGCGGATCACGGTGCGGTTGTGCACGATCTCCTTCAGCACGTAGATGGGCGGGCCAAAGGTGACGAGCGCGCGCTCGACCGCCTCCACCGCGCGCACCACGCCGGCGCAGAATCCCCGTGGTTTCAGGATAATTACTTTCCGGACTGCCATCCTGCTTCTATTGTAAAAGCAAAACCCGGCTTCGGCCGTGCTTGTCTCGCATGACAGGGTTCAGCAGGGTTCAGGCTGGAAAACGTGAATTCCGGTTGCGTGGGTGTCCGCTCACGCTTTTTTCTTTGTTTTGTTGCCGCCCGCCGGCTTGGGGCTGGCGGGCAGCGCGCTCAGGGCCGCCGCCACCGTCGCCGGCAGCTGGTTGGCATGCTTTAATAACAGGCTCACCTGCCACATTTGCAGATTGGAAAGAGATTTTCCAAATCCCGGCATGCCGGTCAGCCGAATGCCGTTTTTTACCTTCCAATAGGTAACCCCGGCGGGATCGTCGGTTACCATGCCGCGCTGGCTGAATAATGCGGGCGGTTTGGGAAACATGCCGCGCGCCGCCGGCGAAGGCTGCTGGTTGGGCAAACTGTGACAAAAGGCGCAGTTCTGGCGATAGACCATTACTCCGCCGAATAGGTTATCCGCCGTGGCCGGAAAGGGGACGTTTTTGGGGGCTTCGCGATGAATCGTGGCGTGCAGGGCGGTTTTGGCGAAAAAACGCTCCAGCGGCATCGGCGCCGAAGCGGTGGCCACCGGTGCGTGACCGGAACGGCAATAAAGATAAAAACCGATGGGCACCAGGAGGATACCGATGACGAGGCCAATCAGGAATTTCTTCATCTTCAACGTTCTCGTTTCCGCGCCTGTCAGGGCGCAACTGATTTGACCCCCCGCGCGGCCACCCCGCCGCACGCATGCAAGTTTAGCTCAATTCCAGTCCAAAATATGAACGTTCACGGTCTTAAAAGATGCCGCAGCAGGTTCATTTGCGGCTGCCGAATGGTGCTCTGCGGCTGGATCTCATCGTTATTTCAATTCTTCTCCTCATCGCCCCAGTACTCAATGGCAATACTGCGCGTTTCCCACAATTCGATTCCTACTTTAAGCTCCGGCGGCAGATGCGGCCGCAGTTGCCGCCAGATCCACTCCGCCAGTATTTCGGAGCTGGGCTGCGGCAGCAGATCGTTCAGGTTCTGATGATCCAGGCGTGAAATGACCTCATCAGTCGCGAGTTGTTTCAGTCTGCGGGCGTCATAGAGCATGCCTTGCGGGCAGACTGTGGCTTCGAGCAGCAGTGAAAATTCGTAATCATGCCCGTGTGGCCGGGCATCGTAGCCGGAATCATCGGGAAACGAATGCCAGGCGTTGAATCGGAAGCCGGATTTGCGCAAGCGCCAGCGAGCCATGGCCATCAGTATAATAGGTCAACCCGCCGCGCTCATTTCTGGCGTTCCGCCATGGACTCCACCAACTCGCGCAGCGGCAGCGCGGCTTTACCCCAGCCGTCCAATACCCGCAGTGCCCGCCGCGAAAGCCGGGCGGCCTGTTTGTGCGCGGCCTGCTCTCCATATACTCCGGGATACGTCAGCTTGCCTTGCGCCTGGTCTTTGCCCGCGGTTTTGCCCAATTGGCCGGTGCTGGCCTGGCGATCGAGCAGATCGTCCTGAATCTGAAACGCCAGTCCGATGTCAGCCCCCATGCGGCGCAAATCCCGTAACCGCGCCGGATCGGCGCCCGCGGCCAGGCCGCCCATCACCAGGGCCGCGCGCAGCAGCGCCCCGGTTTTGCGGCGATGAATCAGTTCGAGCAGTTGCCGCGCCGCCGGCAGCCGGGGCAGCCGGGATTTTGCATTTGGCGCCGCCTTGACCCGCCGGCCTTCGGCCCAGATATCGGCTGCCTGCCCTGCCACCATACCGGCGGGCGTTCCCGCGGCCCGGCTTAATTCGCGTCCTAAAGCCTGCGCCAGCGTGGCCGGCCGGCAGCCGGCCAGAATTTCAAACGCCAGGCATTGCAGCCCGTCGCCGGCCAGAATGGCCATGGCTTCGCCATAGATGATGTGGCAGGTAGGCTGGCCTCGCCGCAGTTCGTCGTCATCCATCGCCGGCAGGTCGTCGTGAATGAGCGAGTAGGCGTGGATCAGCTCCAGTGCAATCGCCGGCCGCAATGCGCCTTCCCGCCAGTTCCCCGCGGCAGCCTGCGCCGCCGCCAGGCACAGCAGCGGCCGCAGCCTTTTTCCGCCGCCTAATACGCCATGCCGCATGGCCCGGTGCAAAGGCTGGGGAAACTGCTGGGCGGATGGAAGAACCCGCTCCAGATAGCCTTCCACGCGCGCGCGCGCCCTTCGTTGCCAGGCTGAACTCACGTTCAAATCATAGCCTGAGGCAGCGGGGAATCAGGCTGGCCGGGAACCGATTCAACTCTTAGGCTTGGTTTGAATCACGATTTGCGCCTGGCGGCGAACTTCCATTGTGCCCAGGTGCAGCGTAAAACGCAGGGTATTGATGCCGGGATAAAAGCTTTTCTCCGGCAGCGTGACCAGCACCGGAATCTGGCCCTGTGCATCGGGCGCTTCCAGCGGTATGCCGGTGCCTGAAACCGGAACCCCATGCTGATAGACCGTCAGCGATAATCGCGGCGCCACGGTCGTGCTGGGAACATACGCCATCAGGAATAATCCAATCGCTTTGCCCCGCTGGGCAAAACTGGCCAGCCCCGCGTGGGGCACGATCTGCATTCCGTGAAACGTCAGCCTTCTCCAGGCCGGGCGGAGATGGGAGGACTGCGATAACAGTTGCCGCACCACCACCACGCTGCTCAGCCGCGGCCCCGCCGGCGCGGAGGCGGGCACCGTCAGGGGCCAGCTCTGCCGCCCCGCCGACAGAGTTCCGGCTTGCAATTGGCTGTGCACGCGATAGACGCCGGGCGCCAGATGCAGCATCGGCATCCAGAGAGATTGCCGCTGCGTGTTGGCCCAGACATGGCTGGCTTTGGCCACCACGCGGCCCTGCGCATTGGTGATTTCCAGCGAATCCTGCCATTGCGCGTCCGCGGGCGCATGCGTGACGCGCGGCGTCAGACGCTGCATCCAGAGCACGGTTGGAGTCACCGGATTTTCCGGGAAAAACAGCGCCCGGGCCTCGAGCGGCAGCGGCATCGAACCCGCCGGATGGGCGGATGCGGCGGAAGCCAGATTGTAGGGCTGGGCCAGCACCCGCCAGTCCGGATGTCCGGCAATCGTCAATTTTAAAGCCGACAGATTCGGCGCCGCATTTCCGGCGGGTTCGAAGGTGAGCTCATAATGCACGGCCAGATTGCGGCCGATCCTGTCCAGCCCGGTGGTCAGATTATTGGTGTTCGCCACCAGCATGCCGCCCGTGGTATCGGCCAGCCCGCGCAGCACCGGAAGGGTGGAAACATAGCGCGCATCCTGGATGCGGTCAAAGGCATGCGCCTGCATCGGGGTGACCGCCCCGCTCGGCGAATTCCCCTGGCTCTGGCTGACTGCGGCGGCCAAGCTGAGCTGGCTTTGCGTGCGCGACAATGGATCGCCGGTCTGCAGGGTATTGCCCGGCGTGGCGCTGTCGGCGCTATCAATGCCGGTATCCGTGAATTGGGTCCCGTTCAATCCGCTGGGATCCACGATATAAAACGACACCGCGTGCGCCCGGCTTTGCCGCATGATCTGCCGGTAAAGATAGCTGGTATTCGAATTGACGGTTAATCTTTGGGTAAAGTAGAGCACCGCTTTGCGGCCCGATGCCTGGCCGAGTGCGTGCACGAGCTGTCGTAGATAGGGCAGCGTGCTCCAGGAGCGCGCCTCCGTCTGCATATTCGCCTGCGATTGCGTCAGATTCTGCAGCGCCATCAGATAATGAACGCCGGCTTCCAGCCCGGGATTGGGGGCGCCGTATGCCCCGGTATTCGTATTGAGAGCCTGCAGCGTGGTCAGGTAGCTCTGATACATCGCCGCGCTGCGGCGGGCGTAGGGAATCAGGTCCCGCGGCGGCGCCAGGGTGGCTTCGCGCACCGCCTGCAGCAACAGGTTTTGGTTGTTGGTATAGGGCTGCAGCACGATCAGGCCGTGTTCCAGCCGCACCACCGCCATCTCGTCCCCCGGCCGCAGATCGTGCCGGATAAAATGCGCCATGCCCTGGTTGGCCAGTATCGCCGGCTCGCCGGCAATGGCATCGAAAACCGCCGTAATCAGGTTGCCGCTGGCCGCTTCGGCGCGTGAGATCACGGGTGCGGCGGTCTTTGCTTTTGCCGCCGCTGACTTGACGCCGGGGCTTGCATGGCGCCAGTTCATGACGCGAAAGCTCTTGATCGGAACCGGGCGGCCATTTTCCCGGATCATCAGTTGGCTCGCCCGCACGCCGGGTATGACCTTGCCCTGGGCATTGGTCACGACCACGTCGAGCGCCATCTCATTCACCTGGCGGTGAATGCTGGGAGCGGTCTGGGAACGCAAAATTTTCCGCTGGCTCAGGGCTGCAACCCCGCCCAGCATGCATACCATCAAGCCACTGATCAGCCATCGTCTGCCTTGAATCGCTGCCATGTCGCCCTCCCGCCTTGACGGTTGGAAATACGAATAACCGGCTTTCTAGCCTCAATTATGTCCTACTCTACGCTTAATATTCCCTTAACGGAACGTAGCGCCGGGGCTTCAATGCGCAGGCAGGGCGATTTACCCTGAATGGACAGGGTGCTACTGTGGAAATAAGCGCCTATGGCATATAAATACCTCAACCAGATTGATTCTCCCGCCGACCTGAAAAAGGTGCCCCGTGCCGAATTGCCCCAGGTCGCCGCCGAGTTGCGCGATTATATGGTCGGCACCGTGGCCAAGGTGGGTGGGCATCTGGCCTCCAGCCTGGGCGCGGTCGAGCTGACGCTGGCGCTGCATTACACCTTCGACGCGCCGCGCGACAAGATCGTCTGGGATGTCGGCCATCAGGCCTACGGCCATAAGATCCTTACCGGGCGCCGCGACCGCTTTCCCACCCTGCGTCAATATGGCGGCATTTCCGGTTTTCCCGTGCGCGATGAAAGCCCCTATGATGCTTTCAATGTCGCCCACGCCTGCACCTCGATTTCGGCCGCGCTCGGCATGTGCGTGGCCCGCGACCTCAAGGGTGAAGACAGCTATGTTATCGCCGTCATCGGCGATGCCGGGCTGACTGGTGGCGTGGGCCTGGAAGGGCTCAACCAGGCCGGCCATCTCAAACGCAAGCTGCTCATCATTCTCAACGATAACGAAATGTCCATTTCGCCCAACGTGGGCGCGATCGCCGGTTATCTCAACCGCATCGTTCATGGCCAGGCCTATCAGCGTGTCAAAGAGGAATTTGAACAGCTCGTGGGTTCGGTGCCCCGCGTTGGCCAGCGGCTGATCAATCTCACCAAAGATCTGGTGGATACAGCCAAAAGCATGATCATCCCCGGCCTGGTCTTTGAAGAACTGGGCTACAAGTATCTCGGCCCCATCAATGGCCACAATCTCGATGCCCTGCTCGACACTCTGGCCCGGGTCAAAGACCATCCCGGCCCGGTCGTCCTGCATCTGGTCACGCAAAAAGGCAAAGGCTATCCCCAGGCCGAACAGTTGCCGGTCAAATATCACGGCGTCACTGCCTTTGACGTCTCCACCGGCGCCTTTCATAAGGCCCCGGCCGGCGCGCCCAGCTACACCTCAATCTTTGGCAAGACCATCTGCGAGCTGGCTGCAACCGATCCGCGCATTGTGGCGATCACCGCCGCCATGCCGGAAGGCACCGGACTTGACGGTTTCGCGCACCAGTTCCCCGCCCGCTTTTTTGATGTCGGCATCGCCGAACAGCATGCCGTGACCTTTGCCGCCGGCCTGGCTTGTGAAGGCTACCGCCCGGTGGCGGCAATTTATTCAACTTTCCTGCAGCGCGCCTATGACCAGGTCTTCCATGATGTCTGCCTGATGAATCTGCCCGTCACATTCGCGCTGGATCGCGGCGGCTTGGTCGGCGCCGATGGCCCCACTCACCACGGCCTTTACGACATTGCCTATCTCAACGCCCTGCCCAATATGACCGTCATGGCGCCCAAAGACGAAAACGAGCTGTGCCACATGCTCTATACCGCGATCGAGCATGGCGCGCCGATCGCGCTCCGCTATCCCCGCGGCAACGGTCAGGGAGTGGAGCTCGAAACCCCGCTGCGCAAATTGGAAATTGGCCGCGCTGAAATTTTGCGTGAGGGCCGTGATGGCGCCATTGTGGCCCTGGGCAGCATGGTTGCGCCGTGCCTGGGCGCGGCCGAAACCCTGGCGGCCGAAGGCCTCGATCTCACCGTCATCAATGCGCGTTTCGCCAAGCCGCTCGATGCCGATCTCATCGCCTGCCTGGCGGTTGAAAAGCCATTTCTGGTCACCGCCGAGGAAGGAACGCTCGCCGGAGGATTCGGGGCCCAGGTTTCGGCGCTCGTCCACGACCGCCGCATTCCGGTTTCGATACTCCACATCGGCGTGCCCGACCGTATCATCCCGCACGGCGCGCCGCAGTTGTTGCATGCCAAATATGGTCTGGATCGCGACAGCATCACCGAACGCATCCGCCAGTTCGCCCGCCAGCCCCTGACGCCCTCACCGGTCGCGGTCAAATAACGGGTTGGAGATGCAGAAATATTTGCCGCTAAATGATGCGGATGGAATTAAATTGGCAGGTAAATTAATTAGGCGCGGATTCCAGTTCCAGCACCGCGATTTCCGGCGGGCAGCCCCAGCGCCAGGGCAGGATCACTTGCCCTAGGCCCCGGCTGACATACATGCGAGTTTTGCCCTCGCGCAGCAAGCCTTCGGCTACCATGCGGCGATAGAGCGGACGGGCAAAGGGAGGCTTGATCTGGCCGCCGTGGGTGTGTCCGGAGAGCACCAGATCCATGCCGTGGCGGGCGGCCGCGCGGAGGCAGCGGGGATTGTGGGCCAGTAATAAAGAAAAGTCGGCGCCCCGGGGCGCGGGCTGCAGGACGTCGGCCAGGCTGGGATGCTGGCGGGCGTCATCCATGCCGGCCAATAGCAGCTTGGCCCGTCCCACCCGCAGCCACTCATAGCGGTTGCGCAGCACGTGAATCTGGCGGCGTTCGAGTGCCTGGGTAATGGTTTCCGCGCCGGCGCGGAAGTCGTGGTTGCCCAGCACGGCATAAACCCCGCAGCGCGCCCTCAGATCTGCCAGCGCCCGGCAAACCGGCTCGATAAACTGCGCCGACTGGGTGACGAAGTCGCCGGTGAGGGCGATGAAATCCGGAGTTTGCTGATTGCTCAGTTCGATGACGCGCTCCAGGCGCGCGGGCGAATAGAACAGGCCATGGTGGATGTCGGATAAATGGAGAATGCGAAAGCCGCGCAGGTCGCGGCTCAGGCGGGCATATTCCAGTTGCAGCCGGGTGATCTCGGGATCGGGATAGCCGCGGCGCTTGGCATGCACCCAGCGATGGGCGCGGGGCAGATAGCGCTTGCGGCTCCGGCCGGGCACAAAAAGCGACTGTACGTGGCGCGGCATCAGCGCGCTCCCGCCGGCGCCACCTGGGCCAGGATCACGTCATCCGTAAGCCGGCCGGCGGCGAGCTGCTCGAAAATGGGCGCAAACAGGGCCACCACTTCCTCATGCATGCGGCCGTTGGTGCCCAGCAGATGAGGCCCCCCGGGCTTGGTCGGTTGGCCCCGCATATCGGTGGCGCGGCCGCCGGCTTCGGCCAGGATGAGCATGCCCGCGGCCACGTCCCAGGGCTTGAGATTAAATTCCCAAAAGCCGTCGAAGCGGCCCATGGCAACGTAGCAGAGATCAAGTGCGGCTGAGCCATAGCGCCGCGCGCCGTGGCTGTTGAGCGTAATGGCGTGATAAAAGAGCAGATTAGGGTTAGCGCCGCGCTGGTGCACGGGAAAGCCGGTGCCCAGCAGGGCTTCGCCCAGGCGGCCCACGGACGAGGCGTGAATCGGGCGGCCGTTCAGCGTGGCGCCGGCGCCGGCTTCCGCCGCGAAAAGCTCGTCCTGGGCCGGATTATAGACCACGCCGGCGATCAGCCGGCCTTGATATTCCAGCCCCAGCGAGACCGCGAAGACCGGCAGATTATGGGCGAAGTTGGTGGTGCCGTCGAGCGGATCAATATACCAGCGGTAATCCGACCCGGTTTCGTGCCGGCTGCCTTCTTCGGCCACCAGATCATGATCGGGGAAGCTGGCGCGCAGACGCTCGACGATCAGTTTTTCACTGGCGCGGTCGGCGGCGGTGACCAGATCCACGGCCCCCTTGTATTCGATCGCCACGCGGCCGAAGTGCTCCATCAGCAGCGCCCCGGCGGCGCGGGCGATGGCAGTGGCTTGTGCGGTGTAGTGACTCATGCTTCAACCGCCGTCTGGGCGGGAATGGCGTTATGCCAGACCGTGCCGGTGGAGAAAACTTCTTTTTTCCAGATGGCGGCTTCGCTTTTCAGTTGATCAATCAGCCAGCCGCAGGCGGCAAGGGCTTCGGCGCGATGTGCGGCGGCGACGGCTACCACCACCGCGGCTTCGCCGATTTCCACCCGGCCCAGCCGGTGGAGCAGCCCGACGCCGTGGATCGGCCATTGCCGGCGGCCGGCCAGAATCAATTCACGCATCTGGCGAAGGGCCAAAGCTTCGTAAGCCTCGTACTGCAGGTATTGGGTGGGCCGGCCCTGATGCTGATTTCGCACCCGGCCTTCAAAGCGCGCCAGTGCCCCGTCGGCGGGGCCGGCAAGGCGCGCGCAGAAGCCTTCCACGTCCAGCGGGCCATGCCGCAGTTCGGCGAGGCTGGGATAATCGTCCACTCTAAGCTATGATAACGCGGGATGTCGCAAGATTCGGCGGCTGGTGAGCTCGCAATGTCGAAACGGAAAATTTTTTTCGTCAGCTTTCTGATTCTGGCCGCCGGCCTGGCCGCGGCGGCGCAGCGGATGGTGAACTTCGGCGGCGCCCGGGGCTATCTGGCGCTGCCGCGGGGAGGCGGTCGCCATCCGGCGGTGATTGTGATTCAGGAATGGTGGGGCTTGAATGGCTGGATCAAGCAGCGCGCTGACTTGTTGGCGGCGCAAGGCTATGTGGCGCTGGCGCCCGATCTCTATCATGGCAGGCTGGCCACCACGCCCCGGCAGGCGATGGCGCTGATGCGCAGTTTCAACGTGGCTCGCGGATTACGTGATCTGCAATCCGCTTACCTATATTTGCGGCATTTGTCCGCGGTCCGGCCGCATCATATCGGAGCCCTGGGCTGGTGCTTTGGCGGCGGCATGGCGATGCGATTTGCCCGCCGGCAGCCTGGCTTGCGCGCGCTGGCGGTGTATTACGGCGAACTGCCGCCGCCGGGTCAGTTAGGGCCGTTCGCGGCCAAAATACGCGCACCCATGCTGGGGAATTTCGGGGGCGCCGACCGGAGCATTCCGCCGGCAGAAGTGCGGCAACTGGCGGCCGATCTGCGCGCCGCCGGCCGCCATCCCGAGATTAAAATCTATCCCGGCATGCCGCATGCATTTGCCCACCTGACCACGCCGGCCGGCCGCGCCGCCGCGCGCGACGCCTGGCGCCGCACCCTGCGGTTTTTGCGCCGACATTTGCAAAGCTGAAGATGGGTCATTGATTAACCGCCGCTGGCGGGCGGCAAGAAGGCGATCTCATCGCCCTCGGCGAGCTGCAACGCATCGTTTTGAATTTCGCGGTTGACCGAGATTTGAATATGGCCGCGCCAGGCGATCAGCGCGGGGCGCAGGTTTTCATAATGCCGGCGCAGATCGGCGAGGCGGGCGCCGGAAGGCATCTCGCAGACCGCTTCCCGCTCTCCCATCTCATCCGCCAGCGGGCCAAAAAATAATACCTTGACGCGCACGCCAACATTTTAATCCATGCCCGGTCACCACCGATCGCGGGAATGGTAAGATTCTGCTGGCAATGCCGCTATCATGCCCCTTTGGCTGCCATCCCACCCCGTGCGTCACCTGCCGTCCCGGATCCGGAGCGTGCTGGATATGGGCTGTAATATTGGCGCACTGTTAAGCCACATACGCCAATTGCGTCCAGGAATCGCGGCTTTCGGCGTGGATATCAATTCCGAAGCCCTCCGGCGGGCCAATGAGACGGAAATCGTTTGTCAGTCGGCATCATCTTCGCTGCCGTTCGTTGACGGCAGTTTTGAGTGCGTGACCTGCATCCAGGTGCTGGAGCATATTCCACGGAAAGAGCGGCAAGCCACGCTGGAAGAAATTCATCGCGTGCTGCGCCCCGGCGGGCGTTTAATTTTGAGCACGCCTCATGCCGGCTGGACCGCCTGGGCCGATCCGAACAATCTGCGTTTCCGGCTGCCGTATTTACATAAAAAACTGCTGCGTCAGGGTTTGCGGGATGCCGGCTATGGCGGGCAGCGCGAGGTGATCTGGCATCACCACTTCACCGTCCCGGAACTAAGTGAGTTATTGGCCTCTCGGCCCTGGCGGTTGGAATACAGATTTCGCAGCGGCATTCTGGCGCCGTTTTTGGACGCCCTGGGCTGGCCTTTTTACCGTTACAACAAAACCAGCAGCCTCCTTTTGCGGCAGATTCATCGCCTGCTGGACTGGGATCTCAGCCTGAATGCCGGTGCGGCTGGATACAATGTGCTGCTGGCCGCCACTAAAATGGATCCCGGCGAAGGGATATGCGCCGGCTCGCTGGGTGCGGCTGACTGAAAACAAAACCCGCTGTTTTGTCATGGGTTTCGCATGGAGCGTTCAGGATTCTCAATCACCAGCTTCGGCCGCAAGTTGATGAAGTTGTCTCACCGAAACCTAAAAGCCGCTGCGGCGCTCTCTGCCCGCTTCTTCCGGTACCGCATTGCTAGCTTGTATTACAAAATGTTCATGTAATACAATGAATTCATGCCAGCCACGGTGCAAGCCCGCCTGGATCGCCCGACCCAAGCCGCCCTCGACCGGCTGGTCAAGCAGTTGGGCTGGAGTCCGTCGCGGGTGGTGCGCGAAGCGGTGCGGCTGCTGGCGGCTTCCCAGGGCCGGGCGGCAGGAAAGAAAATCACTGGGCTGGGAGAATTCGACTCCGGTTGTTCCGATCTGGGCTCCAACCCGCGTCATCTGGAGGGTTTCGGCCGGTGAAGCCGGTTTTACTCGATACCGGCGTCATTGTCGCGCTGCTGGATCGCGCCGAGCGGCATCATGAAATCTGCGCGTCTCTGGTTACTTCCGCGAATTTTCTGCTGGCAAGCTGTGAGGCCGTGATCGCGGAAAGCTGCTACTTGCTCCGCCATTTGCCGGGCGCTGCGGAAGCCGTGCTGGAAAATGTGGAGCGGGGAGTTTTTCATCTTCCAATGCAACTGTCCCAAACGGTGGGACCGGTGCGCGGGCTGCTGCGCAAATATCGCGATACTCCCGCCGATCTGGCCGATGCCTGCCTGATTCAGTTGGCCGATCAGTTGAATACGGGCGATATCCTGACCCTGGACCGGCATTTTGAGCATTATCGCTGGCGCAAAAACCGTTTTTTTAATTTGCTCGTGCCCGCCGCCAACCGAGCGGTATGAGCTGTTGGCATGCGAAAATAGATTGAGCATTCGCTCAAATCCATTGCGATTCCGGCACCATGATCCAGCTCAGTTCCGCGGCGAAGTACTTTGGCGGCCGCACCTTATTTGAAAACGCCGATCTGCGGATTGGGGAAACCGACCGGGTGGGACTGGTGGGCGCCAACGGCAGCGGCAAATCCACGCTGCTGAAAATTCTGGCCGGCCTCGAAAGCCTGGATAAAGGCGAACTGGCCCAGAACCGCAAGCAGACGCTCGGCTATTTGCCGCAGGAGGGTCTGAGTTTCGTGCGGCGCAGTCTGCTGGAGGAGTGCCGCAGCGTATTCGACGGCCTGTTGGCGATCGAGCAGGAGATGGCGCGGCTTGAATCCGCCATGGCCACCGCGGCCGGGGCCGAAGCGGAAGCGATCGCCGAGCGCTATGGCGGCATTCAGCACGAATACAACGTGCGCGGCGGCTATGCGCTCGAAGCCCGCATCGCCAGCGTGCTCGCCGGGCTGGGGTTTCCGGCCGGCGACTGGGAGCGGCCGTGCGAGGTGTTCAGCGGCGGCTGGCAAATGCGCATCGCGCTGGCCAAGCTGCTGCTGGCGCAGCCCGACGTGCTGCTGCTCGACGAGCCCACCAACCATCTGGATCTGGAGGCCCGCAACTGGCTGGAAGAGTTCCTGACCGCCTATCCCCATGCCTGCATTCTGGTCTCGCATGACCGCTACTTTCTCG
>JAKAZV010000062.1 GCA_021826505.1 Acidobacteriota bacterium | reverse complement strand
TTCAATCCCAGGTTTTACAGATCGGCTCAAGTTTTGGCTGGGCCGACTCGGTCATTGATCATTACACGCGCACGGGATTGGAAAGCGAGCAGCTAGGCAACGGCCTGAGCAATTACCGCGCCGCCATGGCCGCGGCTTTTCGGCGGACAAGGAATTTGCTGCGGCTCGCCGGCCGGAACACCCGGGAGGCGCAAGCCGCCCGGAGTCTGCTGGCCGCACTGCAATCGGCCCAGCGCATCTTGAATCGCAGCCTGCGCCTCATGCGGGCAGGGAATAAGGCTCGCGCGCGGAATGAATATAAAACCAGCGATTTGGCCAACCGCGCGGTTTACAACAGCATTGCCGCGATATCGCTGGATTCATTCCATGATGTGCGGCGGCTGTCTGACGAAGTGCAAGGCCAGGGCCATCGCTCGCGGCATGACGCGCTCTGGATCAGCCTGGTTGCCTTGCTGCTGGCGCTGACCTACAGCGGCGTGCTGCTGTTTTATTTGCACCGCCGCACGCAGGCGATGGAAGCCTGGCAATCCGCCGAAATCGGCAAAGCTGTTCAGGCCCGTACCTTGCAGGCGATTACCCGGCTGTCGGCCGGCATTGCCCATGACTTCAACAATCTTTTGACGGTGATTCTCGGCCGCTGCGAACTCCTGCAAGCCGCTGAAACCTCCGCAAAATCCCAGGCGATGCTCACAGCCATTCACTCTGCGGGGGAACAAGCGGCGGTCATTGTGGGACAACTGCTGGCCCTGGGCCAGCGGCAGAAAATGCAGACCCAGCCGCTGGATCTCAATCAGCAGTTGCACGCGATCGCGCCCATGCTCAAGCGCATTCTGGGCGAGCAAATTGAACTGCGGCTGGAAACCCAGCCCGGATTACCGCAAATCCAGGCCGATTCCGGTCAACTGGCGCAGATGCTGCTGCATCTGGCGGCCCATGCCGCCGATCGCATGGTCACGGGAGGAAGTTTGAGCATGACCACGCGGGCCGCTCACCTGGCGAATTCCGAGACCGCGGCCGAGCTGACGGTTCAGGATACAGGTCCCGACTGGGACCGGGAAATTCAGGGCCGGATATTTGAGCCTTTTTCTTCCGGCATTCGCATTGGCCGCAAGGGCGGCATGGTCCTGGCTGCGGTCTATGGCATTGTGCGGCAGGCGGGCGGGCACATCCAGGCGGAAAGCTCGCCCCGGCCCTTGCTGCGCATCACCTTTCCTTCCACCGCGGCAGCATTACAGGACTCCAGCCAGATTCTCACCGCCGTATAACCCACGCGGACCCAAGGCGCCCGGCTCGAATGCCGCTGCGGGTATTTAGTATCATGGTCAGGCATGTCTCGCACCACCTATGCCGCCGCGGGCGTGGATATCAGCGCCGCCGAAGCCGCTAAAAAACGCATCGCCAAGCTGGCCCGGGCCACGTTTAATAAAAATGTTCTGGCCGAAGTGGGCGGATTTGGCGCGCTCTACGCGGTGCCCGACGGCTATCAGAATCCGGTTCTGGTTTCCAGCCTGGATGGAGTGGGCACCAAGCTGAAGCTGGCGTTTGCGACCGGCCAGCACGCCAGCGTGGCCCGCGACCTGGTGCATCATTGCGTGAACGACATTCTGGTGCAGGGCGCGCGGCCGTTGTTTTTTCTCGACTATCTCGCCATGGGCGCGATGGATGCGGCGGTCGCGGCGGAAGTGGTCTCCGGCCTGGCCGGCGCCTGCCAGGCCAGCGGCTGCGCCCTGATCGGAGGTGAAACCGCGGCGATGCCGGGGTTTTATCCGGCGGGCGAATATGATCTGGCCGGCTGCATCGTGGGCCTGGCCGAACGCCGGCGCCTGCTGCCGAGCCCGCGCATTCAGCCGGGCGACAGGATTCTGGGCCTGGCGTCGAACGGACTGCATACCAACGGGTATTCGCTGGCGCGAAAAGTGCTGCTGGAGGAAGCGAATCTGCCGCTCCATCAAATGGTCGAAGAGCTGGGCCAGACGCTGGCGGCGGCGCTTCTGGCCGAACACCGATGCTATCTGCCCACGCTGGCGCCCTGGGTGCTGGGCATGAAACCCGCCGTGCGCAAGCACCGCCGCGGCCCGCAGCCGCGGCCGGGCGTGATCAAGGGGCTGGCGCATATTACCGGCGGCGGCATTCCCGGGAATCTGCCCCGCATTCTGCCGGAAGGCTGCAGCGCCCGGATTGACCCGCACGCCTGGCCCGAACCGGCGCTGTTTCGCCTGATCGCGCGCCTGGGCCGGGTGCCGCGCGCGGAGATGCGCCGCACCTTTAATCTCGGGCTGGGCATGCTGCTGGTCGCGGCGCCCGCGGACGTGGAGGAATTGCGCCGCTATTTTCAGGAACGCGAGGAAGCCTGCCACGAAGTGGGAGAAATCGTGGCGGGGCCGCGCCGCGTCAGCTTCGGCCAGGCCTGACGGCTGATTGGATTCCGCATGGACCCCACACCGCGCATCGCCGTATTGCTCTCCGGGCGCGGCTCCAATATGGAAGCGATTGCCCGGGCCATTCAGGCGAAACGATTGAACGCCCGGATTGTGGCCGTGATCTCCAACCGGGCCGAGGCCGCGGGCCTGGAAATAGCCCGGGAACTCGGGCTGCCGGCCCACGCTATGCCGGTGCGCGGCCGTGCGCGCGAGGAATACGATGCCGCGCTGGCCTCATTTCTGCGCGAAGCGGGAGCGGAATGGGTCTGCCTGGCGGGGTATATGCGGCTGGTGAGCCGTCCGTTGCTCGAGGCGTTTCCGCGGCGCATCGTGAATATTCATCCTTCATTGCTGCCGGCTTTTCCCGGGCTGGAGGCTCAGCGCCAGGCGCTGGAATATGGCGTGCGCTACAGCGGCTGCACCGTGCATCTGGTGGATGCCACGCTCGATGGCGGACCCATTGTCGCCCAGGCCGTGGTTCCGGTGCTTGATGCGGATGATGAAGCCGAACTGTCCCGGCGGATTCTGGAACAGGAACACCGGCTCTATCCGGAAGCGCTGACCATGCTGCTCAGCGGCGATTATGAGCTCCAAGGCCGGCGCATAAAAGGAAAAAAACCGAAACCGGATATGGCGGTAAAACCGTCCTAAACTATTTCCTGTTAGATATCCTGGAGAAAATATGCGCATTCTTCGACCGCTTTCCCGGCCATTCATTTGCCTGTTGTGCGCCAGTCTGGCGGCGCTGGCGGCTGCTCCCGGCGCGAAGCCAACACCTCATGCCGCGCTGCCCTTTCCGGTGGCGAAAAGTGTGCGGTTTCGCTCCATTGGCCCGGCGGTTTCCGGCGGGCGGGTCACCGCGGTGGCGGGAGTGGGAGGAAATCCCCGGATTTATTACGTGGGCGCGGCCGATGGCGGCATCTTCCGCAGCCGGGATGGCGGCGTGACCTGGAAGGCCGAATTTCAGCATCAGCCGGTGGCTTCGATCGGCGCCCTGGCGGTGGATCCCAAAAACCCCGGCATTGTGTGGGCCGGCACCGGCGAAGCCAATGTTCGCAATGATGTCTCGTACGGCGACGGCGTGTATAAGTCCACCGACGCCGGCCGGCACTGGCAGCGGATGGGCTTACAAGGCACCTTTCAAATCTCGCGCATTGTGATCAATCCGCTTGATCCGGATACCGTTTATGTGGCGGCCATGGGCGAACCCTGGGCCAATAATCCCCAACGCGGCGTGTTTAAAACCACGGATGGCGGAAAAAGCTGGCGCAAGGTTCTTTACCTCGGCCCCGGCATCGGCATCAGCGACCTGGCCATCAACCCCAAAAATCCCCAGATTCTCTATGCCGCCGGCTACCGCTTCCGGCGCACGCCCTGGCATTACTCCGACGGCGGCGCCGCGGACGCAATTTATAAAACCCGCGACGGCGGCCGGCATTGGCGCCGGCTCACCGGGCATGGACTGCCGGGCGGCGCCATGGGACGCATCGGCCTGGCGGTCGCGCCCAGCCGGCCGCGGGTGGTCTATGCGGTGATGGGCTCGCACGCAGGGGTGGTCTGGCGCTCGGGCGATGGCGGCCGGAATTGGAAGCTGGTCAGCAGCGATGACGAAGTGGACGCGCGGCCGTTTTATTTTTCCCACCTCGCCGTCAGCCCGCGCGATCCCAACCGGGTTTTTGCGCTTTCGATGTATTTGATGGAATCCAGCGATGGCGGCCGGCATTTTCATGCCATCGCGAAACAGGATCATGTGGACAATCACGCCATCTGGATCTCGCCCGGCGGCCGGCGGATTCTCGAAGGCAACGACGGCGGCGCCATGCTGTCGCGCGACGGCGGCCGCACCTGGAGCTTTCTCGACCGCTTCGCCATCGGCCAGTTTTATCACATCGCGGTGAATAACCAGGCGCCCTACAGCGTCTGCGGCGGACTGCAGGACAACAGCAGCTGGTGCGGCCTGGCCCACAGCCCCGATCCGCAGGGCATTCTCAACCGGAGCTGGTTCGCGCTCAACGGCGGGGATGGAATTTTTGCCGTGCCGCAGCCGGGGCATCCGAATCATTTTTTTGAAAGCACGCAAAACGGCACGTTTTACCGTTATAACCGCCGCACCCGCCAGATTCACGACCTCGATCCCTATCCGCGCGATTTTTCCGGCGGCGGGGTGGCGCGCCTGCCGTACCGCTTTGACTGGGACGCCGGTTTCGCGGTCTCGCCCTTCAATCCGCAAACCGTATATTTTGGCGCCAACGTGGTTTTCCGCTCGACCGAGGACGGCATCAACCCCGTGCCCATCAGCCCCGATTTGACGCGCAACGATAAGAGCAAGCAGGGACCTTCGGGCGGTCCGGTGATCCAGGATAATTCCGGCGCCGAGGTTTATGACACGATTCTCTCGATCGCGCCTTCGCCCCGGAACCGGCAGGTGATCTGGGTGGGCACCGATGACGGGCTGGTCTGGGTCACGCGCGACGGCGGAAAGCACTGGAACAATGTGACCGCCGCGATTCCCAATCTGCCGTCCTGGGGCCGGGTGGATTGCGTGGATGCCTCGCCCGAGTCGGCCGCCTCGGCCGTGATCGCCGTGGACCGGCACTTCAGCGGCGACCTGCGGCCTTATTTGTATCGCACCACGAATTACGGCCAGACCTGGCAGTCCATCTCCGGCAATCTGCCCCCGGGCTTTTACGCTCATGTGGTGCGGCAGGACCCGGTCAATCCCCATCTGTTCTACGCGGGCGTGGAAAACGGACTGTATGCCAGTTGGGATGCCGGCCGGCGCTGGTTCCGAATGGGCCTGGGACTGCCGCATGCGGCGGTATGGGACATCCAGATTGAGCACCGCGACGACGACCTGGTGGTGGGCACGCATGGGCGCTCCATCTGGGTGCTCGACGACCTGCGGCCATTCCAGCAGTACCATCCGGGGCAGACTCCGGCGGCGCTGCATTTATATCGGGTTCGCCCGGTGCGGCGCTATTGGCCGTGGTCCACGGTTGAAAATCTGGGCAACGGGGCATTTTACGGCAAAAATCCGCCTTACGGCGCGCTGCTCAGCTATTACGTGCCGCGGGGCACGGCCACGGCCGGCCAGTTGGTGATTCGCAACGCGCGGCATCAGATTGTGCGCACTTACAAGGGATTGAAACCCGCGCCCGCGGGACAAAAAACGGCAGCGGTCGTGCCGGCGCGGAAACCGGCCCGGCCCCGGCTGCACACCCATGCCATGAAGCCGGCCAAGGTCGCGGTCATTCCCGCGGCCGCGGGCCTGCAGCGGGTGAGCTGGAACCTGCGCAGCCAGCCGCCGGCGGCCTGGCATCAGGGCTTGAAAAGCAATAATCCCAAAAACGGCGCGCTTGTGCCGCCGGGCATTTATACCGCGACCCTGACCGTCAATGGCCAGAGCGTAACCCGAACCATTCATGTGTATAACGATCCCCGGGTTCACGTGCCCGCGGCGGCCATGAACGCGCAGTATGCGATGGCCCACCGGCTGTTCCATGAAATTTCCATGCTGGATAAAGGGTTGAACCGGCTGGATGCGCTGCGCGCCCAGGTGGCGGCGCTCGAAACCGCAACCCGCGGCGGGCCGCAACAGGCTTATGTGCGGCAGGCCAGCCGGAAATTGCTGGCCGCGGCGCGGAAGCTGCAAAACAGCATCACCAGCAATCCCCGCGCGGTGGAAGACACCATCCGCTATCCCGACAGGATTCGCGAGCATTTATTTGCGCTCGAGGGCTTTCTTGAGAACTGGGACGGCGCGCCGACCCAGCCGGAAATCCGCGAAATGCGGCGCTATGACCGCGAATACCAGGCCGCGCGCCAGCGTCTGCGGCAGTTTTTTCAGGCCGCGGTGGCGAGCTATAATCGCGGCCTGGCCGCGCATCATCTGCCGGGGGTGGTGGATACGGCGGCAAAATAGCCGGCCGCAGTCAGGCGAATTATGGTCGGGACGGCCGGATTTGAACCGGCGACCCCTTGCACCCCAAGCAAGTGCGCTACCAGGCTGCGCTACGTCCCGAAACCGAATCAAGCAGGGTTTTCAAGCATTTTACCATGCGCGCCGCTTTGCGGGATTCATTCCCGTGGCAATGCAGTTCATGCCCGCGGCGCGGCCAGTCTGGACAGCAATTGCAGCAATTGGCCGCGTTCTCCGCGCTCGAGCGGGGCCAGCAGCTGCTGATCCAGATCGGCCATCAAGGCCGCGCCGGAGTGCGCCAGTTGCCGGCCTTTGGCGGTAGCCACCAGGCCGTAGGCGCGCCGGTCGCGGGGATTGCGCACGCGCTTGACCAGCTCTTTTTTTTCCATTTCATCGAGCACTAAAACGATCGTCGAGGGGTCCAGCCCCAGCAGGGCGGCGATTTGCTGCTGCGAAATCCTGCCGGTTTGCTCCAGAATCCACAGCACTCCCAGATGGCGGGCGCGCAAGCCCAGGGGGGCAATGCGCATTTCCATCAACTCGCGGCCGCGCAGGGCCGCCCGCCACAGGAGAAACATGCCGCTCGAGGCGGCGGAAGCATGACAGGCATCCAGCACCCGCTCAAGCTCGCTGTCCGGATTGGGTCTTGTGCGCCGCGCCCTTTGCGGCGGCTGGCTGCGTCCTTTTGTGCCGGTTTTTGTCATCACAGAGACCGTTTAAATGCCCATGAAGCGCCCGCCAGCATCAGCGCCGTGGTCACGCACAGCACCAGCAGATCGCGTCCGATCGGCGCCAGCGCCACCTGCTTGAGCAGCAGCGCGCGGTAGCCATGCACGGCGTAGGTGAATGGATCCACCCGGGCCAGCACCCGCATCCAGGGCGGAAAGCCCTCAATGGGATAGACCGCGCCGGAGGGGAAAAACAGCAGCGTGTTCAACACCCCGAAGATGGCCCGCGGCACCAGGGGGTCGCTGACCCGCGCCATCAGCAGAAACATCATCGAGATCAGAGCCAGCGCGCCCACCACCGTCATCAGCAGCAGAAACAGCAGGCGCAGCGGGTTGAATAAATCCTGGATGCCGCTGATGATGCCGCCCAGAATCAGCACCGTCAGCCCGGAGGCAATGGCCTTGACCACCCCCGAGGCCACAAAGCCGGAAACCAGCTCGAATTTGGTGATGGGCGTGACCAGATAGCCTTCGTGCAAGCCGCGCGACTTGTCGTCAATAAACACAATGCCGCCGCCGATCATGGCGGTGACAAAAAGCGCCAGCGTCACCGAACCCGGCAGCAGATACTGCATGTAGGGGATATAGGGATAAAGCTCGACCGTGGCGATGCGCACATACGGCGGCTCCAGATCGGCGACCCGGGCGGGCTGAAAGGGCTGATTCATCTGCTGCGCGATGTTGTTGAAGGCGGCCTCGACCGCGCCCGATAAAGAGCGATCGGTATTGTCCACAATCAGGCCGACCCTGGGGTTGAGCTTGAGCAGCAGGTTGCGGGAATAATGCGGCGGAATGATCAGCACCGCGCCCAGCCGGCCGGCCTTGAGCGCGGCCATGGCGCGGCCCTGGCCGGAATACGCGATCGGCACAAAGGTGCGGGCATTGGCGGCGATGGCGTCCAGTTTGCGCAGCAGCGGCACGGTTTCCGGCCCGCGGTCGAGCGTGACCACGCCCAGCTTTACGTTGCGGATATTCCCGCCAAAGGCGTTGCCCAGCACCACGAGCTGCACCAGCGGCAGCACCAGGGTGACGATCAGCAGGGTCGGGCTGCGGAAAAACTTGCGCAGGTCGCGTTCGATAATCGCCAGGGCTCGGTTCATAGTTTGATCCCGCGGCTTGCGTCCTTAACAACGCCGCGCCGCGATCTTGATTCCGCCGCTGTCATCAAAACGGCGCGGTGCGGCCCATGCCGCCCCGGGCCGGCACGGCATCGGCTTCATGCAGGCCGCGGCCGGTAAAATGCAGGAACACATCGTCGAGCGTCGTGCTCTGGATCGAGAGCGTCTTGATTTCAATTCCGCTCCGGCGCGCGAGCTCCATCAGCGCCTCGGCGGCATTGGGGCCGTGGTCGCTGAAGATGCGGTAAATCGCCTCGCCTTGTTTCTGCACCCGGTGCACGCCGGGCAAAGTTTCCAGTTCCGCTGCGCCGCCGGGCAGATCGGGCGCGAGCTGGGTTTCCAGCACGCTGGCTCCGGGCACGGTGGTTTTCAGCGCCGCCGGGGAATTGAGCACCACGATTTTGCCGCGGTCCACGATCGCCAGCCGGTCGCAGAGCCGGTCGGCCTCGTCCATATAATGCGTGGTGAGAAACAAAGTCAGGCCCTGCTGATCGCGCAGATGGCTGATCATTTCCCAGACCGACATGCGCGAGACCGGATCGAGGCCGGTGGTGGGCTCATCGAGAAACAGAATCCTGGGCTGATGGATCAGCCCGCGCGCGATTTCCAGCCGGCGCCGCATGCCGCCGGAAAGCGTGCGCGCGTAGGCCTTGCCCCATTTGCCCAGGTTCACGGATTCCAGCAGCTGGCGCGCCAGGGTCTTGCGCCGCGCCCCGGACATGCCGTAAAGCCGGGCATGGATGGTCAGGTTTTCTTCGCACGTCAGGTCGGGATCGCTGGTCATGTTCTGCGGAATCACGCCGATCGCCTCGCGCACCGCGTACGGGGCCTGCACAATGTCGTGCCCGGCGACGGTGGCCGTGCCGGAGGTGGGATCAATCAGCGTGGTCAGAATCCGGATCAGCGTGCTTTTGCCGGCGCCATTCGGCCCCAGCAGGCCGAAAATCTCCCCCGGCTTGACCTCAAAGCTGATGTCATCCACCGCGGCCAGCGAGCCAAAGCGCTTGCAGATATGGCGGACTTCAATGCCGGCGGATTCATGCGGCGGTTTGCGGCTGATTTCACTCATCGGATTGGTGGCGCGGTCACTTTTTTGCCCGCGGCTTTGGCGCCAGCACCCAGCACGTCATTCCCAGAGCCAACTCGCCTTTGGGATTGGCGACCCGCACGCGGATCGCCACCGTGCGAATATCCCGCCGAGTGCGGCTGACATCGCGCTGGGTGGCAAAACCGGCTTCGGTGGTTTTGTAATACACGCGCCCGGGTATGATCGCGCCGGAGGGCAGCTTTACCTTTACCGGCTCGCCCAGCGTGATCAGATCGGCTTGCGATTCAGGCAGGTAGGCGTCCACCCAGGTGTCATGCAGGTCGTAGATGGTGACCACCGGGCTGGCCGGGTTGACGACCTCGCCCGGATACGCCACGCGCAAACTCACCACTCCCGGCAGCGGCGCCAGCAGGCTCGTCTGTTCCAATTGCGCCTGGGCCAGGGACTGATTGGCCCGCGCCTGTTTTAACGAGGCCAACAGCGCGTCTTGCTTGCCCTGCTGCATTTGAATCTGCAGCTTTTGCGCCCGCGCGTTGGCCAGCGCGGCATGAGCCGCGGCCACAAAGCGCTGGGCGCTGATCACCGCGGCCTGGGCCGCGGCGCGCTGGGCGCGGCTTTCATCCAGCAGCTGGCGCGAATCAATTCCGGCCCGCGCCAGCGGCACAATGCGCCGGTATTGGGCCTCGATCTGGGCCAGATTGGCCCGGCTCTGCGCCAGCTGCGCCCGCGCCTGCCGCTGCTGCGCCCGCGCCTGCGCGATCTGCGCCGGCACGGAGGCGCGCAGCAGCCGCAGCTGCGCTTCGCCCGCGCGCCACTGCTGATACGCCGCCGCCGCGGCCGATTGCGCGCCGCGCAGCGAGGCCGATAATTCGCTTTGCTGCAGCACCGCCAGCGGCTGCCCGGCCGTAACCCGCGAGCCGGTATGCACGCTCATGCGGACGATGCGCCCCACGATCTGCGAGCTCACCACCACCACCCGCCCGTCCACGATTCCGGTCAGCACCAGTTGCCGCGCGGGAGGATGAAAATACCGCCAGGCGCCCCAGCCCGCGAGCGCCGCCAGCACAAGGATGGCGAGAAGCCTCAGCCGTTTTTTCATAAAAACCATTGTTATATTAAATGATTGAATTAATCAACGATTATGTGATCAAAACGCTCCGCCGCACTTTCCTGCCTGGTCCGGTTATTTTCCAGCCCGCGTCCGCTACATTGGTATATGCCGGTTTTTCCGCGTGGCGCAGTTCGCTTGATCCTCATTGCCGCCAGCATGGCGCTGCCGCTGGCGGGCCAGGTCCGGGCGAAACAAAAGCAACCCTCTCCGGCGGGCTCCGGCTCCGCGCAAAAACTATCGCCCTTGCGCCAGCAGGTCACGGTGCGGGCCCGGCTGCGCCAGCGCAAAATTGAGCCGGTGCCGGTTGCGGTTTCCCATCTGGGCCGCCGCCGGCTTGGCGCTGCCGCGCCGGTCAATCTGGATGGCGTGCTCCATCAGGTTGCCAGCCTCAACAATTTTCGCGATCTCAGCTCGCTTGCCGCTCACCCCACCACCCAGGGCATCTCTTTACTGGGCATTGGCTCGAGCGGCGCCAGCCGGGCCCTGGTATTGCTGGATGGATTGCCGCTGAATGATCCCTTTGGCGGCTGGGTGGACTGGCTGCGGGTTCCGGTGGTCGCGCTTTCCCGCGTAACCGTGGTTTCGGCCGGCGCATCCACGCTCTATGGCAATAACGCCCTGACCGGGGTGGTCAGCCTGCGCACATGGCCCGCCACCAGCCGGGAACTGCGGCTGCGGGCGGGCGGCGGCGCCGAAGGCATGGGTTTCAGCCAGGGCCTGGCGGCCTGGTCGTGGCGGCACTGGAGCGCGAAGCTCGGCCTGAATCAGATCCATTTTGATGGCTATATTCCCGCGGCGCGGCCGGGCAGCGTGGATACCCGCGCCGGCGTGCGCGCCCTCGATGCCGCACCCGAACTGCTATGGACGCCCGATTCGCGCCTGGTCTTGCGGCTGGGCGCGGAAAGTTTCGGCGAGCACCGCACCAACGGAACCCGACTGGAAACCAATGCCAGCTCGCTGCGGCAAGTCAACCTGCATGCCGGGCTGCGGGCCTTTGGACTGTGGAGCGGCAATGCATTTTATGAAGGCGATGATTTCGGCTCCACGTATGCCTCGGTCGCGGCGGACCGCAACTCCGAAAAGCTGGCCCTCTCGCAGCATGTTTTGACCCTCGCCCGCGGCGCCGGGCTCAACGAATCCCTGCCGCGCTGGCGCGGCATCGCCGGCTTTGCCGGCGGCTCCTGGACGCTGGTTTCCGCCGCGGATAATGAAATCGCGCCACTGGCGCCGCCGGCCAGCCGCCCGCAGAACCGTTTTGGCCGCCAGCAAATTCAGGGGATTTATGCCGGCTTTGATTACACGCCTTCGCCCACGCTCTGGCCTGCGGACTGGGGAGGACTGGTGGTGGCGGCCCGCGCCCGGCTCGATCAATGGCGCAATTTTGACGCCTTCCAGACCATCGGCCAGCATTTGCAGCCGTTTTCCTCCCGCTCCGAATCCGCGGTGGACCCCAGCCTGGGGCTGCAATGGCGGCCGCTGGCGCGCCTGCGCCTGCATGCCGCGGCGTATACCTCGTTTCGCGCGCCCACGCTGAACGAGCTGTACCGCCCCTTTCGCGTGGGCAATATTATGACCCTGGCCAATCCGAATCTCACCGCCGAGCGCTACCGCGGGCTGCAGGCCGGCGCGGCCTGGCGGGCCGCAAAAAACCTGCATTTCAGCTCAACCTGGTTCAGCGGCCAGGCCAGTAACCTGATCGCCAGCGTCACGCTCTCAACCACGCCGCAGCTCATCACCGAGCAGCGCCGGAATCTGGGCCGCATCGCCGCGCGGGGCTGGATCACCGCGGCGCGCTGGCGGCCGCGCCCGCACTGGCGGCTCTGGCTCGACTATACCCATCAGGATTCGCGCGTGATCTCCGGTCCGGTGAATTTAATCGGCCGCCGCACTCCGCATGTGCCGGCCAACGCCGCTTCCGGCAATCTGCTCTGGCACGGGCGCGGCTGGCAGGCTTCCGTCCTGGAACGCTTCGGCGGCAGCCAGACGGAAAACGACCTCAACACCCTGCAACTGCCCTCGTTCTGGACCACCAGCCTTTTTGTTTCCCATCGCCTGCCCGCCTGGGCCCACGGCGCGCGGCCGTATCTTTCCGTGCAAAACCTCTGGGACCGGCGTTTTCCCGTGGCGCTGACTCCCAGCGCCGAACTCGATGCACCACGGCTGTGGATGCTGGGCCTGCAATGGTTCTGGGGCGGTCACGCCAGGTGATTCGCATTTAGCATCTTAAATATTTGCAGGTCACACACAAAGGTTCTTCGGCTCAATCGCTGCCTTCCCAATTGAGGCCGCGATTCGCCCAAAAGATCGGCCACGCGAAATAGTTTTGCTGCAGAGCAAAACGCCTGCGCCGCATAGTATTCGGCGTGGCCGCATTTCGCAAATTCAATCTGCTAATGCAGGGGATTTTCAGCGATCACGACCGTAATTCTGGCCAGCGCCGCCACGTCGCGCAGGTCCGAAATTTCGCCCGGCGAGTGGGAAGACAATATCGGCCAGCCCAGATCAATGCCCCGGCTGCCGTCGGGAATAAACGCCGAGGCGTCGTTGCCGCCGCCGGTGACGCCGGCCTGCACGGGAATATGCTCCCGCCGCGCCAGCGCCTCGATTTCGCGCACCCAGCGGCGGGAAGCGATCAGGCTGTTATCGGCGGCGCGGATCACAAATCCGCGCCCCAGCCGGGCATCCGCATAGCGGCGGCTTTCCAGCGGGGAATCGGAGCTGACAAAAGTATCGAGCGCATAGACGCTGCGCGGCGCCGGATGCAGTTGTCCGGCCAGCGCCCGCGCGCCATCCAGCCCGATTTCCTCGCCCGCCGAAAAGCAAAAGATCACCGGATGCCGCAGCCGCAGACCCGCCGCCAGCTCGCGCAAAGCCGCAATCAGCGCCGTATCGCCCACCCGGTCATCGAGCGCGCGCCCGGCAACTTCATCGCCCAGAAGCGGATGCCAGCGTTTGGGCACGGTGACCGGATCACCCAGCCGAATGCCGGAATGCCGCAGCCCCGCTCCCGACAGCCCCACATCCAGCCGCGCCAGGGGCGGCCGTCCGGGCAGGCCGGACGCGATATAGTGCAGGGCTCCGGGCACATCGCCACGCGCCGTATGCACCAGCAGTATGCGGCCCGCATACAACTGGCGTAGAAAGCCCCCCTGCGGCTGCAATGCCAGCTCGCCATCGGGCAAAATGCCGGTCACCGTCCAGCCGATTTCATCCATGTGCGCGATGAACAGCGTGGCGCGTCCGCTCGCCGGTCCCAGCCGCAGCCACAGATCTCCGTCAGGGCCTATATGCAATGGAATGGGTTGAGGCAGAACCTGCCGGAGGATTTTGCGAATCGCCCGCCGCATCGGCGCTTCGTGCCGGCTCACCGCCGCAACCTGCACCAGGCGGGCCAGAATCGGCGCCACCGTGGCCGGCTCGGGAAAACGCGCGGCCCGCGACGGCAGCGGGCCGGGATCGTGCTTCATCGGCCAGGCCACAGCCTGGTTCAGCGCCCAGCCCGGTCCGAGTTTTTCCGGGTATGCTGCTTCCGTCCCGGTCTGGGCCGCGACAAAGCCGGTCAGGGCGTGCGAAAACAGGTGCAATGTGTTGAGGTTGATCAACTCAGCGGCGGTATGCCGGTAAGCAACCGGAAAGTCGAGCACCAGCATTGGAGTCTTGCCTGATGCCGCGCTCACGCCATGATCGGCGCGGGGAGAAATGCCAAACCGCACCTCCATGCCCGTATCGGCCGCCCAGCGCTGGCCTAATGCGCGGGCCGCCGGATTTGCCTGCGCCGTCAGCTCGCCCACGCCGGTCGAGCCAAGAAAAATGACCTGCGCCGGATGCAGCTCATGCAGCAGCCGCCGCAAGCCGCCATGATCGAAGTAGCCCTGCGTGGCAAAGGCAACGGTCAGCGGCCGCGCCGGAGGATGCGCCTGGAACCAGCGCAGCAACCGGCCGAGAACCGGAGTCATCACCCGGCTGGCCAGCAGACTGCCGAGCCAGTCGGGGCTGCGGGGAGCGGCAAAAAGCTGCGGCTCGATCACGACCGGATCGAGCAGGTGGATGCCCGCGCGGCGGTCGGCCGCGGCATCGGCGGCGCCCGTGGCGATATAGACATGGCGCAGATTGAGCCGACGATCCAGAGACAGAAACCGCCGCCGCGACATGAGATGAATCGAGGGCGCCAGGCCCACCCCCGTCAGCGGCCCGCGCCGGCGCAGAATCGTGACCGGACTGGAAAAAAACAGCTTCGCGGCGGACAGGGGAAACGCCGCCGCTCCGCGCAGCGCGGCCAGGCGCAGATATCCCCGGCGCGTGATCCGCGAAACCACGTAGTCCGGTTCATCCACCTCGGTCACCAGCAATAATGGACGGCCTGACGCCGGGCCGAGCCGGTAATACAAGTCGTGCAGGTTGTCGGCCGTGGCCGGCAGTCTGGGCAGTTGTGATTGCAGCCAGCGCAGGTAGGCGCGCTCATGCCCCGCCGGCGCCGGCCGCTCCGCCGCCGTCCGCAGCAGCCGCGCGGGCGATGCGGCTTGCGCCGCCGCGGCGAGTCCCGCGGCCGCGATCAGTCCCAGACAGGCGCTTGCTTTCACAGTCCGGCCCGGTTTCATAACTCACCTCGAACCATAGTGTCGCAGAAGGCGGCACAGCCGCTTTTATTTTAGATAGGGACAACGATGCAAATTCCCAGCCGAAGCGCAGGGCTTTTACGGATTCTGATAGCGTCACAGAAGTGCAGCCGCGCTGTTTTACACCTGCAGCGTGTCGTTGGGCCGCGCCACCATTTTATACAGCACCGGATTGATGAAAAAGCCGAGAATCAGCCGCGAGATCAGTCCGGTGACGATCACGATGGCAAACGGACGCTGGGTATCCGAGCCGATGCCGTGCGACAGCGC
>JAKAZV010000061.1 GCA_021826505.1 Acidobacteriota bacterium | reverse complement strand
CTGGGCGCCAGCCGCAATAACCTGCGCGATCTCGACGTGGATTTTCCCGCCCACGTGCTGACCGCCGTGACCGGCGTTTCCGGCTCGGGCAAAAGCACGCTGGTGCATCAGGTGCTTTACCGCAATCTCGAGGCCCGGCTGCGCAGTCCGCGCGCCGAACCGATCGCCTGCCGCGAGCTGCGGCACGCGGAACGGGTCCGCGAGCTGGTGCTGGTGGATCAGTCGCCGATTGGCCGCACCCCGCGCTCGAACCCGGTCACCTACGTGGGCGCTTACGACGCCATTCGCAAACTATTTGCCCAGACTCCCGAAGCGATCCGGCAGGGCTTTACCCCGCGGCATTTTTCCTTCAATGTGGCGGGCGGCCGATGCGAGGTCTGCGCCGGCGCGGGCACGGTCACGATCGAGATGCAGTTCCTGGCCGATGTGGAGCTGACCTGCGAAGCCTGCCGCGGAACCCGTTTTCAGGCGCCGGTGCTGGAGGTGCGCTGGCGCGGCAAAAACATTGCCGAGGCGCTGCAACTGACGCTGCATGAAAGTCTGGCCTTTTTCGCCGGCCAGGAAAAGATTCTGGCGCCGCTGCGCTTACTCGGGGAATGCGGTCTGGGCTATTTACGGCTGGGGCAGTCGGCCACCACGCTCTCCGGCGGCGAGGCCCAGCGGCTCAAACTGGCCGCCCGCCTGGCCGATGCCGGCACCCTGGCCGGCGCATGGTTTCTGCTGGATGAACCCACCACCGGCCTGCATGCCGAGGATATCGTCAAGCTGCTGCACATTTTTCAGCGCCTGCTGGCGGGCGATGCCACGGTGCTCGTCATCGAGCATAATCTCGATCTCATCGCCGCCGCCGATTGGATTCTCGATCTGGGACCGGAGGGCGGCAGCGAAGGCGGGCAACTGACTGGCGCCGGCACGCCGGAACAGATCGCCCGGCTTTCGACCCCCACCGGTCTGGCGCTGGCGGCGCATGGACTGAGGGGGTAGCAGTACGGCCCAGCCGGCTACCTGAACGCCGGCCCGTATTGCCACTTAAAGAGGGGCTGACAAACCTGGCCGGATGCGCTATGTTGTAGCCATAGTTCGAGGCTACGCCATGCGAAGGTCGGGCCAAGGCGTGGAACCGTTCATTCTTCCGCTGTTGATCGCCGCGCTGGCGCTGGCGGCCGCCGCCGGCTCGAAACGCCAAACCCCGGCCTACTGGCAGAAAAAATGCGCGCATATCGCCGCCCAGGCCAAACGCGCGCATGGCGATAAGCGGGCCCGTTTGTGGGCCAGGCTGGCCGGGCTGGATTTTAAGCTGGCTTATGCGGATTTCGCCGCCGGCCAGGCGGCGGCCGGCGGTCAGGCGCTGCAACAGGCTCAGCGCCATGCCCAGCGCGCGATGCGCGAACTGCGGGCGGAGGCGGCGAAGGGCAAAAAATCGAGCATGCGCCGGGTGGAATTCGGCTTCCATCAGATCAGCTTCCGGCTGCGCGGGCTGCTGCAGGTGACGCCCTTTGCCTCGCATCAGGCCATTCGCCAGTTGCGCGGTTTCTTTCGCCAGGCCCGGGGCCAGCTTTTGACCTGGATGTTCCAGTCCAAACCGCTTACACTCGCCCCACCCGGCAAACGCTGACATCATGAACGAATCGGGTTCCAGGCAGCGCGGGCATTCACGCCGCGCATCGCGCTTCCATATCGGCCTGGGGATTATTCTTCTGGCCGCGGCGGCGTCCGGACAGTTATTTCATCGCGACCCGCTCACCCGGCAGGAAGCGCAGCAGATGCGGCACAATGCCGGGCAGCCCGGCAAGCGCATCCAGCTGCTGTTGCGCTTTGCCGGAAAGCGGCTTTCCGAATTGCAGCACTTGCAAAACCAGGCGGGAACCGCGGCCCGGCAGTACCGCAGGCTGCGCGAATACCGCGAGATCATCGGCGAACTGGACGACAATCTCGACAGTCTGATGAGCGGCCGGATCACCAGTGAAATGGCGGGCCGGCCCAAGGTGCGCAAGCCGCTGCATCTGGTGCTGCGGATGGAAGCGGGATTTTTGCGTGAACTGAGCGCCATCCGCATGCATTCCAGCCGCCGGCAGCTGGCCCATTATCATTTCGCGCTCGACGACTGTCTCAGCCGCACCCGCGGCAGCCTGCGCCAGGCGCGGGCGGAATTGCGGCGCGCGGTGCGAAAAAAAATGAAATAATCGCAGAAGTGCAGATTACTCCGGCCATGCCTCTCCGCGCAGCCGCGCAATCCATAGTGGACGCGCAGTATATCCTTCCCGGTTTTGATGGCCTTGCCCCCCGCCCGGCGCCGGCAAGGACCGCGCGCGCGCAGGCGGCAAAAATTCCGGCCCGCGACGGACGCGATCTGTATCCCACCTTTGCCGCCGTTTTGCGGGAAGTGCGGCCGCGCGCGCCGCGGCCCCGGCTGGAGGTGGTGTTTTATCCTTTTACCCATCTCAACAACACCATACGGCTGCGGCAGCAATGCTTATATATCCGCGTCAGCGACCTGCTGGCGGCCGCGCCGGAGCCGGTCATGGAAGCGCTGGCCCAGATCCTGATCCGGAAAATTTACCGCCAGCCGGTGCCGGCCGTCTATGCCCGGCGATTTCGCCGGCATATCAATCACCCCGAAATCAGCCGTCATGCCGAGCGATTGCGGCAGCTGCGCGGACGCAAGCAACTGAGCGGCGCGCAAGGCGCGGTTTATGATCTGGAGGAAGTTTTTCGCGAGCTGAACCGTGAGTTTTTCGCCGATGGACTGCTGCCGCCGCGCCTGGGCTGGAATCGCCAGCGCGCCCGGCGCCACCTGGCCCACTACGATGCCGCGCACCATGCCATTGCGGTCAGCCGCATCTTTGACCAGCCCCAGGCGCCGCGGTATGTGCTGGCCTACGTGCTCTACCACGAAATGCTGCATTTGAAATACCCGGTGCGCATGCGCGGCGAGCGGCGCTGCGTGCATTCCCGGGAATTTCAAGCCGAAGAACGGCGTTTTCCCCGCTGGCGCGAGGCCGAGGCCTGGCTCCGGCGCCTGTAAGGCGTGATTCGTATTAGCATGAAAGGGATGCTGCCGGACCGCATGCCTGCACCCTCCCCGCGTTCTTTTTTACAGGCAGAGTGCCGCGGCCGCGCTCGCGGAGGTTATGGAATGAAAAGCTCGCAACTCATCGCACGTATCCTGCTCTGCTTCGTCAGCCTGGGTTTATGGGCGGGCGCGCAGGCCACGGGCCAGAACTCACCCGCCGGCGCCGGCGGTCCGGGCAACGGCCAGGGCCCCATCATCATTCCCCGCAAAACTCCGCCGCCGCCCCATGCCGGCACCCTGGGCCCCGCCCAGCCCACCAAGGCGCCCAGCCCGGAGTACACCTATCATGTCAACGTGCCGGAAGTGCGGATTCCGGTCACGGTCGAGACCAACGACGGCAATTTCATCGGCAACCTGCACCGGCGGAATTTTCGGCTTTGGGAAAACGGCAAGCCGCAAAAAATTCTCAGCCTCAACTACACCAACCAGGCGCCGATGACGGCCGTGCTGCTGGTCGAATACCGCAATACCTGGTGGCCGTTTCTTTATCACATTCTCGAGGCCAGCTATACTTTCACCGGCCAACTGGAGCCCAAGGACTGGGTGGCGCTGGTGACCTACGACATCAAGCCGCATATTGTCGTGGACTTCACCCATAACAAGCAGGCCATATACGCCGGACTGAATTCGCTTTATTTCCCCGGTTTCAGCGAAGGCGATCTGTACGATTCCCTGGCCTGGACGATTGACCGCCTGCAGGGAGTGAAAGGCCATAAGATCATCGTGCTGGTCACCACCGGCCTCAATACCTTCAGCCATATCAACTTTGGACAAATCAGGAAAAAGGTGGAGTCGGCGCGCAATATCACCATTTATCCGGTGTCCATCGGCTGGTCCATCCGGCAATGGCTGCAGGAAAACGGCTACATGGGAAATATGCAGGATATGGATTTCATTGTCGGCAACAGCCAGCTTCGCTACTTCGCCAAATGGACCGGCGGCCGTTTTTACGAGCCGCGTTTTGAAGGGCAATATCCGGGCATTTTTCAGAGCATCGCGGCTTCGGTGCGGAATCAATATATTCTGAGCTACCGGCCCACAGACACGAAACTGGACGGCAAATTCCGCAAGATCAAAGTGAAAGTCATCGGCAATAACGGCCACAAACTGCGGATCGTGAACCGCAAGGGAAAAAATGTAAAGTATAAAGTCATCGCCCAAAGCGGCTATCGCGCCCGCCTGGCCGTGCAATGATTTCGAGATGAAAATCGCGGCGGACATTCCGGCGGAGCCGAGCCTGCGCCGCCTGCCGGGCGTGGACGAACTGCTGCGCCACCGGGAGCTGGGGGAATTATGGCAGCGGACCGGCCCCCGAGCGGCGCGCCAGATCATACGCTCGACCCTGGAGCAATGGCGGCAGAGCGCCGCGCCGGCCGGCGTTGCGGCGCAAATTCTGGAGCTGCGCCGCCGCGGCGAAGCCTGGCTGCGTCCCTCGCTGCGGCGAGTGCTGAATGCCACCGGCGTGGTGCTCCACACCAACCTGGGCCGCGCGCCGCTGAGCGCGGCGGCCGCACGGCGGCTGGCAGAGATTGCCGGCGGTTACACCAACCTGGAATACGATCTCGAGACGGGCCGGCGCGGCCGCCGCGATACGCATATCGAGGCGCTAGCGCGGCTGGTGACCGGCGCCGAGCGCACCCTGGTGGTCAATAACAATGCCGCCGCGCTGCTCCTGCTGGCGCGGGCGCTGGCCGGCGAAGACGGAGAGATTCTGATTTCGCGCGGCGAGATGGTGGAAATCGGCGACGGTTTCCGTGTCGCCGATGTCATGGCCGCCAGCGGCGCCCGCCTGGTGGAAGTGGGCGCCACCAATCGCACTCATCTCAAAGACTACCGCCAGGCGCTCACGCCCCGGACCCGGCTGATTCTGCGCCTGCATCACAGCAACTTTCAGATGCTGGGCTTTGTCGGGCGGCCCTCCCTGGCCGAATTGGCCGAGCTGGCGCATGAGCACGGCCTGCCGCTGGCGGAAGACCTGGGCAGCGGCTGTTTACTGGAAGCGGATTCCCGTGCCGGAGCCGACGATGCGGCGGTGGATGAACCCACGGTGATGGCCAGCCTGGCGGCCGGCGCCGATCTGGTCACCTACAGCGGAGATAAATTGCTGGGCGGCCCGCAGGCGGGACTGATCAGCGGGTCGAACCGCTGGCTGGAGCCTTTGCGCGCCCATCCCATGTTTCGCGCCCTGCGCGTGGACCGCCTGACCCTGGCCGCGCTTGAAGCCACGCTGCAGGAATATGCCTCCGATCGCGGCCCGGAACTGCCCATCTGGCGCATGATCCGCGGCCAGGATCTGGAAGCCCGCGCCCGCGATTTCTGCCGGAAACTGCCCGCGGAAGCCAGGGCGGAACTTTGCGCCGGGGTCTCGCTGATTGGCGGAGGGTCGCGTCCCGGCCAGCAACTGCCCGCCACGTTGATTGCGCTGCGGCCGGAAGCGGTTCCGGTTCACGATTTCGAGCGGCAACTCCGCGCCGGCGACCCGCCGGTCATCGCCCGGGTTGAAGCCGAGGCCCTGCTGCTCGATCTGCGGACGATTTTGCCGGAAGAGGAAAATACGCTGCTGGAAGCCGTGCTGCGCGGGCTGGGCCTCAGCGGTCCCCCGGCGGCGTCGGCTCCATCTGAAAAAAATCGTTGAAGCGGTTGAAATAGTTAAACAGCCCGATCACGGCGGCCAGCTCCACGAGCTGGCCTTCATCAAAATGCCGGCGCAGCTCGCTGAACAGCTCATCATCCACCGCGCGCGCATCGCGGGTCATGGTTTCGGCCATCCGCACGGCCGCTTTCTCAGCTTCGCTCAGTCCGGAACTTTCGCCCCTTTCCATGCCGCCGAGAATTTCCTGCGCCCAGCCCAGCCGCCTTGCCAAGGCGGTATGCGAGGCCAGTCAATAGTCGCACTGGTTCATTTGCGAAACCCGCACCGCGACCAGCTCTTTCAGCCGCGTGCTGACGGCCCCCTCTCCCAGCACGCAGCGCATATGTGCTTCCATGGTCTGCAGCAACTGCGGCCGGTGGGCCATGACGCGGAACATGTTGGGCACATTGCCGCGCTGCTGAAACCAGCGGTCATAGATGGCTTTGAGTTCTTCCGGCGCGTGCGTGGAGTTGATTTTGGAGATGCGCATATTGGCTTCCGGGAAATAATAAGTGTAGCGAAAGCAAAAGAGGCGGGAGAAACTTCATGAACATTCAGCGTGCGGGCACACAAGCTTCCAGCCGCGGTCCGGCGGATTGGTTTACGGGAACGGTGCGGATTGACCCATTGATTCAGGCGCCCGAGCCGGCGCTCATCCAGGGCGCGAGCGTAACATTTGAGCCGGGCGCGCGAACCAACTGGCATCGCCATCCGCTGGGGCAAATGCTGATCGTGACCGCCGGCCGCGGCCGGGCGCAGCGGGAAGGCGGCCCGGTGGAAGAAATTCTGCCCGGCGATGTGGTCTGGTTTGCTCCCGGCGAAAAACATTGGCATGGCGCTTCACCCACCGCGGCCATGACCCATATCGCCATCCAGGAGCGAAAAGATGGCCAGGTAGTGGAGTGGATGGAGCCGGTCACGCAGGAGCAATATTTAAATAATCCGGATCACGCTCAGAGATAAGCATCGCATAGCGGTGTTGGAACCCGCTCAGCTCGGCTCGCTTCTCCCTGAGTGGGTGGACTCGTGGGGCGCCACTATCAGCACAGTCAGCCCGGGATGTTTAATTGGGGCGGCGTTTCAGGATGGGCCGGTGCTGCTGGCCGGGACCCCGTTCCGGATGCTCCAGGCTGGGCCGATTGCCGCCATGGACGGCATGGGTCATGCGGTATTCGCTTTCCAACGCGGCCAGCCGGGCTTTCATGTGTTCAAAATCGGAGGTATCCAGAATGTAATGCCGGCGGGGCGGCAGCACATCATGGATTTCACGGTCCACCATTTTGATGCGGTTGGGAGTCGGAGGATGAGTTTCAAAGGCGCGGGCGATCAAGCCGGGATGATGCTTGCTGCGGGCATGGATTTCCTGGAATAGGCGGGCGAAGGCATGGGGATCATAGCCGGTTTCATACATATATTCGACGCCCAGAAAATCAGCCCGGCGCTCGTCGGTGCGTGAGAATTTTAAAAACGAGAGGGGGATGGCCAGCCCGGCCAGAGTGCGGCCGGCGAAGCCGCCGATGCCGCCGACGAACCAGAGCGGCAGCGTGGCGTAGTTGATCAGTTGCGCCTTGGTCATCTGGCGGGTGCCGTCGCGATTGGCGACGTGCGCGATTTCGTGGGCCATGACGCCGGCCATCTCCGCTTCATTGCTGGCGGCGAGAATCAGGCCGGTGTCGATGAAAAAATAGCCGCCCGGCAAGGCCTCGGCGTTGATCTGCGGCGACTGCAGCACATAGACCGTGAAGGGCACATGCGCGTCGGAGTGGCGCACCAGGTTTTGCGCCACCCGGTTCACGTATTCATCAATCTGCGGGTCGTGCAGCACGCGGGCGGTGCTGGTGACCTGCTTGGCCAGCATTTTGCCAAGCGCGATTTCCTTTTGCAGCGAATAAAAATCCAGCCCTTTGCCCACCCCGCGATGGCCGATGGTGCTGAGATTTCTCAGGCTTTTCAGGCTCTGACCCCAGGCGGAAGAGGCGGCCAGTCCCGAGCATAAAAACAGGAATCCGGCCCATGCGAAGATGCGTTTCATGGCTGATTACCCCGAAGGCGCAATACCCGATATGATTTGATTATATTCCGCATGGAAGCCGCCGCCCGCGTCGCCCACGGGACGCTTCTAGTTGAGAACGCGGATATTGTAGCTTCTTGCTCCGGCCAATCATCGGATGAGCGCCATGATCCTGAAATCACGACACTTACGGCGCCGGCTGGCGGAAGCGGCGGTCTATGCGGGACTGCTGAGCGCGGCATGGGCGCAGAGCTCATTTGCGCCGCCGGTGCGGGCGCCGGAGTTTCCTCCTCCGGGCGCGCATGTTTCCGGCACGACCTGGATCCATTCCCAGCCTCTGACCATGCGACGGCTGTATGGGCAGGTGGTGCTGATTGATTTCTGGGAATATACCTGCATCAACTGCATCCGGACGCTGGCCACCAACGAACGCTGGTACCGGGAATATCACAAATATGGCTTCACCATCATCGGCGTGCATGACCCGGAATTCGATATTGCCTATACCGGCCGGGACGCGCGCCGGGTGGAACGGGACCCGCTGGCGGCGGCACGATTATCGTTCGGCACCACGCGGACGGAAAATGTGCGCAAAGCGGTGCGGCGGTTTCATATCAATTACCCCGTGGTGGTGGATGACTGGTTTCAGATCTGGTCGGCTTATCACAACCAAAGCTGGCCCAACCGCTTTCTGATTGATGCCCGGGGCCGGCTGCGCTATAACGTGGTGGGCGAGGGCCATGACGGATGGCTGGAGGGAAAAATCCGAAAGCTGCTGCGCGAGGCGCACCCAGGGCTGAAATTTCCCGCGCAACTCAAGATCAAATCCGAGCCTTTCGCATATGCGCCGGGGTGCGGCATTCCCACCGAAGAAATGTATATCGGCAACTGGTTCGGGCGCGGAGTGCTGGCCAACCGCCAAGGCTATCATAACGGACATACGCTCTTTTACCATTTGCCGGCGCATGTGTCGGATGGGCGGGCGGTGCTCAACGGGCGCTGGGAAAGCGACCGCAACGGCATGATTTTCCGCGGCCAACCGCGCAAAACACCAGCCAGCCAGGCCTCCACGGCGGCGCTGGGCAAGGCCACGGGCGAGCTGGAAATGCGCTATCACGCCCGCCAGCTCTATGCGGTAATCAACGTGGCGCATGGACATCCGGAGCGGGTGTATATCCGCCAGGATGGACGCGATCTCACGCGCCAGAATGCCGGCGTGGATGTGAAATGGGACCGGCGCGGCCACAGCTATTTACAAATTCATACCGCGCGGCTCTATTACCTGACCGCCAACCCCGGCTTTGGCGAGCATCGCGTGCAGTTGTTTCCCACCGCGCCGGGTGTGACCTTCAATTCGTTTACTTTCGGCAATAATTGCCAGACCCGGTTTCCCCATTGGAAAGGCTGACGTCTGCGGGCAGCACAGGCACGGTTGGATTTTACTTTTAAGCAATACAAGCGCCATGATCAATGGCTGATTTCAAAAAGCTTGCGGCGCGAGCCGGCGCCATGCACCAGGCGGACGCACGAGAGCGGCAGAGAGAAATGATCGGCCAACAGGCGGTGCAAAGCCGCATTGGCCTTGCCGTCCGCGGCGGGAGCATGAAGCCAGACTTCCAAACAGTTTTCTCCCGTCACCATGACGGCCTGTTTCTTTGAACCGGGATGGGCGCGGACTTCGATCTTCATCCAAATCCCTCTCAAAATTCGGATTCCACCGCGGCGCGATTGTCAGTCCAGCCAATCCAGGCTTTGGGTGATGACGTCCCAGACCTGGTGGAGTTCGCCGTCCGTGATGCGATACGGCGGCAGGACATAAATGACATTGCCCAGCGGGCGCAGCAAAACCCCGCGGTCCAGATAATACTGGCGCAGCCGGGGGGCGCAATCGGAAAGATAGTCATATTGATCCTGCTTTAATTCGACCGCGGCGACGGCGCCGATCCGGCGAAAGTCGCCCACCCGGGCATGCCCGCGCAGCGCCCGCAATCTTTCCTGGTGAATCGCGCCGATTTGCCCGACCCGCCGCAGGACCGGTTCATCGTGAAAAATTTGCAGACTGGCCAAGGCCGCGGCGCAGCCGAGCGGGTTGGCGGTGAAGGAATGGCCGTGAAAAAAGGCGCGGCCGCGATCGGGGCTGAGAAAAGCCTGGTAAATCGCCTCCGTGGCCACGGTGGCGGCCATGGGCAGAAAGCCCCCGGTCAGGCCTTTGGAAAGACAGATGATGTCGGGAGCAATGCCGGCCAGCTCGCAGGCAAACATGGCGCCGGTGCGGCCGAAGCCGGTCAGGACTTCATCGGCGATGAGCAGCACGCCATATTGATCGCATAAACGGCGCACGCCGGTTAAGAATTCACGCGGGTGCACGATCATGCCGCCCGCGCCCTGCAACAAAGGCTCGACCAATACGGCGGCGATCTGGCCGGCATTTGCCGCCAGCAGGGTTTCCAGCGGCGCCAGGCAATCTATATTGCAGGATTCGCGCCGCAGGCCCACGGGGCAGCGATAACAATACGCCGCGGGGGCGCGCAGCACGGAAAACAGCAGCGGCTCGAAAGCGGCGGTGAAATACGAGGGCTCGCTGACCGACATGGCGGCGGCGGTGTCGCCATGGTAGGCATGCTCCAGCGTGACAAAACGGGTGCGCGCCGGCTCCTGGCGCAGCCGCCAGTATTGCAGCGCCAGCTTGAGCGCCACCTCGACGGCGGTGGAACCGTTATCGGAATAAAATACCCGGCTCAGTCCGGCGGGCAAAATTTCGGTCAGCCGCGCCGCCAGCTCGGCCGCCGGGCGATGGGTGCAGCCGGCGAAGATCACCTGCTCCAATGCCTCCGCCTGACGGGCAATGGCGTTCACGATCGCCGGTTCGGCATGGCCGTGCAGCGTGACCCACCAGGAAGCAATGGCGTCGAGGTAACGCCGGCCGTCTTCGGCGATCAGCCAGGCGCCTTCGCCCCGCGCAATGGGCAGGGGCGGAGGAGCGTTGAGCATTTGCGTATAGGGATGCCAGACCGCGCCCTGATCCCAGGCCAGCGTGGATGGATTCTGCCCACTTCCAGACGGCATAGAACATGATTGTGACAGAAGAAAAAAGCTCAGCCGGATTTTCTCCGGCTGAGCTTTTAACCTCCATAGGTTCCTGATCCTTCATTAACGGCGGCCAAAACCACGGCCATGCCGATGCGGCGGCCGACCATGACCGCGGCGCTGCGGCGCTGCTGAGCGTCCGCGCCGGGGCGCGGAGCGCTGCATGCGGCGCGGCGCCGGGCGCCGGGCCATGCGCCGCGGAGCGCGGCGGTATTGATATTGCTGCCGCACCGGCCGGCGTGGCGAGCGTTGCCGGTACATGGGCCGGCTATATTGTCCGCGCGGCGCCGAGCGATACGCACGGCCGCGGGGTGCCGGGCGATACGCGCGGCCGCGGGCGGGGCCGGACTGCGGCCGCGCCTGTCGGGCCGGGCCGCGGTTGAAGCTGCGCCAGTTGCCGCGATTGGGCTGCGGCCCGCGCCGGGGCGCGGCAAAGCGCTGTGGCCCGCCCCGGAACTGGCCGGGACGGACTGTGGCGGCGATGGGCGGGCGGCCATGGTTGAAATTCGCGCGCAGCGAGCGCTGGCTGCGGGCCATCGTCACCTGCCGCATCTGCTCGCGCGTGGCGCCAAAGCGGCGCTCGCGGGCGGCCTGCAACTGCTCCCGGTTGGCGCGGGCGCGGATGCCGCCCGGACCGTTGAAGCTGGCGCGTGAACCGTGGAACCACGCCGGGTTGACCCCCCGGTAATAGCCATAATGATCGGCCTCGGGGCCGAGGCGATCCACGGCGCGGTTATAACGGAAGCGGTCGTGATCCCAGTATCCGCCCACATAACCCACGCCAAAATAGCCGAAGCCGTAGTTGATGCCGCCGTAAAAGCCCACGCGGGGCCCCCAGTATCCGGGATGCCAGTAGTAGGCGTCGTCGCGCCAACCCCACCAGCCCGGAGTCCATAACAGACCAGGCTCGGGCGCGGCAACCCAGGCGCCCGGGACCCAGTAATAGCCACCCGGACTCCAGGCCCAGTAACCGGGCTGCCAGATCAAATCCGGACCCGGACAAGGCGGCTGCACATACACCGGCAGCGCCGGCGGGCCGATGTTGATGCCAAAGCTAACGAAAACCTGCGCCGAAGCTGCCTGGCGCAGGGCCAGGGGCGCGACAACCATGAGCAATGGAATAGCCAGCCAACGCAACCGCATCTTTTTCATAAATCAGCTCCTTATACCGCTCATGCCGTCAAAAGTAGAGCAATTTTACTGCCTATTGGCCGCAAACCCCAAACCATGGAAAAAGTTGCTGTTCCATGGCTGTTGGTTCCTGCCTTTATGGCAGCGGCTGTGTAAATAATGCCGGGTGGGCGCTGGGCAGCTTAAGCCGAAATGAATTTTGAGCGGCGGCGAACGAGGAAAAACCAGACAGGCCCGGTGAACAGCAACGCAACCCCTATCGCGGCAAACGCGGGGGAGTGGCGGGCGGAAAAATAAACGCTGATGCCACCCACCAGCAGAGGCGAGAGACATATCAAAATCAACCCCGGCCAGGAGCGCGCGGCGCGAAACGGACGCGGCGTCTGGGGCGACCGGCGGCGCAAGACCAGCAGGGCAATGAATTCGAGACTCAATCCGGCAAAATACAAAAGCAGGTCGGCCACCAGCAAACGGCCGAAAGAGGCCAGGGCGAAAAGGCTGTAGAGCAGGGTTGAGAGCCACAGCGCCCGCCAGGGAACCTGGCGGGCATCGGCGCGGGCCAGGGCGCGGGGCAGATACCCCGCGGCCGCCAACTCCACCGGCAATTGCATGACGTACAGAACCTGGCTGGTGTATTGCGCCCAGGCGCTGAGCACGGCGGTGATAGCCATGGTCAGGCTCAGCCAGGGCCCCCAGGCGAGCGCGCCCAGCCGCACAAAATAACCGTCGCTCCAGTCGGCGGTGACCGGGTTCAGATGCAGCCCGGCCAGCACCGGCACGACATAAGCGACAACAATCAGCCCCAGCGTGGCCAATAATGCCCGGGGATAAGTGCGCTCGGGGCGCTGGACCTGGGGCGCGAAGGTAGCGACATTGTCCCAGCCGGTGTAATTCCATAGCACCGCCGCCAAAGCCAGGCCCCAGCCGCCGTGAACCAGCTTCACAGGCGTGGAGATGGCGCCGGCATGGGGATGGGCGCGGAGCCAGGCGGACAGGATAAAAGCCACAAACGGGGCCAGCACCACAACCATGGCGAATAATGAATAGCCCGCGACCCAGCGCGCGCCTGCGGCGTTGATGAGCGCGGCCAGCCAGATAAAGCCCAGAATAAAACCGATGCGAGCCAGGGAATTCAGAGTGTGGCCGGTGAGCAGGGGCCAGATCTGCGCCAGAATATCGCCGCAGAGCACGGGGTAGAGGGCCATATCCACAAAGGTGAACATCCAGCTCCACCAGCCCTCGAGAAATCCCCAGAAGTCGCCCAGCGCGATGCGGACCCAGTGGAAATAGCCGCCGCGCAGCGGATACATGGCCGACATTTCGCCCACCGCCAGGGCCGTCGGCAGCGACCAGAAAATCGGGATCAATATAATCAGCGCCAGGCCAGCCACGGCGCCCACGCCGCCAATCACCGGCTCCAGGCCATAGGCGCCACCGCTGACGGTGAAAAATGTCAGCGCCACCAGGCCCCAGAACCCGATGCCGGCGCGGCGCGGCGAGCGAGCGGGATCGCGCGTGGATGCGGAGGACGCAGCGGAGGTTGGCACGGGAAGAACGATCACGCTCAGAGATAAGCATCGCATAGCGGCGTTGGAACCCGCTCGGCGATCCTCAGGTACATCGGTGTACATTCCGGTCGCCTCGCGGGTTCCGCCTGGCTCTGCTCGCTTCTCCCTGAGCGCTCCGCATCGTTCGACGGCGGTGGGCCGGGACCTAACAGGCAACCCCGTCCTTCCCACTCGACACGGCTTTAATATCTTTAAAATGGTGGACTCGTGGTCCGCCGCTCAGCGATGGAGACAGAATAGCGGCGGGCCAGCTTTTATGCCAACTTCAGCGCCAATGATCAGGCTCCAGACGCTCCTCCCGAGGCAAGAACCAATTCGCGCAAAATTACCAGGAATTTTCAAAAAATCCAAAAGTATCTGTCCATCCCGCCCCCAGGGAAAAAAATGCAGAAAATTTTACTAAAGAGGGCAGGATGCTGGCAGGATGATTCCAATCTATCCTGCCCCTAATTCTCATTGATTCTAAAAGCTTTAAGTGTCAAGGGGTAGGATGGCAGGATGGTTTTGGAATTTTAAGTTTTTCCAGTTGTATTTTTTGTATGCCTTGGTTTCTGGCCATGGAATAGTGTTCACGGCCGATCGAGCGTGAACTCTGCCGGCAACCAACCCGCACCGCTTGGAATCACACTCAGCCTTCTTGCCGGGTATGAACATAAAACCTCGGATTCATAAGGTTTTGTCAAAAGTATGCTCCAACGCTGCTATGCGATGCTTATCCCTGTGCGTGATCCTTTGACAGCATGGATGACGTTCCACGCTGATGCAACAGGGTGCGCGAGCTTCGATTCCTACCCTCGCGGGAGCACTTCCGGGTGGATTCACCAGCTTTCACGCAGATTCACCGCCGCTGGCCTGACCGCTATAGATCCAGTGACATTTTCCGGATTGTTTTCCCCCTGCTGCTGATTGCCCTGGCGCTGGCAGCGACGCTGCCGCTGGTCAGCTCGCATCTGGGCGAGGGCGACAGCGCGCGCTATGTTTTCGGCCTCTGGCGCTGGATTCATTTCGGGCCGGCGTCCGGCCGCATCTACGACCGCACTCTGTCGCCGGGATATTACGCATTTTTTGCCGCCGGGCTGCATGGCTTGCATATTCCAGCCGCGGGGTATGCGGCCTGGATGACGGGCGCAAGCGTGATCGCCTTCGCCGCCATGGGCGGGCTGGCGTATGGCCTGGGACGCAACTGGCTGGAGCCGCTGCCGGCGCTGGCGGCGGCGCTGCTGTGGCTGTTCAGTCCCGGCTGCTGGTGGCTGGGCATCGAGCCGCATCCCCAGGCGGTGATGACGGCGCTGGCATTGGCGGCGCTGTGGCTGTGGACGCGGGCCCTGCGAACGGATGCCCCTAAAAAATTTCTGCTTGCCGCCGCCGCAAGCTGGCTGACCATGGCGGCGGCCATGCTCGTGCGCGGCGATGCGCTGCTGTTACTGCCGGCCTATCCGGTCACCGCCTGGCAACTTTCGCAAGCCGGCGGCAATGGGGACGAAGGCTTTTTGCGCTGGCTGTTGCGGCCGCCGGCGGGGCGGGCGCGCGGAAGATGGGCCGGGAGTCTGCTGATTCCGCTGCTGGCGGCACTGGCCTTTGCCGCCGGGCAACGCTGGCTTTTGCAAATGCCGCTGGCGCGGGCGCAGGGCAGCCTGAGCGCAAAAACGCTGGGCTACATCGGGCATAGCTTCGCCCTGATGCATGGAATGACGTATTTTTTAAGCCAACTGGCGCCGGATGGAATGGGGCCGGGGCCGCTGGCCGCGCTGCTGGCGCTGGCGGGCATCGGGCTGCTGGTAACGCGGGCCGGGCGCCGCGAACGCAAAAGCTGGCTGTGGCTGCTGGCAGGA
>JAKAZV010000060.1 GCA_021826505.1 Acidobacteriota bacterium | reverse complement strand
GGCGCGCACCTGGGCGCGGGCGGCCGCGGTGCGACTGGCGGCGGCCTGAACCGCGGCCCCCGCGCCAGCCACGCCGTAGCGGGCAGCCCGCACGGCGGCAGCGGCGGCGCGGGCCTGGGCCGCCGCCGCGATCGCAGCCGTGCGCACGGCGTCATAGCGCTCGCGGCTGATTTCCTGCTTTTTCGCCAGCAAGGCGTAGCGCCGGCGGTCGTGAGCGGCTTTGCGCGCGTCCGCCCGCGCCCGGACCTGGTTGGCCAGAGCACTGCTCAGCTGGGCGCGCGCGGTCATGAGCTGCTGGCGGGCCAGCAGCTGATTGGCCCGCGCGGTGGCGAGGCCGGCCCGGGCCGCGCTCAACCCGCCTCCCGTCGTGGCCTGGGATACCGGGATATTGCTGTGCGCACCCACGGCCTGCGCCTGGGCGCGCGCCAACAGGGCCTGCGACTGGCGCAAGGCGTCCTGAAAGGGGCGCGGATCGAGCCGGAACAGCACCTGGCCACGATGCACAATCTGATTTTCCAGCACGTCAACTTCGATGACCGTACCGGCGACGCGCGGCGCAATGGACTGCAAATGGCCTTCCACCTGAGCGTCATCCGTGCTCTCTTTATGGAGCTGGTACAGCCAAAAGCCGAATCCCAGCAGTACGATCACCATTACGGCGGCAATGATGAGATTGCGGCGCCGCCGGTTATCGCCGGCAGGGGGTTCGCCCGAAGGCGTGACTAGGGAAGTGGACATATTCAATCTCCTGATCGCTCCCGTACAAATCAATCAGCAAAGTCTGCCTAATGGGTTCCTTCCAGATACTGGCGCCACTGCGCGGCGGCCACGCCCAGAGCGGCCGCCAGGCTGATCTTGGCCAGATTGAACACGTAGAGGCTCTGGATGTAGTTGTGATTGGCCAACGCCAACTGCTGCTGCGCCTGAATTTCTTCCAGATTGTCGCCCAGGCCGGCGCGAAACCGGTCGCGGGCCAGCGTCAGCTCCTGGCGCGCCAAACTGCGCGACTGGCGGGCAACTTTCACCTGCCGGCGCAGGGCGCGCACATTGAGCCAGGCGTCGCGCGCCTGCTGCGCCGCCTGGGCCCGCAGGTCAGCCAGCCGGTCTTCCGCGGCGCGCAGGCTGGCCCGCGCCACGGCGACCTGGGCCCGGATGCGGCCGCCGGTGAAAATCGGCATCTGCAATTCCCCTTCCACCGCATAGGTGGGGTGATTGCGGGTGAAGGTATGGCCGATGGTTCCGTAGTTGGCATCCAGCGAGAGCCGCGGCCAGCGCTGGTCGGCAGCCGCCGCAACCTGCAGCTGATCGGAGCGCACGAGCGCCAGCGCGGCTTGCAGATCGGGCCGCTGCGCCCAGGCCGCGCGCACCACCTGCGCCTGGGTGAATTTGGGCGCCGGCGTGTTGGGTAATGCTGAGACCAGGCGAAATATCTGCGCCTGGGGCAGCCCGATCGCGCGCGCCAGCGCCAGCTTCTGCTGCGCCAGCGCGTTGCGGGCGGTGATCAGCCGCTGCCGCTCGGACGCCAGCTCCACCTCGGCCCGCACCAGATCCAGGCGCGAGATGGTGCCCGCGCGCAGGCGGTCGCGGGCCTGCTGTTCGGCGGTCCGCGCGGTCCTGACTTGCGCGCGGATGGCGACGACCTGGCTGGCATCCGCCAGGGTCAGCAGATATTGATGGCTGACCGCTTCGACCACCAGATTGCGAATCTGGGCATAGCTGAGCCGCACGGATTTTTGTCCCGCATTGGCGGCGCGAAAGTCCTGAATGGCCGAAAGATTGATCAGGTTTTCATGCAGATAGGCGCGCGCATCGGCCACATTGAACGGCCCCACAATGAGCGGCACTCCGGGAAAATTCAGGCCGATGGTCGCGAGGCTGATTTTCTGGCGCAGATCATAGGCGCTGGCCTGCACCTGCGGCAGCAGGGCGGAGAGCGCGGCCAGATGCGTGGCCTCGGCTTCGCGCACATTGGAGGCGCCTAATAAAGCCGCCAGATTGGCTTGCAGTCCGCGCGTGATCGCCTGGCCCAGAGTCAGACGCAAGGGCCGCGCCGAAACCGCGCCCCGCACCACCCCGCCCGCCAGTTCCCTGCCCCCCACCTGCGCCAGCGGCGGCGGGGCGGGCAGGGCGGGAAGCGCCGGCACGCCTTGGGCCGCGGCCGTGACAGCCGCCAGTCCCATGCCGGCCAGCATCCCAATCTTTCGCCATGGATTTCGCATCGTCCTCACCTCGTTTTTCGCATGCGCCGCGGCGCGGCCGCCGGCTTTTTCACTGGCCGCGGCGGGGCGGACTGGGGCCGGACGCCATGCCAGAACAATTCAAAGACAAAATTTTCCAGATTCAGGCCATCATCCGCGAAGACGCCCATGTAGCGGGCAGTGAAACAGTCGCGCATCAGAAACTGCAGCGTCAGGGCAAGCTCCAGGGGCGGCCCGGGGCGCAGCTCGCCGGCCCGCATGCCGTCTTCGAGAACATCGGCCAGGTCGCGGGCCATGGCCAGATAGAGTTCGCGAAAGGGTTTGCGATGACGGGTGGGGTGGGCGCAGAGATGGCCAAACTCGGTGAGATAGATGCGCATGAACTCGGTATCGGAGCGCATCAGCTCGCCCCGCACCGCAATGGCGGCGCGCACGCGGGCTTGAACGCCCTCGGCCTGGCGCATAGCCGCCTGGGCGCGCTGGCGCAGTTCCAGCATGCGCTCCCGCACCGCCGCCCAGAAGATTTCTTCCTTGCTGGGAAAATACAGATAGAGGGTGCCTTTGGCAATGCCGGCTTCCTGGGCCACTTCCTCGAGCGTGGCCGCGTCAAAGCCGCGGCGGGCAAAGACCCGGCGCGCCGCCGCCAGAATTTCACCGCCGCGGAACTCGGCCAGCACTTCGCGGCGGGTTTTGCGGCTATTTTGCGCTCTGGTCATAATACTGACTCTAGAGTCAGTATTATAGCATTACAGTTCAGAGCGGGGCAAAAACCTGTATATTCCGGCCAGCCGTTCCGGCCGCCGGATTATCCGGCCAGCCGCTCAATCACCGCCGCCGCCATCGCCCGGCACCCCAGGCGGGGTCCGGCGCCGGCAATATCGCGGGTGCGCAGGCCATCAGCCAGGGTTCGCGCCACCGCCGCTTCGATGGCCCGGGCCGCCGCCGGCTGCCGCAGCGAATAGCGCAACAGCAGCGCCGCCGACAAGATCGCGCCCAGCGGGTTAGCGACATCCTGACCGGCCAGATCCGGCGCCGAGCCATGCACCGGCTCGTAAAGTCCCACCCGCCCGCCGATCGAGGCCGAGGGCAGCAGGCCGAGCGAGCCGGCCAGCACGCCGGCCTCATCACTCAGGATGTCGCCAAACAGGTTGCCGGTGAGCAGCACATCGAAGTCGCGCGGCCGCAGCAGAATCTGCATGGCGGCGTTATCTATATAGAGATGATCCAATTTGACCTGGGGGTAATCGGCGGCCACCCGGATGACGGTTTCCCGCCAGAGCTGGCTGACTTCCAGCACATTGGCCTTATCCACGCTGGTCAGCTTGCCGCGCCGTTCCGCCGCCAGCCCGAAGGCGACCCGGGCCACGCGCTCGATTTCCTCCACGCTGTACACCATGGTGTTATGCGCCGACTGGCGCCCGGGAGCGAAGCCGCGGGGCTGGCCAAAATAAATTCCCCCCGTCAGCTCGCGCACCACGATGAAGTCCGCGCCGGCGACAATTTCATCTTTCAGCGGGGTGCTGCCGGCATTGGGGTAGCGCATGACCGGCCGCAGATTGGCAAAGCCGCCCAGCGCCTGGCGCAGCTGCAGCAGCCCGGTTTCGGGTTTGCGCGCCGGCGGTTCGCGGTCAAATTCCGGCGCGCCCACCGCGCCCAGCAGAACCGCATCCGCGGCCAAAACCGCCTGGCGGGTGGCATCGGGAAAAGGCGAGCCGGAGGCGCGCAACGCCACGCCGCCGATGGGATATTCCGCCGTGGTGAAAGCAAAATGATGCCGCGCCGCGGCCCGCTCCAATACGCTGACGGCGGCCGCGGTCACTTCCGGGCCAATGCCGTCGCCCGGCAAGAGGCAAATCTTGAATGACATAGATATTCAGAATAGCAAGCGGCTAAAAGAAACCGGAAGGCCGGGGGGCCTTCCGGTATTACGCATGCGAGACTGAACAACAGTTTTTACGATCCGTTCTCCGGCTGCTCCGGCGGTTCAGTCTGGTTCAGATGCGAGGCATAGAAGCTGAACTGCCCGCTGCCTGATTCGAGCAGATAACCGCGCACCGTCAGCGGCGTGCCCACCGGCGTGGACCCGAAGCTGTCGGCATTGAGCTGATCGCCAAATTCAGTATTGGAATTTGTGGTCACGCCGACGGTTCCGAGCTTCTCCAGCAGAGTCAGATACGACCAGGCCGGCAACTGGAGGGTAAAGGAATAGTTCGGATTCGAGCCCTGCACCGCGGCGGCCAGGGTTCCATGCGCGCCTTCGCCCGCCAGCCGCAGCTCCTGCGCGGTCAGCGCGTTATTGCCGTTATAGATCCCGATCAGCAGCAGTGACTGGCCGGGAAAAATTTCGGCGTTGTTGAAGGCCGTGGCGCTTATGCCCAGCGACTGCGCTTCGTCGCCCACGCTGTAGATGGTGGTTGAGTTGACCGCTACGTTCAACAAATCGCCAAACGTGCCGCTGCCAAAGCCATAGCGCACCGCGAATTCAAAAGAAGTCACGGCGCCAGTGGCATCGGTCGTGGCCGAGGCCACCACCCCCACCGCCGCCAGCTCCGACTGGTTCTCCACCTGCCCATCCAGCAATGAGCTGATATGCCGCGCCACCAGGCTGCCATCCTGCCGCACCGTGCCCCGCACCAGCGCGACCGAACCCACCTGAATCTGGGCAATCGAGAGTCCGGCATTGAATTGGGTCTGGTTATTCACCACAAAAGCCCAGGTGGCATTGGAGCTGCCCGCCTGCACCGTGATGGAAGAAGCGCTGACCGCCGTCACGCTGCCCACCACGCGCACATGCCGTTCCACATCGGAAAGATCTTTCACTTTGCCCCAGGCGGCGCGAATGGCCGGTGTGAAGATGACGCTGGAGCCGGAAATACTCAGCGATTGCGCCAGATTGAAATCAATGTGCAACTGCAGGCCATCGTCACTATCTACCGTCAGCGTCGGGTTGAGGGCCACGCTGACCGTGCCGTTTTGAATCGTGGCATTGGCCGAGACCGCCGCTCCCGTGGTGGGGTCAATATACACAATACTGGCTCCGGTGACGGTCACGGTGACTGCGTTATAGGCCCCGCCGGGAACGTTGCCCAGATGCAAAGGCTGCCGCACTCCCACCAGGCTGGCCAGCTCAATTGTCTGCGGTTTGGCCAATACCTGCACCTGCTGGCCGGCGCTGTTGGTCAGGCTTACCGAAGACACCGTAACATCGGCCGTGATCACATTGCTCAACGGTGCGTCGCCGGCCGAGACCATCATCGGCGCCGAATAGGCGCTGCCATTGCCGCTGCTTCCAGGGCTGCCGGCGGACGCGCCGCCGCCGCAGGCGGCCAAACCGAAAATCGCGAGCAGAATGCCCGCCAAGCCAAGTTTTATGCGCAACATACCAATCTCCTCCCAATTGGGTTTGGCCCGTTATTGCCAATTCAGACACAACTCTGCAACTGAGTTTCCAAACTCACAACCGCCAGCTAAATTGCCGAAGATCAAGACCGTACAGACGGCTGACTGTTTGACTCAACCCGGCACCCTGAAAAAAGTAGCGGCAACGCAGGTAAATTTTTAGCGGCAGTATTGGAAGCCACAGGAGTGGCATAAACAGGCACCGCGAGCCAGGCCGATTCCTGTCCCGCGGCGCCGAGTGGTCATTAAAAAGTCAGCCGGGCTGTGATCTGAATAATCCGCGGTGAAGCATCGCCGCCCAAAAACGACCCCAGCACGCTCGTCGGCACGTTGGCGGTGCGGACAATGGTCCCGAAGTTCGGATTTGCGATATCGGCCACCGGCTGGTCGAAATTGGGGTGATTGAAGAGATTAAACGCCTGGACGCCTATGCCCAGCTCTCCCTGTTCCCAGCCGGGAATCTGAGTATTTTTCAGCAACATCATATCGGTATCAAAAAAATCCGCGCCCAGAAACTGATTGCGCATCTGATTGCCGAAACCCGCGCCCGGAGCCAGGCCAGTCGCGGTCACCGGGCTGGGCGAAAACTGCGAAGTCAGCAGACAGGGGGCGGCGGGAGAATCGGTATAGACGGAGCTGACCGAGCAGCCCGGCTGGAAGCCGCCTTTCCAGTTGGCAAACAAGGCGCCGCCGTAATTTTGTCCCGCCAGCACGCCGGTGGCGGCACTGTCAATCACGGTCAACGGAAGCGGAGTGTGGGCAAACAATGTGCCGGAAACCGTCCAGCCGCGCCACAATTCACTCGGCCCCCAATGCCGCAGGGAGTTGAAGGGCAGAGTCCACAGATAGCTCATGCTAAAGTTCTGGGTCACGTTGTAATCGGCATTCCCGTAGTTATAGCGCTTGAAGTTGTAAGGATCCTGCGGAAACAGAATGCTGCTGTTGGTGCCGAGATTGAACTGCAAAAAGCCGCCGTTGGAGATGTCGTCGAGGGCATGGCCATAGGTATAGCTGCCCTGCAGGGAAAACCCATGGGTAAAGCGATGCTGCAGGCTGTAAGTCACACCATTAAAGTTGCTGACCCCCATGGTTTCGAGCTGCGTCACCGTGCCGAAGCGGGCATCGGGCGCGGCCGCGGGCAGACCCGCAAAGCCGCCGGGGCAAATAGAGGGAGCGCAATAGGCATTGACCCCGTTGTTCTGCACCGGAATTCCGATGCCGTGGTTGCCGACATAATCGATGCTATAGCTGGTATTGGTGCTGAAAGCGCCCTGGATTTCGAGATTCCATTCATAATAGCGGGCATCGTAGGGGTTGGCGCCGGGGGTGAAAAAATTGGGCGGCGAAAAGCCCGGCGTGGAAGCCGAAATCGAGGCCAGGGTGCCGCCGCTGTTAAAGCCGCTTAAAAAGGCGGCATTATCCGCCGCCGCGCTGCTGAACATGTTCCCCGCCGTGCCAGGGGCCAGGGGCGCGCCGGTGACGACAAAAGAGTTATCCAGCGGGGCATTGGCCGCCAGGCTGTCGGCCACCGAAGCCGGCAAAATGCTGGCAAATAGGCCAAAACCGCCGCGCAGCACGAAATCGGGCTGGGCGAAGGGTGTCCAGGCGAAGCCCAGCCGAGGCTGCCAGTCCCATTGATGATAGCCGGGCAATGCCGTTCCCTGGCCAGTGACGATGGCCTGGTTATAGGGAATGGACGGGTCGTGGCTTAAAGAGGTGAACGGCGCCGTCAAATGAGCAAAACAAAAATGATTACAAACCGGGTTGGAGTTATGATCCACGCGGAAGGAAAAGTCGAGCTTCAACCCCCGGGTCGCGCTCCAGTCGTCTTCGATGTAGGCGCCCAGATTGTAGAGCTTGACCGGCTGGTTGAGGGAACTGGGGAAGGCCTGCAGAAACGCCGTTCCCACGCCGTTGTAAAAATCGCCGAGGGACTCGGCGCCCAGCGTGTATCCGCTTTGGAAAAAGCCGAAATCATGATCGCTGACGTCGTCGCGCCGGAAATCAGCGCCGAATTTCAGATCGCTGTTGCCGACCTGGTGCGAAAAATCGTCCACAAACTGGTATTGGGTCACGTTGCGCCCCTGCGGCCAGATGAAATCCTCGCCGCCCAGCGGCTGAAACGCACCACCGGAAAAACCCAGCGTGGTGGGAAAGGCGCTCAGCGCCGCGCTGAGGTTCGCGGGCTGGAATAAGGCGCTGTAATAGTCGAACGAGGCGATGAACTGATTGACCGAGGTCGCGCCAAACGTGTGGGTTTCATTCAACTGCCCCTGATATTCAGGCTGGGTGCTGACCGCGTTAAAGACCGGGCTAATGGGATCGGTATATGTGGCCTGCACGCCCTGATCGGTCTGCAGGCGTAAAAAAGCGTGGTCGTTCGCTCCCAGCATCTGGTCATAGCGGCCGGCCAGCAGCCATTCGTGAGTAAAATTTCCCGCGGTCGAGCGGAATTGCGTGGCGCAGTCGCCGCCCGTGGGCAGGCTAAAGCCGCCGCAACTGCCCGCCAACGGCACCGCCGCGCCGGCCCCGGCGGCGCTGTTATATAGGCTGAACATTTTGGCATAAAAGGGAATTTCCGAAGGGTTGGCGGTGGCGAGATTCGCCAGCGTGGCGGCCTGGAACCCCGGACTGGGGATATTCACCAGCGTGCTGGTGGGCAATACGATGCGAATGCCCTCCTGGTCCACAAAAAAGAAGCTATGGTTTTTGACAATCGGCCCGCCCAGCGAAGCCGCCCATTGATTGACATTGTCAAAGGGGCGCGGCGTGGCCGAGGCATTATTGAAAAAGTTATTGCTGTTCATAACCCGGCCATTCCATAAATAATTCACATTGCCATGCCAGCCGTTCGTGCCCGATTTCGAGACATAGTTCACGTTCGCGCCCGCCAGGCGGCCATACTGGCCCGAGTAGCCGTTGTTCACCACCGTGGCCTGCTGGATTTCGTTTTGCCCCAGCAATAAGTTGGTGGCGCCTGAATTGCTGACATTCAAAAAAGGATCATTGTCGTCTTCGCCGTTGAGGGTAAATAAATTTGCGGTTGCCGGCAGGCCATAGGATTCAAAGTTCCCGTACCCCATTTCGGTGTTCATCACCGCGCCTGGAGCCGTCTGGGCAATATCGGTCAGATCATCGCCGGGGTTGGGCGTCAGCGCGATCTGCTGCGCGGAAAAAGTGGTGGAGATATTGGCGTTGTTGGTCTGCACCACGGAGGCTTCGGAGGTCACGTTCACCACCTGGGTCGAGGCCGTGATGGGCAGCGCGGCGTTGAGCGTGGTGGCTTGCCCGAGGCTGACAGGCACCTTGCGGCTCACCGTCCTGAATCCGGCCGCGGTAATCGTCACCCGGTAGCTGCCCGGCGGCAGCAAGGCAAAACGATATTGCCCCAGGTCATTGGCATGCGCCGTGACCTGGGCGCCGGTGCCCAGGTTGCGCAACTGGATGCTGGCGCCGGGCAGCGCCGCTCCGCTGGGATCGGTTACGATTCCGACGATGCTACCCGTGGTGGAACTCTGAGCGCAAAGACTGCCGGCCAGCGCCAGCCATGCCAGGCAGAACAGAGCAGAAATGAAAATGCGGAAACCGAATCCGGGGCGGGTCATCGTGAAGCTCCTCCCATGCTGCTGTCCGGATACGCAGCAATTTGAGGGCCGCGGCGGAGCTGCTGGAATCAGCTCAGATTCATTTTTTATTCTTAATAACTTAGCTTGAATCAGCATGAGCCCCGGCCAAAGCTGGCTTTGAAATGACATAGGATGACGCGGGCAGCAATACCGGGATCTGGAGTAGCTGAATGCACTTATACTAAAACCCGCATGCCCGCGCGTATTGATTCCGCTCTGACGCAAAAGCTGCGCAGCCAACTGCGGTCTTCCCAATTGCTGCCCGCCGGCGCGCGGCTGGGAGTCGCCGTGTCGGGCGGCGGGGATTCGGTCGCGCTGCTGCGGCTGTTACACACCCTGGCGCCGGAATGGGGCTGGTCGCTGGCGGTGGCGCACATGAACCATGGCCTGCGTCCCGAAGCGAGCGAGGAACAGGCGTTTGTAAGAGCATTGGCCCGGCGCCTGGGACTTGACTGCCACGTCCTGCGTCCCCGCCCGCGCCAGCCGGGGGAAAACCTGGAGCAATGGGCGCGGCAGGAGCGGCTGCGCGGCTTTTACCGGCTTGGCCGCGCCCGGCAATGGGCGGGCGTGGTGACCGGACATACGCTCGACGATCAGGCGGAAACCGTCCTGCTGCGCCTGCTGCGCGGCGCCGGCACGCGCGGCCTTTCCGGCATCTGGCCGGATGCCGAACTGAACGCGGCCGATTCCATCGCATCAAAACGGCCCGGCGCCGCGCCCCGACTGCGGCTGCTGCGTCCGCTTTTGGGCATTGCACGCCGTGAGTTGCGCGAATATTTACGGCAACTGAACCAGCCCTGGCGGGAAGATGCCTCGAACGCCACCCTGGAGCCGGTTCGCAACCGCCTGCGCCATCAGCTCATTCCGCAATTGCAGGCCGAGTTCAACCCCGCCCTCGTGCCCGGCCTGGCGCGCGTGGCGGAAATGATGCGCGATGAGGAGCAGGAGGCCGTCGCCCGCGCCACGGCGCTGGCCGGCCGCATTTGGCGCGTGGAGCAAGAAGGGCTATGCGCCGCCACGCCGGAATTGCTTGCGCTGCCACCCGCGATGCTGCGGCGCCAGATCCGGCAGGCTGTGTTGCTGTGGCGCGGCCATCTGCGCGGACTCGATTTTGACTGGTTCGACACCTTAAAGAAATGGATTTATGAGGCTCCACGGATTTCCCGGCCGCGCCAACTCTCCCGGGGAGGCATTCAGGCGCGGGTCAGCGCGCGCATGGTTCAATTGACCATTACGTCAAAAACCGCTTTCCCTGACGCGTTCAAGGCTGCCACCCCTTCCCGCGCGAAAAATTCCCGCTCCCGCGTTCCAGATAAAGGTAAGGATCACATCTGATCCCAATCCAGGGAAGGATACGCATGGCTTTGCCAGCGATTCGGCCGGTGCGTCATTCGGATATAATTAGGAAGTACCATCGGGTCAATCCATGTCCCGCAGCTGCGCGCGTCCGGCATTCCGGGCACGCGCCACTTTGGGCTGGCGCCAGAGGGAAAGAAGGTCCGTTTTGAATTCAACTGTAAAGACTGTGCTGTTATGGGTGGTGCTGATCGCCGCCGCGGTGCTGTTATGGCAAATGGTGAAATCCAGCCATTCCGGCAGCGCCGTGCAGCAAATGAACTTCTCGGAATTCATGAGCCAGGCCCAGGCCGGCAACGTGGCGCAGGTGACGATCGCGTCGGACGTGGTGCACGGCACCCTCAAAGCCAGCAATCAGCATTTTCGGACCATTATTCCCACCAACTATCCCGATCTTTATAAAACCCTGCAAAACAAGGGCGTGATCATCAATATCAAGCCCCCCTCCAACACTTCCTGGCTCAACCTGCTGCTCAATGCCGCGCCCATCATCATCCTGATCGGGCTGTGGATATTCATGATGCGCCAAATGCAGACTGGCGGCAGCAAAGCCCTGTCGTTCGGCAAATCCCGCGCCCGGCTGCTTTCGACCCAGCAGAAAAAAATCACTTTTAAAGACGTGGCGGGAGTGGACGAGGCCAAGCAGGAACTTCACGAAATCATAGACTTTCTGCGGGAGCCGCAGAAGTTTCAAAAATTGGGCGGCCGCATCCCCAAGGGGGTGCTGCTGATCGGCCCTCCCGGCACCGGCAAAACCCTGCTGGCGCGCGCCATCGCGGGCGAAGCCAACGTCCCGTTTTTTTCGATTTCCGGCTCCGACTTTGTGGAGATGTTCGTCGGGGTGGGCGCCAGCCGGGTGCGCGACCTGTTTGAACAGGGCAAGAAAAACGCCCCCTGCATCATCTTCATTGATGAAATTGACGCCGTGGGCCGCCATCGGGGCGCCGGCCTGGGCGGCGGCCACGACGAGCGCGAACAGACGCTCAACCAGCTGCTGGTGGAAATGGATGGCTTCGAAAGCAACGAAGGCGTGATCCTGATCGCCGCCACCAACCGCCCCGACGTTCTCGACCCCGCTCTGCTGCGCCCCGGCCGGTTTGACCGCCGCGTGGTGGTGCCCCGGCCCGACGTCAAGGGCCGGGAAGAGATCCTGCGCGTTCACGCCAAAAAAATCCCCGTCTCCGATGATGTGGATTTAACCGTGCTGGCCCGCGGCACCCCCGGCTTCAGCGGCGCCGACCTGGCCAACCTGATTAATGAAGCGGCGCTCAATGCCGCCCGCCAGAACCGCAAAACCGTGCTCATGTACGACTTTGAAGGCGCCAAGGACAAGGTCATCATGGGCGCCGAGCGCCGTTCGCTGATCATCAGCGACGAAGAAAAGCGCGACACCGCCTATCATGAGGGCGGCCATGCTCTGGTGGCGGCCATGATGCCGCACGCCGACCCGCTGCATAAAGTCACCATCATTCCCCGCGGCATGGCGCTGGGCGTGACGATGCAACTGCCCACCGACGACAAGCACACCTATTCCCGCACCTATCTGGAGTCCCGCCTGGCCATTTTGATGGGCGGCCGCGTGGCCGAAGAGCTGTACATGAATCACATGACCACGGGCGCGGGCAACGATATCGAGCAAGCCACCGATCTGGCCCGCAAAATGGTCTGTGAATGGGGCATGAGCGACCTCGGCCCCCTCACCTTCGGCAAGAAAGAAGAGCAGATTTTTCTAGGCCGCGAAATCGCCCAGCATCGGGATTTTTCCGAAGACACCGCCATCCGCATTGATTCCGAAGTTCGCCGGCTGGTGCTCGAAGGCTACCAGAAAGCTAACTCGATCCTGAGCGAGAATGGCGAGGCGCTGCATAAAATAGCCGCCGCCCTGCTCGAGCGCGAAGTGCTCGACGCCAACGAAGTCAAGCTGATCCTTGAAGGCAAGCCGCTGCCGGCCGTCAACGTGCCGCCGCCTTCTCCGCCCGATGATGCGCAGCAGGTGCTGCGGCCCGAACCCGGACGCAATACCGGAGTCGCCCCGCAAAGCCCGCAACCCGCTTAATGAGAACTCGCGCCGGCGGCGCAGCCATGCGCCGCCGGTTTGCGGCCTTTACTCAATCGCCACGGTTTGCCCCTCGCGGCTGGCTGATAAATACGCCGCCGCCAGGGTCAGGCTGACCTTTTCGCCCAGCCGCCAACTCGACTCCGGCTCGCGCTCCACGGCGAAGGCTTGCGCGAAATCCTGCATTTCCTGGGGATAACCGTGCTGCCAGTCTTCGTCGGGCGCAGGCCGCATCCAGCCCTGTCTGGGCTGCAATTTCTCCACAATATAGACATCGCGCAGAGTATCGGCCCCGGGGACGAAAGTTTCGAGCGCATCGGTCGGGTTGAGATTGCAGCGGGTGCGGTGATTGCCGCAAAAAACCTCAATCCAATTCGAAACACCCCCCAGCACGACGTCGGAGGCCAGTATATCGGCCACCGTGCCATCTTCAAAAATCACGTGCATCTGGCCGTAATCTTCGGTATCGGCGTAGTCGGTGCGCAGCCAGCCGCAGTCGAGATAACCCGGAAGCTGGGTCAACCGGTGCAGATGCGCGCTCACACGCGCCGGCCAGATGGGCCGGCCATTCCGGCCGCGGCCTTCGATCATTTTGAAATACAGGGCGGCCGAGAGCGGATGACATCCCTTGCCGGCCAGCGCCCCGCCACCCGATTCCCGCCAGCGGCCGTAGCTGGGGGCGTGGGAACCGGAATGTGATTCTTCGCCCAGTTGCCGCAGCACCTGGCCGCCGGATTTTTCCAGAATTTCCCGTTCTTTCTGCACTGCCGGAGCATAAATCCAGTTCTCCGCATAGCCCAACCGCCGGCCGCTGGCGGCAATCGCCTCGCGCAATCGCCGGCAACTGGCCCGCACTGCGGCCAGCGCGGCCTCGCGATCGAAGGTCAAGCCGCTAAAGGCGCCAGCGGAAGCCGCGTCCTGCGGGCCGTAGTAGCCGGTATAGGGCTTTTCCAGCACCACGTCCCGGCCCGCCCGCAGCGCTTCCACGGCCAGGGCTTCGTGGGTGGCGCCCGGAGTGCAGATATCCACCACATCCACGCGGTCCAGCAGTTCCCGCCAGGATGAAAATACGGCCATATGATGCCGGGCGGCGAATTCGCGGGCGCGCTCCGGATTACGGCCATAGACGCCCGCGATCTCTACTTCCACGCCATGCACTCTGCGCCAGCCCGCTGTGTGAAAGCGCGCCGCGAATCCCGCCCCCACAATTCCCACTCGCAATCGGGTTTGCATCTGATTTCGCACCCTTTCCGGATTATCGCAGCCACAGCCAGCCCATCAGTAAGGTGAGCGCGGTCAGGGGCACGCCCACGCGCATATATTCGCGCAGCGAGATTTCCGCCTTGCCCCGCGCCTGTTCAATCACGATCATATTGGCGACCGAGCCGGTGATGGTGAAATTTCCGGCCAGCGTGCTGGCCATGGCCAACAGCAGCCAGCCGGTCTGGGGTTGGGTGAATTTCGCCGCCAGATCCTTTAACAGCATGACCGCGGGCACATTGTTGACCAGATTCGAGAGACCGGCCGTCAACAAAGTAAACCATGCCGGACGCTGTAAATTCCAATGCCCGGCGAAGCGCATGAGCCGGGCGATTAAACCGGCCTGCTCGGCGCCGCCGACGATCAAAAACAATCCGGCAAAAAAGACCAGCAGCCCCCAATCCACATCGGCATACACCTGGCGCGGGTCAAGCCGGCTTGAGAGCAGCAATATGGCCGCGCCAATGGCCGCCACCAGCGCCGGCGGAAAACCAAAAAGAAAACCCGCCATTACCCCGCCCATGACCACCCCGGTGATGCGCAGCGCCGCGCGGTCGGGGCGCGCGCCGGCGCCGGGGGCCGGCGTCTCCGCCGCGCTGGCGCATTGCAGCTCGGGCGCCGGCCCGTAAATCCAGCGCAAGATCGCCCAGTCCAGCAGCAGCCCCGCCAGCGCCACCGGCGCCAGCCGCGCCAGATATGTCCGGTAAGCAATTCCGGCGTAGGAAGCAATGAGCATATTTTGCGGGTTGCCGGTCAGCGTGGCCACGCTCCCGATATTGGACGCCGTCGCCAGCGCCAGCAGATACGGCACCGGCCGCAGCCGCAGCCGCCGGCAGAGCAGCAGCACCAGCGGCGCCAGACATATGCAGATAATGTCATTGACAAAAATCGCGGACAGGATTCCGCTGGTGAAAATCAGCACCGGCAGCAAACGAGGCGGCGTGATGCGCCGCTCGACGGTGGCCGCGATCCATTCGAAAAAACCCGCCTGATGCAGATGGGCCACGATCACCATCATGGCGAACAACAGCACCAGGGTGGAAAAATTAATGTCTTCGATGGCCGTCCGCGGCGTCAGCACGCCGATGGCAAACATGGCGACAGCGCCGATCATGGCCATGCCGGGGCGGTCAATTCTCAGCCCGGGCAGCTTGCCCAGCGCAAAGACCGCGTACGAGGAGATAAAGATGACGGCGGCCAGCAGCGTCTGCCACTGCGCCCCATGACCAGCCCAGGGCATAAGCTTTCAGCTTACCGCGAACACGGCTCGCGATTGGCTGAGCGTTTCGAACACGGCCTGGCTCGCCCTACGCCGGCCGGAATGGAGCCATCCGCAACCTCAAACTTAAACGGATGAAGCCGTTGCCGCATCGGCGCCAGCGAAAAGCGCAGTCCGGAGGACTCGAACCTGTCACATAAAGCCGGTTGCTTTCGATTTGCCCAATGCATGCAGCTTTTCTTTCGCTCACAATTCCGCCAACCACACGGAATTGTCTCGCTGGAAAAGCTGCCATAATGCTCTTGTCAACCAACTCGCACCAATTATGTGACAGGTTCTGCGGTCCCGGCTGCGGTCTGTGCCAACCAGGGAGCCCTTGCCAATTCAGTGATTTTCACCAGGGGAGGCAA
>JAKAZV010000177.1 GCA_021826505.1 Acidobacteriota bacterium | reverse complement strand
AAAGATGGGCCGGAATCAGGAGCGGAATGTGAGCCAGCCTGGTGTGTCCCAGGGCACATGAAATAAGCCGCCGTGGGTGGCCAATATCAGCGCCGGGCCGCGGGCAAATGCCAGCCCCACCAGCCCGCTGCCGCTGACCGCCCATTCCACCTCACGCTCGGGCGATATGCGCAGAATCCCGCGCCGCCCGCGCCAAGCGGCGGCAATCAGCAGATGGCCGTGAAGATCAAAGGCCAATCCCTGGGGCCGCCCCAGGCCCTGAAAAAATACCTCCACCTCGCCCTGCGGACGAATGCGGTAGATCGCGTCGCTGCTGGTGGTGGTGGGCCCGCTCACGTAGAGATCGCCTTCCGGATTGAAGGCCAGATGATAAGCCGCCACGCTCGGTTCGAGCGTGGCGAACACAAAAATCCGGCGCTGGCGGTCAATTTTGAATATCGTGCCGCTGCGATCGCCGACATATAAATTTCCCGCCGGATCAAAAGCCAGCCCGGTGGCCAGGCCCAGACCCTCGGCAAAAACTTCCGCCCGTCCTTCTTCGTCCACTTGATATACGGTGCCGTTATAACGGCTGCTGACGTAGAGCTGATTTTTCTTGTCCAGGGCCAAGCCCGAAGGGTTGACGATCGCGTTGCCCAGCGGAATGGTGCAAAAACCGGTGTCCAGCCGGTACAGGCTGACCGGAACGGTTTGTCCCCGGCTCCCGCTGAATGTGGTGTAAATCATCCCGTTCTGGTCAATGGCGGGATTGCCGATGGGGTGCATCTCCTCGGCGATCTGTCCCGCCACTTCCAGATAGGGTCCGCTCATGGCCCGCGGCGTGCCTGGATTTAATTCGAGATCACCCGATACCGCCCCCTCGGGCACCCGAGCCAGCAGATATTGGGCGCCGCCTGAGATCAGATGGGTCGCCGTACCGCCGCAGGTCAATACGGGCAGATCCTCATCCGTGGTCAGCAGACGTTCGCCGTGGATACGAATATCCCCGCCGGGAAGAGTGGCGCGCGGGGACAGAGCATCAATTTTCGGCGCGGGTGTGGCGCCGCGGGTCAGACGCGGCATAAAAAATGAATCAACCTCTGAAATTCCACTATACCGTACGACGCACCGGTTGAGTCGCGGCCGGGGTCCCTATTAACACCGATTTATCCCACTGGAATGGCGCGGCAAAAAAAGTGGCTCCGCCACACCGCCCTGCCTGGCGGTTCGAGCGCGGTTTCGTTCCAATGGCTATGCCGTGGAGGTAAAAGTTGTGTATGATTCGGCATGGCCGCTTTTTTCGTGTGGCAGAGTTCGTCGCAGCAAGGCAGGCGCTCATGACCCGCGAAGAATTCGAATCCATCGCCCTGCACCGGCTGCAAACCCTCTACCCGCGCGCCCGGTTTTTAAAAGCCGGCCAGCTCGAAATCGCCATCCTGCGCACGCCTTCCGGCCGGCCCTCGGCCCATCGCCTGCGCCTGGCCCGTGCCTGGGCGGCATTTTGCCAGCATGGCGAACGTTTCGATCTTGATGGCTATCTGTCGCGCGTGGTGGGTACGGTGGAACATAAGCTGCCCGCCGACTGGGCTGCCGCCCGCTCCACGATTTTGCCTAAACTCGCGCTCGAGGAAACTCTGCACAAACAGTCGCCTGATGCCTTGTTCTATCCTCTGGCCGGCGAACTTGGCTATGCCCTGTGCGGGGAAAATGCCGAATTAAATATCAACCGCGAGCAGCTTGATCGTTGGGAGGTGGCGGAAGAGTGCGTGCTGGCCGCCGCCCTCGATAATCTCCAGAAAATCTGGCAGCGGGCTTCCATCGTGGCCTGGACGGTGCAGGATCACGTCCGCGCTTTCCACATTGAACTGCGCCATGTCCAGAAAGCCTCGCTCATTTTGCTGCCGCAATTTTATGAACAGGCAGCCGAAATTCTGGGCTGCGAAGCGCTCTGGGCCGCGGTTCCCAATCGCCAGTTTCTTGTCGCCTTCGCCGCCGACGATCAGGACTTCCGCCAGACTCTCGAACCCATCCTGCGCAAGGAATGGGATGGCGGCGTACCCCTCACCCGCTCGCTGATCCGCATTGAAGACGGCGAATTCAGTCTGGAAGACTGATGCCGCACCCGTGGTGCTGCAATTGTGTCAGTGCCGACCTTGTGCTTTTCAGGTCGGCACTGTCTATATTGCTAAAAATAAACAGGTTATAGAAAATCAGTGCCGACCTCAAAACCCAGGTCGGCACTGTAAAAGTCTTTGATTTTAAATGGCTTAATCATGAACAGTGCCAACCTGCCGGAGTGAACAATACAATCGTTTTTTAAACTGCTTCGCTTCCATAATGTCTATGATGAGCGAATGCGGGAAACACAATCGCACTCACTCTGTCCCGGTTGTTCACAAATCCAGATTATCCAGGCCCAACTGGCGCAATTGGAAGCCGCAATGGCGGCTGAACGCAGGCGCGGCGGGCGCTGGCGCCTGGCCGCGGGCGCGGCCCTGCTGACGCTGGGACTGGCGGGCTGGGTGCGTCCCCGGCGCCCGGCCGCCCCCTCCCGGCTTCTGCGCCCGGCCGGCCGCGTGATCACCGCCCGGGCATTTGTCGTCACCGATCCCGCCGGCCGGGTGCGGGCGCGGCTGGGCATGAATCCGCGCAGCGGCAATTGTTATCTGCGCCTCTACAATCCACACGGCAAATTGATGGCTGAAGTCGCCGACTGGCCCGGACTAGGTCCGGCCCTGCGGTTGCTCGATGTGCATCGCACCCCGCGCGTGGATTTGTCGTACTTGCAAGGCGTCGGCTCTTCGCTGGAAATGTTTGATCCGCGCGGCAAGTTCCGCGTCAGTTTGCGAGAGCAAGGTGATAGCCTCGCTTCCCTTCAGCTGCGCGATGGCGCGGGGCGGGCGTTGCTAGCCGGCAATATCACGGCTCATCTGTCCCCTACCGGCCCCGCGCGCCGCCTGCCCACGGACTCGCTGCTGCTCTATGGCGCGCGGGGCCGCCTGCGCTGGCGGGCGCCATAGCTTTGTATTTTTCAAAATGAATGTTTGCAGTTGTCGGATGGCACGCGGCATCTCTTCAAATAAAAATGGGAAGCATGC
>JAKAZV010000005.1 GCA_021826505.1 Acidobacteriota bacterium | reverse complement strand
GTTTTTCCCCTTGACCGGCTTTTCTTCATCAACTCCTTCATTCCCATGCCGTTACTCTCGCCTTGCTTCTCCGTTTCCGTTCTCCCCCGTCTTGCTCCGCCATCCGTGATCCGTCATCCGTGATCTTTCATCTGTCATCCGTCAAACAAAAACGGCCCGCTTCCGCGGGCCGTTGTGAAATCACCATCCGGACAAATATGTCGAGCAAGTTTTTAAAACATGTTCCACAGAAATTGGTTATAGATTTCGTGATGAAACTGCACTTCCGCTGGCTTGACGAAGGTGCCGAGAAGGCGTGCGCAGCGGTCGGCCGAGGCCTGCTTCAGATCGGCGTAACGCTCCTTGACATCGGCGCCCAGCATTTTTTCCGTCCAGGCGGAGCCGCGGAAGTGGTCAATCGCGGTATAGATGTTGTCGGGCAGATAACGCTGCGCCTGGCGCAGATTGTCAATTTTGGCGATCTCGCCTTGCAGTCCGGTCTGGAAGACGGCCAGCATCACCAGGTACGGGTTGGCGTCGGGCGCCACCGAGCGCACTTCAACCCGCGAGCTTTTTTCATTCCCGATGGGAATGCGGATCATCGAGCCGCGGTCCACCGGCGAGGCCTTGATCTGGTTGGGCGCCTCGAAGTGGGGATCCAGACGGCGGTAGGCGTTGACGCTGGCATTGAGCAGCAGACAGACGTCATTGGCGTGGGTGAGAATACGGTCCACGAACGACCAGGCCAGGGGGCTGAGCTTTTCCTCGCCCTTGGGATCCCAGAAGAGATTTTTGCCGTTCTGGCTGATCGAAACGTTGGTGTGCATGCCGTTGCCGTTGACCCCGACCACCGGCTTGGGCAGAAAGCTGGCGGTCATGCCCATCTGCGTCGCCACCTGCCGGCAGATCAGCTTGTAGAGCTGAATCTGGTCCGCCGCGGCCACCACTTCGCCGTAGCCGTAGTTGATTTCAAACTGCGAAGGCGCGACTTCGGGGTGGTCTTTTTCATTCTGGAAGCCAACCGCCCGCTGCACTTCGGCCGCGGTGTCAATAAAGCGGCGCAGCGGATCGCCGGGCAGCGAGTGGTAGTAGCCGCCTGTGTTGACGTAGTCGAAGCGTCCGGCCTCGTGATAATGGCGCTCGGCATCGGATCCCTGGAACAGAAAACCCTCGATTTCGTTGGCGGCATTGAGGGTGTAGCCGTGCTTCTTATGCATTTCCGCAGCCAGCAGCTTGAGCCGGCCGCGGGTATCGGCGGCATAGGGCCGGCCGTCCTTGTCAATCACATCGCCGAAGACCAGCACCTTGCCGGGTCCGAAAAAGTCGGCCGGCACCCAGTAAAAAGCCGGCCAGTCGAGGGCCAGGCGCAGGTCGCTTTCCCGCTGCGCGGTAAAGCCGCGGATCGAGCTGCCGTCAAAGGTGAGATTGTCCCAGCTTTTGAGCAGGAACTTTTTGTCGTAATCGAGCATGTGCAGGCGGCCTTCCAGGTCGCTGAACAGCACGGTGACCGCTTTGATCCGCTTTTCGTCAGCCAGATACTTGAGGCGGGCTTCGCGGATTTGCTCGGGAGAAACGCGGTTTTTGCGCTCTTCCTTGGCCTTGAGGTTGAGCTCTTCCAGTTCTTCATAGGAAAGCGTGAGAAAGCTGCGCAGTTCGTTCGACATAGCTGTCAGTTCGCCTCGTTCGATGGATGATCCGGCCCTGGATGCGGCGGCCGGAAAAATTCAGGTAAAGCGTGAGAACTGGTTTCATAAAGGGTGTGCGTCATTTTGGGTGATTGGGCAGTGCGGCGTTTCCCGCGCAACAATTCCGTGCATTTTGCGGAATTGTGCGCGAAAGTAATGCCGCATGATCCTGATTGTCCTTAGCTTTATGAAACCAGTTCTAGGCTATCGTGCCCGGAGCGGAAATGCAAAATTGAATCATTATATCGGGGGTATTTGAAAAATCTTGAAGACTCAACCATGCCGGACATCTACACATTCACCTTATGGAATTTGGTGCGCCGCTGGCGAGAGGGACGGCAGGAATTTCCTGTCCCTCTTCGCTGTCAAAAGCTGCTGAGACGAAGGGAAAGGCGAGCAGTGCCAGGCGTGAGGTGCGAGGCAACCGGCGTGTACATGAATGTACATGAGGATTGCCGAGCGACCCACAACGCGGCTATGCGACGCTTATCCCTTTGCCCCCCATTAATTGGCGTAGAGCTGATCAATCTGAGTGCGGTATTTGGCCTCAATGGCGGCGCGGCGTATTTTCAGCGTGGGGGTCAGCTCGCCCGCGGCCACGCTGAATTCTTCTGTCAACAGCAGAAAGCGCTTCAGGGTCTCGAAGCGGGCCAGGCTGCGGTTCAGGGCTTCGATCTCATCGGCATAAAGCGCGCGTGCCTGGGGGAGGGCGCAAAGCTCGGCGCGATCACGCCAGCGCCAGCCGGCCTGGCGGGAGCGGGCTTCCAGCGCGGCAAAGTCGGGCAGAATCAGCACGCTGGCATAAGGCCGGCCTTCCCCCACCACCATCGCCTCGGCAATCCAGGGCGAGGCCTTGAGTTTATCTTCGAGCGGCTGGGGGGAAATGAACTTGCCGCCCGCGGTCTTGAGCAGCTCTTTTTTCCGCCCGCTGATATAGAGGAAGCCATCCTGATCCAGCCGGCCCAGATCGCCGGTATGAAACCAGCCGTTGGTGAAGGCCGTCGCCGTGGCCTCCGGATCGTCCTCATAGCCGGCAAAGACGGAAGGTCCGCGCACCAGAATTTCGCCGTCCTCGGCGAAGCGGAGTTCAAGATTGGCCATCGGCCGGCCCACCGAACCCAGGCGGCGCGAGCCGGGCCGGCTCATGGCGATGACGGGCGAGGTTTCCGTCATCCCATAGCCCTGATCCAGCCGCCATCCGAGCGAAAGCAGGAACTCGGCGGTTTCCCGCGGCAGCGCCGCGCCGCCGGACATGGCGATGCGCAGCTTGCCGCCCAGCCTCGCCCGCAGCTTGCGATAGACCAGGCGATCGGCCAGCGCATCGCACAGGCGCAATCCCCATGGCGCGGCGCGATCCTCGAGCCGGTACGGAGCCATGCGCTGGCCCGTGCTCTGGGCCCAGGCAAAGACTTTTTGCGGGATCCGCGGGCGCGCCGCGGCCTCGGCCCGCACCGCAACGGCGATTTTTTCATACATGCGCGGCACCGCGGCCAGCACCGTGGGCCGCATCTCGCGCAGGTTGGCCGCAATGGCTTCTATGCTTTCGGCAAACCAGGTCGTCATCCCGCAGACCATGTCGAGATAGGCCAAATGACGCTCGGTAATGTGCGAAAGCGGCAGCACCGAAAGCCGGCGGTCGTCAGCTCCGAGCGCAAAGGCGCGCGTCGTCTGTTCAAGATTGGCGCAGAGATTGGCGTGTGTGAGTGGCGCCGCCTTCGGCACGCCCGTGGTGCCGGAGGTATAGAGCAGGGTCGCGGTCTGCTCCGGCGCAATGGCCGCGAGCCGGGCCTCGAATTCCGCTTCCGGCGGCGGCGGCGTTTCCAGCAGTTCGCGCCAGCGCAGCCGCACGATTCCGGCGATCGAAGGGTCGGAAAACTCATCGCCGTCATCGAAACAGACAATCCAGCGCAGGGCCGGCAGTTCGTTTGCCTGAGCTTCCAGTTTTTGCCGCTGCGCTTGATTCGAGACCAGCGCCAGCCGCGCCCGGCTGTGGCGCGCGGGAAAGGCGGTCTGTTCGGCGGTCAGGGTGGGATAGACGGGAACATTGGCCACGCCGAGCGCCTGGCAGGCAAAATCGGCAATCAGCCATTGCGGGCTGCTTTCGGCCAGCAGCACCGCCCGTTCGCCCGCACGCAGCCCCAGCCGTTCCAGTCCGGCGGCCGCGGCCCGCACCTGATCGTAGAATCCGCGGCAGCTCAGGGGCTGCCAGCGGCCCTGGGCTTTGGCGTAAAGCCGGGGCGCATCGCCGCGCTGGCGTAAGCCGGGCAGCAAAAGCGGCAGCGTGCGTGGAACCCATGGCATTTGAAAATCATAACGGGTTAAGGGCCGCGTTGTACGGTGCGAGATCCTGGCTGGGATTTTTATGACAAAACAAATTCAGCATTCATTAGCCCTCGCGGCCTCGGAATGCCGGTTGAATTAAGAACTGAAAAATCACAGCTTTAGAAATTCGGCATTGACACTGTATGAAACCGCCCGACATGATCACATTCAGATCACACTCATGACGCCGCGACTTTTTGATGTTCAATGGAAAACCCGCCTGGCGCTGGCATGGCTATGCGGACTGGGCTTCGCCGCCTTTGTCCCTCGCCTCGCCGGACAGGATCCGCGGCCTTTGCGGCAGCCGCATTTCCCTCCCACCGCGATTCGTTTGCGGGCGCGTTTGCGGCTGAACCGCCAGGGCGGCTTGAACGCGGCGGAGGAAAGCCGCCTTGATACCGCCCGGATTCAGGCCGCGCTCAACCGCTGTCCCTGGGGCCATGCGGTGGAGTTGGCGGCGCGGGGCGCCCGCACGGCGTTTGTCAGCGGGCCGCTCGAACTGCGCAGTGGAGTCACGCTGCGCATCGGCGCCGGGGCGCGGCTGCTCCTGGCGCGCAATCCGCGCTTGTTCGCGATTACGCCCGGCAGCTGCGGCGTGATCAACCGCAATGGGCGCGGCTGCAAGCCGCTGCTCAGCGGCGATCATATCCGCGACGCCGCTCTCATGGGGCCCGGCATGATCGATGGCCGGGGCGGCGAAAGGATCATGGGCAGCCGCGGCGCCTGGTGGCAAATCGCGCGGCAAGCGCAGAAGCTGAACTTGAACCAGAATTGCCCGCGGCTGCTCGTCCTGAATCATTGCCGGCATTTCACGCTCTATGAAGTGACCCTGCGCGATTCCCCCAATTTTCACGTGCTCTTCACCGATGGCCGGGGCTTTACCGCCTGGGGAGTGCACATTTATGCCCCCGCCCTGGCGCGCAATACCGACGGCATTGATCTGATCAGCTCGCGGCGGGCCAGCATTGTGCATTGCTGGATTCATACCGGCGATGATGATATCTGCCTCAAATCGAATGGCTCGGGACCGCTGGCGCAGGTCACCATCGCCCATGACCATTGCCTCACCGGCCATGGGGTGTCCATCGGCAGCGAAACCTGGGGCGGTGTGCATGCGGTGCGGGTGCGCGATGTCACCCTCGATGGCGCGGTCAATGGGTTGCGCATTAAATCGAACCGCAGCCGCGGCGGGGTCGTCGAAAATGTGCGCTATCGCAACATCTGCATCCGCAACAGCCGCTATCCACTGCTGCTGGATACGCATTATCCCTACCACGGCCGGGCCACGCATCGCATTCCCTGGTATCACGGCATCTCTCTGCACAACGTGCGGATTGAAGGTGCGGGAACTGTCGAGTTGATTGGCTACGATGCCCGTCACCGGCTCGGACTGCGGCTGCGCAATGTAACCGTGGGCGCGCCGCGGCGTATTCGGATTGTGGCGCGGCATGCCCGGCTGCGGGTGGAATCCGGTCCTTTCAATCTCCGGATAACCGGGCCGGACGTGCGGGTTTGGGGCCGGCCGCGGGCCGCCCGCGGCCTGGCCTGCCGGCAGCGCTGGAAAATCCCGCCGCCCGGTCTGATTCCCCGGCATCCGGAAACTGCCGAATAACCTGCATTTGTCATCCGCCGATACAAATCTCGATAGCCCTAAAATGGGTAGGGCAAAACGCGGTGAAAAATATGGCGCTCAGCGACACATCATTTCTGTTATCTTCACCCGCCGCCCGGCGGCTCTACCACGAATACGCCGCGTCCCACCCGCTGCTGGATTTTCATTGCCATCTTGAGCCCGCGGTGATCGCCGCCAATCAGCCGTTTCGTGATCCCCATCATCTCTGGCTGGCCGGAGATCATTACAAATGGCGGGCCATGCGGGCGCAGGCAGTGGAAGAGCGGCTGTGCACCGGCGACGCCCCCGCCTACGAAAAATTTCTGGCCTGGGCGGCGACCGTGCCCCGCACCCTGCGCAATCCGCTCTACCACTGGACCCATCTTGAGCTGGAGCGCTACTTTGGCATTTCCACCGTGCTCAACCCCCAAACCGCGCCCGCCATCTGGGCGGCCATGATGGAACAACTGCCGGAGCTCAAACCGCGGGACATCCTGCAAAAATTTAAAGTGCGTGTGGTCAGTCCGGTCGAAGACCCGGCCAACCCGCTCGATATCTATCTTGAACTGGCGCGTTCGGGGCTCTCCACCGCCGTCTATCCCAGCTTCCGCCCCGACGGTCTGCTGCGGCTGGATCGGGTGGAAGAATGGAATGCCTGGCTCGACCGCCTGGCCGGGGTGGCCCGGATCGAGATTCGCACCCTGGCCGATGCGCTGGAAGCCGTCAGCCGGCGGCATCAGGCGTTTCACGAGGCCGGCTGCCGCAGCTCTGACCATGGCATCGCGCTCTGCCCCACCGAATTTGCCGGCGAAAACGAAGCCGCGCGCGGCTTCTCCGAATTGCGCGCCGGCCGCGCGCTGGACCCGGAAAAAGCCCGGCGGCTGAACGGGTTCCTGATGCTCTATCTGGCCCGGCTCGATGCCGAAAAAGGCTGGGCCAAGTTTCTGCACCTGGGCGCGCTGCGCGATATCAATACCGCCATGTTCGCGCGCCTGGGCCGTGATACCGGCTTTGACGCCATTGACGATCAGCCGCAGGCGCGTCCGCTGGCCCTCTTTCTCGGCCGCCTGGCGGAGGAAAATGCCCTGCCCCGCATGGTTCTGTTCAACCTGAACCCGGCGGATAACTATATCTTCGCCGCCGTGGCGGGCTGCTTTCAGGACGCCACGGCGCCCAGCAAGCTGCAGCATGGGCCGGCCTGGTGGTTCCTGGATCAGCGGGAGGGCATCGAGTGGCAGATCAACGCGCTTTCCAGCCTGGGCCTGCTGGCGCACTTTATCGGCATGACCACCGATTCCCGCTCCTTTATGTCCTATCCCCGGCATGAGTATTTCCGCCGCGTGCTCTGCAATCTGCTGGGCCGGGAAATGGAGTCGGGCGAGCTGCCGATGGATTGGGATCTGGTGGGCGGATTGGTCAGCGATATCTGTTATGCCAATGCGGAGCGGTATTTCAGGTTTCCGGCATAATGGCCGGCTTAACTGGGAAGATAAGGAGATAATAAGAGCGGGAGAAATCTCGCTCCCGGATAGCCGCCCTGCGCCGCTTTCGCGAATCGCGCCGATTCAAACAATCAATTGGACGCCCGCCCCTCGGCCTGCCTATGCTCAAAGACATGAGCGAGCCTCGGGAAATGACTCCCGCCGGCGATGTCTCGGCCGGCGAAAACCGCTGGCTGGACATGCTGCAGCGGGCGGCGCAAAAACTGCAGCGGCAGCAGGAAATCGAGGCCCTGGCGCGGGACCTGGTGGATACCTGCCTGGAAGCGACCACCGCCGATTCCTGTTTTATTTATGTCTATGAGCCGAGCAGCCGTGACCTGGTGCTGCGCGCCTCTTCCAATGCTCATCCCGACGAGGTCGGCCGGCTGTGCCTGCGCATCGGCGAAGGCATTACCGGCTGGGTCGCCCAGCAGCGCCGTCCGGTGGCGCTGGCCTTCGACGCCATGCATGATCCCCGCTTCAAATTTTATTCCGCCCTGCCCGAAGACAGCTTTCAGGCCATGCTGTCGGCGCCCATGCTGCACGCGGGCCGGGTGCTGGGCGTCATCAATCTGCAGCACCGGGAAAAACATCCGCACACGCCGGAGGAGATTCAAGCCATCAGCCTGCTCGGTCTGCTGGCCGGCGAAGCCCTGGAGCGGGCGCGCCTGGCGGTGGAAAATGAAGCGCTGGCCCAGCGCTGCTCCCAGCATGAAGATGCTCTCGCCACGCGCAAGCTGATTGAGCGCGCCAAGGGAGTATTGCAGCAGCAGTTGAAAATCAGCGAGGAAGAAGCCTACCGCCGGCTGCAGAACGAAAGCCGCCGGCACCGCCGTCCCATGGCCGCCACCGCGCAGGCGGTGCTGGCCAGCCAGACCGTGCAAAATGAATTGCTGAAAAACGAAAAGTTCGGCCAGGCGTCCCCGGCATGAAGATCCGATCCGCTTCGCAGCGGCGCGCCCGGTTGCGCCGTTATGCCACCGGCTTTAAATTCAGCTCCCGGTCAATCACGCTGGCTTGAAAAGGGCTGCAGGAAAAAAACCGGCCGGCAACTTCAAACGTCGGCACTTTGCGTTTGCCGCCGTTATTCTGCACCACGCGCTCGGCCGCGCCTTCGGATTCCTCAATGTTGATTTCCTGATAGGCAATGCCGCGCGATTGCAAGTACGCCTTGGCGCGACGGCAGTCGCCGCACCAGGAAGTGGTGTACATAATCAAGGTTTCCATAAATTGCGTGCATTAGTTGACTACCGGAGCCTGGTGCTGGCGCTCGGCTAGAACTTTGAGCGCGCGCTGTTCCAGGGCTTCGGCCTGCGGCAGCGCGTGCATGGCCGCCTGGACCTCGGGATCATGAAGGTAGCGGATTTCCAGCCCCTGGTTTTGTCCGTACAGCGCGGTCACCACATGCTCGCGCACCTGCAGCAAAATCCAGGCGGCGTTGGCCTTCAGTTCCCGGGGCGTGAAGGGAATGCGCTTGCGGACCAGAAACGCCTGGAATGAGCGCAGCACCTCCGGCCCCGGCTTCCAGTCCCGCGGCAGCGAGGGATGGCGGGCCAGATAGCCGTCGCTGAATTCCAGGAAACGGTCGGTCAGCATGTCGGGGTAGAGCTCTTTTTGAAAGTCGTTGTGGCGCGGGCGGGGCAGATGAATATCGGGGGTGATGCCGCCGCCGCCATACACCATGCGGCCCGTGTCGGTGAATTTGATCTGGCGCTTGTCCAGGGGCGTGGGGTTGTCATGGGCCCAGAAGTAATCGTAGAGCGGAACCCCGGCATAGTTGCGCTGGATGAGCCGGCCGCTGGGGGTGTAATAATGCGCGGTGGTCAGCGCCAGGCCGGTGTTGTCGCTCAGCGGAAACACGGTCTGCACCAGGCCTTTGCCAAAGGTGGTCTGGCCGACCACCAGGGCGCGGTCATGATCCTGCACGGCGCCGGTGACAATTTCGGCGGCGCTGGCGGTGTCGTTGTTGACCAGCACCACCATCGGATAGTTGAAGCCGTGGTTGCCGTGCAGCGCGGTATAAACCTGATCGGGTGAGTTGCGGCCATGATGGCTGACAATCACCTGGCCTTTGGCCAGAAACATGTCCGCGACCTTGACCGCCTGATCGAGCAGCCCGCCGGGATTGTTGCGCAGATCGAGCACCAGGCCTTTTAAATGCGCCGGCCCGCCCAGTTGCTGCAAGGCCTTGACCAGATCGCGATGGGTGCTGGCGGAAAAACCGGAGGTGCCGTTGCCCAGATGAATGAAGCCGATGCCGGGAGCAAGTTGAAAAGCGCAGGTTACCGTGCTGTCATGCACGGCGGCGCGGGTCACGCTGAAATTCAGGGGATGGGAATGGCCTTGCCGCATCACCGCGATGCGAACGGCGGTCCCTTTGGGCCCTTTCAGCAGATCGGCGATTTGATTGGTGTTGAGGCCCTGGGCGGATTTGCCATTGATGCCCACAATCACATCGCCGGGACGCAGCCCGGCGCGATAGGCCGGCGAGCCGGCAAACGGCAGCCAGATCACGGTATGGCTGCCTTGGCCGCGAATTTCCATGCCCACGCCGTAATAATGCGAGCTTTGCTCCTCTTCCATGCGGGCAAATTCGCGGGGACCGAAAAAGGTGGAGTGGGGATCGAGGGTGCGCAGCATGCCGGGAATGGCGCCGTCAAATATGGCGCGCGATGGCTTGACCGGCCCGGCATAGTTTTGCGCGACTATGCTGTACACTTCGGCAAAACGGCGCAGATCGCGGTGCGCGGGATTGCCGTGGCTTTGCGGCTGGCCGTTGGCCAGCCGGGGTCCCACCGTGCCGCCCACCCAGGCGCACAACCCCAGAAACAGCGGAATGGTAAGCAGGGAGGTGATTTTTTTCATGCGCTGCGCCAGTTGATGCCAGTATATCAGCCGCCCGTATGCGGGGATGCCGGCGGCCGGGGATGGCGGCTGAATTCGACCGTGACGCGGTCGCCGGGCATGAGATGCGCGCCGGCGGCCGGAGATTGCGCACGGGCCAGCCCGCTGCCATACAATCGCGGCACTAAGTTATACCGGGCGCAGTAGGCCGCCACCTGGCCCACCGTCTGGCCGGAAAAATCCGGCAGTGCGGGGCCTCCGCTGTAGTCCACCACCACGGTGGAACTGGATGGCGCCGTCTGTGCTGCCCCCCAGCTGGCGGGCAGCGCGGCCTGGGCCTCCCGGGCAAAAACGTCGGGCGGTCTGACCGGTTTCGGCGGCAAGCCTTTTCCCGTCTGGCTTAACTCATATCCCGATCGGCCGGCCGGAAGGCTGAACGGCTCATCATGCGGAATTCCCAGATACGGCAGAATCCGCTCGGCGATGCGGCGGAAAACCGGCGCGGCGACAGTGCCGCCGTCATGCAATCCGATCGGGTTATCCAGCACCACGAGAATGGTAATTTGCGGCTTGCTCAAGGGCACCACGCCGCCGAAGGACGCGACGTAGCTATTGGCGGCGTAGGCGTGGGTGCCGGGCAGAACCATCTGCGCGGTCCCGGTTTTCCCTCCCACGCTGTAGCCATTCAAGCGCGCTTCCCAGCCGGTCGCCGGAAGCGGGTTGATGACCTGACCCATCATGGCGCGCATTTCCGCCGAAATGCGCGCGCTGATCACCCGCCGGGCGGGCGAGGGTTGAAAGGGCGGCAACACGGCGGGCGGATCGCCATGAAAGCGGTCGCGGATGAGCTGGGGACGGCGGTAGAGGCCGCCATCGGCCACCGTCGTGATCATCGCCGCAACCTGCAGCGGAGTGACCGCGATCTCCTGGCCCATGCTGAGCGAGCCAATGGACATGCCGCTCCATTGGCTGGGCGGACGCAGAATGCCGGCCGACTCGCCGGGCAATCCAATGCCGACCCGGCGGCCAAAGCCGTAGTCGCGGATATAGCGATATAGACGGCGCGGGCCCAGCCGCAAGCCCATTTTGATGGCGCCCACGTCGCTCGATTCGGCCAGGATCTGGGTCACGCTTAACAGGCCGAATCTGGCGTGATCGTAGATGGTGACTCCGCCCACATTGATCGAACCCATCTGGCAGTTCACCATGGTCTGCGGGGTGGCCAGGCCCTGCTGCAAGGCGGCCGACAGGGTCACCAATTTAAAGACCGAGCCGGGTTCATAGACGTCGCTGACCACCCCATCCTGCAGGGCGCGCGACGAGGCGCGGGCAAAATGGTTGGGATTGAAATTGGGCGCGCTGGCCAGCGCCAGCAGCGCGCCATCGCGGCGCTCGACCACTACCGTGCCGCGGCGCGCATGGCTGATGCGCATCTCATGGTCCAGCTCTTTTTGCGCGATGTACTGAACATACTGGTCAATCGTGAGGACATAGCTTTCCCCGCGATGGGGCGGGCGTTCGATGATGTTGGCGACCCGGCCATGGGCGTCCACTTCCACCAGTTCGCGGCCGGCTTTGCCGGCGAGGCCGCGGTTGAGACTGTATTCGAGGCCGCCCAGACCGTTGCCGTCGAGACCGACATAGCCCAGGACCTGCGCCGCCAGCCGGCCCTTGGGATAAAAACGGCGGCTCTCTTTTTCGAACTCAATGCCGGGCAGATGCAGGGTGCGGATCTGGCTGGACTGGGCGGCGGGAATCTGCCGTGCGACCCAGCAGAAATCCCGGGCCGCGCGCCAGCGGCGGCGCAGATCCGTGGCGGAGAGATGCAGAATGGCGGCTAATTGCCGCGACTCGGCGCGGGGATGGAGCACCCGGCCGGGAACCGCAAAGACCGACTCCACCGGCAGGCTGAGAGCCAGCGGATGCAGCCGGCGGTCATAGATAACGCCGCGCCGCGGCCGCACCCGGATCAGGCGCGATTGCTGATTGCGGGCGCGCCGGCGCAAATGGGAATAATCGAGGACCTGTAAGCGGAACAGGCGTGCCCAGATCACGCCGCCCCAGAGCAGCAAGAGACCATGCAGAAAAAATATCCGCCGCCGAGAGCCGGTAGCCGCCATAAATTTGGAGCAATTTTACTGGCCGCCCACTCCGCGATGGCGGTGAACGGGCGGGGCGGGTATGCGGAACTCAGCCAGAACGGGCGTGGCTGACCCGCCGGCCGGCTCCAACGGCAGCACCTGGCCGGGTTGCGGCGAAGCCAGCCCCAGTTCCTGCCGGGCCACCGTGTAAATGCGCATGGGGTCGCGCAGGGAAGCCTGTTCCAGCCGCAGCCCCTGGTTCCAGGCGCGCAAATTCTGCGCCTGCTGGTCCAGGCGGGCAATGGAATAGCCGAGATGCACGATCTGAAATCTCTGCCAGCCGTAGCCTAATAACAAAAGGAACACCAGCGAGGCGCAGGCGGCCAGCGCCAGCAATTCGCGGGAACGGCGGGGATCGGCGACGCGCCGCAGGCGGGAATTATCAATTTGCTGGGCAAAGTAAATAGTCGTTTGCATATGCCTCCACCGTGCGCAGGCTCATTCCAATCGTTCGACGGCCCGCAGCCGGGCGCTGCGGGCGCGCGGATTGCAGGCGATTTCCCCGGGCGCGGGACGCACCACATGGGGCGTCAACAGGCGCCAGTGGCCGGCTTGCGCGCCGGCGCGAAAGGCTTCCTTCACCGGCCGGTCTTCGAGTGAATGAAAGGCGATCACCACCGCGCGCCCTCCGGAGCGCAAATTGGCGGGCAGATCGCGCAGACAGACGGCCAAATCGTCCAATTCGGAGTTGACGAGAATGCGCAGGGCTTGAAAGGTGCGCGTCGCGGGATGCAGGAGCTTGCCGGACTTCCCCGCCGGATGCCGGGAGGATTTCATTGGCCGGGCCGCGGCCGCTATCACATCCGCCAGTTGCCTGGTGGAGTGCAGCGGCCGCGCCCGGACAATGGCTCTGGCGATTCTCCGCGACCTCCTTTCCTCTCCGAATTGGTAAATCCAATCGGCCAGCTCGCGCTCGCCGGATTGGTTCACCACTTGTTCCGCCGTCAGGGGCTGGCGCGGGTCCATCCGCATATCCAGCGGCCCATCGGCCAGAAAACTGAAACCCCGATCGGGAGCGGATAATTGCAGTGAACTCACTCCCAGATCGAGCAATAAGCCATCGGCCGGGCCGCGCGCCAGCTCGCGCATGATCCCGGATAATTCGGCAAAACTGGCCTGCCGCAGCTCGATGCGCGGCCAGCGGCCGGATTCGTCCGGATGCGGCCGCAGATGCGGGGCGGCCCGCTCCAGCGCCTGCGGGTCTTTGTCGAGACACAGCAGCACGCCATCCCGGCCCAGTTGGGCGGCAATGGCACGGGCATGCCCGCCCAGTCCGGCGGTGCCATCCACGTAAAACCCGCCGGGACGCGGAGCCAGATATTGCAGCGCCTCGGCCGGCATCACGGGAATATGCTCCGCGGCCCGTTCGCGCGGGGCATCCCAATCGCCGGTTTGATGGCCGGAGGACATGCATGTCAAATTCCCAGATCGGCCAGCGCCTGCTTGTCTTCATCGGTGAAGGGCTTGGCCTTCATTTCGCCCAGCAGACGCTCTTGATTCCAGACTTCCAGATAGCGCAGGTAGCCCATGACGGTCACATCGCCCCGCATCTCGGCGGCTTCGCGAAGCACCGCGGGGATGAGAACGCGGCCCTGAGCATCCATTTCGACCACCTGGCCGTAGTAGTTGGTGCGGCGCAGCAGCTTTTCCCGCAGAGGGTGCAGGCTGGCCAGACCCGCCAGTCTTTCCTCAGTCTTTTCCCATTCCGGCATAGGGAAGATGCGCGCGTTCAAACCATCAAAGGAGGTGATGTAATATTTGCCGCCGGGATAACCGAGATCGAGATGGGCGCGGAACTCCGTGGGAACCTTGAGTCTTCCCTTTTCGTCAACCCGGGCTGAATAACTGCCGCGCAGCATGTTCGTCCAATCTCAGCTATATTAACCCACTTCAAGCCACTTTTTACCACTCCTGACCACATAATAAGCGTGAAAATAGTTCTGTCAAGTATTTTTTGAAGATTATCGGACTAAAATTCAGGGCGCACTAAAGGCACTACGGAAATGCCTGGCCGCATCGTCTCCCGCGCACTTTTGTTACCCTGTTGCGGACGCCTTCGTCTAAAAAATTGCCATGTACGCGGTGGAATGCAAACAATTAACGAAAGAATACCCGCCAGGCTGGAAGCCGTGGCGCAAGGCGGCAATCCGCAAACGCGCCCTGGACGGCCTCGACCTGCAGATTCAGCCAGGAGAAATCTTTGGGTTCTTAGGGCAGAACGGCGCCGGTAAAACGACTACGCTGAAGCTGCTGCTGGGCTTAATTCATCCCACGTCGGGCGAAGCCCGGCTGCTGGGCACGCCGGTGCATGCGCGGTCCGGGGTGGAAATGAGGCGGCGGGTGGGGTATCTGCCGGAAAACCCTTATTTTTATGAATATCTGACCGGCCGGGAGTTGCTGCGATATTTTGGCCGGCTATCGGGGCTGAGGGGGCAGACACTGGAGCAGCGGGTAGAAGCGCGGCTGGAACAACTGGGACTGAGCGAGGCAGGCAATATCGCGCTGCGGAAATATTCCAAGGGCATGCTGCAGCGGGTCGGGCTGGCGCAGGCAATTCTGCATGATCCGGAACTGGTGATACTGGACGAACCGATGAGCGGTCTTGATCCGGGAGGCCGGCGGGAAGTGCGGGAGATCATTCTGGAATTGAAGCGCCAGGAACGGACGGTGTTTTTTTCAACCCACATTTTGAGCGACGCGGAGCAGTTGTGCGACCGGGTCGCAGTGCTGGAAAAAGGCAAGCTGCGCGGAGTGGGGCCGTTGTCTGATTGGCAAGGCAGCGAGAGCGGCAGCCGGGAGATCATCTGGCGGCAGGCGGATGGCTGCAGCGAAGCCGCTTTGCAGAAGATGAATCTGGGCGCCGCGCAGGCATTGCCGGAAGCGGGCAAATACCGGATCACGGTGACGAGCAGCCAGCTATGGCCGGCGCTGGACGCCATTCGCGCCGCGAGCGGAGAGATTTTGAAGGTGGAACCGGCGCGGCCCAGCCTGGAAGCGATTTTTTTTGCGGAACCGCGACCCAACCATGAAGCCGCTCCGGTCCAGCGGGAGACCACGGCATGAACGAGCGGACTTTAGGGGCGGGCAAGATCATGGCCGCGATCGCGGGCAACAGCTTCCGCGAGGCGATTCGCGACCGCTGGCTGCTGAGCCTGGCCGGTTTCGCGGTGCTGATGGCGGGCGCGGCGCTGCTGTTCACGCAAATGTCGTTTGGCATCGCGGCGGGCGCGCTGATCAACTTCAGCCTGGCGGCGATTACGTTTCTGGGCGCGCTCATGGCGGTGCTGCTGGGCAATCAACTGGTGGCGAAAGAGATTGAACGGCGGACGGCGTATGCGCTGCTGGCGCACCCGGTGCGGCGGCGGGAGTTGGTGTTGGGGAAATTTGCCGGCCTGCTGCTGGCGCTGACGGTGAATACCGGGCTGATGGGGCTGGCGCTGCTGGCCGCGCTGAGCTGGCTGCAGGGCGGCTGGCACAGCGGCGAGGGGGCGGTGCTGGCCGCGCTCTATTGCGTATGGCTGGAGCTGGCGCTGTTGACCGCGGTGTCGCTGTTTTTTTCGAGCTTTGCCTCGATAGGACTGGCCGCGGTCTTTAGCCTGAGCCTGTTTCTGATCGGCAACTTCAATGGCGAACTGCGCGGCCTGGGCGCGGCGGCGCGACCGGGGCCGGGACGCTGGCTGCCGCGGCTGGTGGCCGATGCCCTGCCCAACTTCGGAGGATTGAACCTGACCACGACGGCCTCGCATTATCTGCCGGTGAGCGCGCGGCTGCTGGGCTGGAATTCGCTTTATGTTCTGCTCTATGGCGCAGCGATGCTGATCCTGAGCGCCGTAATTTTCGAATTCCGGGATCTTAAATAATGAGTGCGGGGCGAAATTCGCGGCGTGGGATGGCGATGGCGGCCGGAGCGGCGCTGCTGGCCGGATTATTGCTGGCCAGCCATGAAGCTGAAACCCGGGCGCGACCCTTACGGCCGCTGTGGAGGAAACACGCGACGCATCTGGCGGTGCCGGAGGCACGCATGGCGGCGGCGCTGTTTTTGAACTACCGGGGGTTGGCCGCCGATATTTACTGGACCCGCGCGATTCAGTACTTTGGCCGCTTGCATCAGCAGCGGCGGCGGCATTATCCGCTGCTGGCGCCGCTGCTGCGGCTGACCCAGAAGCTCGATCCACGGCTGACCGCGGCGGCGGAATTTGGCAGCTATTTTCTGGCCGATGCTCCGCCCCTGGGCGCGGGGCATCCGCATGCGGCGGCGCGGTTGCTGGAGCGGGCCATCGGGACTGAGCCCAATGACTGGCGGCTGTATTTTGACCTGGGCTTCATTCAAGCTCTTAACCTGCACCAGCGCCGGGCGGCCGCGGCCACCTTTGCCGCCGGGGCGCGACGGCCCGGCGCCAACCCCGTGCTCTATACCCTGGCGGCCGACTGGTACGGACAGGCCAATGAGAAGGTGCTGGCGCTGCAGCTATGGGCGCATTTATACCGGCATGCGCCCGACCGCCTGATCCGCGAAAATGCGCTGGCCCATATGCGCCGGCTGCGGGCCCAGCTCGACCTTGCCGCACTGGATCATTTACTGCGGCAATATGCGGCAAAATTCCACACAAAAGCCCGCTCGTGGCAGCCGCTGATCGCGGCCGGCGATCTGCGCGGCGTCCCGATCGATCCTCTGGGACACCCCTATCGCATCCTGCCGGATGGGCGGGCGGGGCTGAGCCCGCAAACACATTTGACCTTGCCCCATCCCTCCCGCCGCAAAGTCAATGCCAGATAAGCTCTTTCACCGGCTCCACAATCGCCTATGCTGAAAATATGCGGTTGATATTCAGTTTATGTCTGGGACTGACGGTGTGGGCGCCGTTTTCCCGGATGCCGGTGCGGCAATTGGCGGAAATAGTGGATGGGCGCTACGATTCGCTCACCAGCCTGCGGGCGCATTTTGTGGAGATCTACAGCCAAAGCGGCGAGCGGAAGGTGGAATCGGGAAGACTGTATCTGAAACCCGGACGCATGCTCTGGGATTACCGGCAGCCGCGGCGCAAATTGTTTCTGGTGACGGCGCACCGGGTCTGGCTGTATGTGGAAGGGGAACATCAGGCGCAAGTGACACCATTGAAAAAACTCGCCGACTTGCGCTCGCCGCTGCGCTTTTTATTGGGCCATACTCACCTGGAACGTGAGCTGAAAGGCCTGTCCTATGGCGGACTGGCGCCGCTGCGGGCCGGCGATGTGGTGCTGCGGGGCAATCCCCAGGGCTTGGGCGAGGGAATACGGGAAGTGCTGCTGGAGATTTCGCCCGACTATGATATCCGGCGTATCGTGATCCGCCAGCAGGATGGCGGACAGACCGACCTGCGCTTCAGCCGGATTGAAGCCAATCATCGGCTGCCGCGGGGGTTATTTCATTTTCATCCGCCGGCGGGAGTGAGAGTGGTGCCGGGCACGATGCCATGACATGAAGGTACGGCTGTGAACGTTCTATGACAAAGCATTACTATGGCGAAGCCAGGGTCTGCATATTACGAGACCGCATTTCATTACCTCCATCGGCCTGGCCGAACCGGCAGCCGCGATCTGCTAGAATCGGAGTAAATCGGCAACTCGGTCTCCGGCTGGAAGGGGAAGCAATGTACCCCGTGCCCCAGGCCCTCCTCGCCAAGAACCATGGCCCATTTTGTCATTAAAGCCACCGACGACCAGGGCCGCAGGCTGGAACAGATTGAGCAGGCGGCGAGCGCGAGCGAGCTGCGCGAGCGCTACCGGCAGCAGGGTTATTGGGTGTATGAGGTGCGGCAGCGGCAGGCGCTGGCCGAGCAGTGGCGGCTGCGCAAACAGCAGATTCCGAAAGAGACGCTGCTGGTGTTCAGCCAGCAGTTCGTGACGCTGGTGAAAGCCGGCTTGCCGATCCCGCGGGCGCTGGAGCTATTAGAAAGCCGGGCCCGCAATCCGCGGCTGCGGACGCTGCTGGGGGATGTGCGGGCGCGGGTACGGGGCGGCGAACTGCTTTCCGAGGCCTTCCGGCGGCAGGCCGGAATTCCGGAAATATTCACCACCACCCTGATGGCGGGCGAGCGCAGCGGCAACTTGGCCGAGGTGCTGAACCGCTATATTCAATACCAGCGGCTGGCGCTTTCGGTGCGGCGCAAATTGCTGGGGGCCATGATCTACCCCAGCGTGCTGCTGTGCCTGGTGGTCGTGGTGCTTTCATTTCTGGTCACTTATGTGGTGCCGCGCTTCGGGCAATTGTATAACTCACTGGGCGCGAAACTGCCTTCGCTGACGGTGTTCATGCTGACCTTTGGGAACCTCACGCGCCATTACTTTCCGCTCTTTGTCGTGCTGGCGGCGCTTGCGGCGATGGGGGCTGGGTTGGCCTGGCGCACGCCCCGGATCCGGGCGCAACTGGATCGCTGGCTTTTACGGGTGCCTGTGGCGGGAGAGATCTGGTGGAAGTATCAGATCGCGCTGATGAGCCGCACGCTGGGCACGCTGCTATTGGGCGGCATCCCGGTCGTGACCGCGATTGAAACCGCCGGCAGCGCCTTTCGCGGGGAAAACCTGCGCGCCGGCTGGCGGGCGACCATGCGGGATGTACGCGAAGGCAAAGCCTTTGCCGAAAGCCTGCAGCGGCACAAGGTGGCGCCTCCGCTGGCGGTGGAAATGATCGAAGTGGGAGAACAGACGGGGGCGCTGCCGCAAATGCTGGCCAGCCTGGCGGAGTTTTACGATGATGATCTGAACAACTCCATGACGGCGCTGATGGCGTTGATCGAGCCGGCCATTCTCATCGTGGTGGGCTCGCTGGTGGCATTAGTGCTCATCGCATTATATTTGCCGATCTTCTCGCTCGGCGCGGGTATCATGAAAGGCAGTTAACAGAGACTTTACGATGGCGGCAACTGAGATCCAACCCACCGGCACGGCGCCAACGGCCAACCCGGAAGAGCAGACAGCGCGCGCGCTGGCGGCGCGCTACCGCTGCCCGTTCGTGGATTTGAGCGCGGCCCATATTGATCATGAGCTGTTCCGGCAAGTACCGGTGGATCTGATGTTCCGGCACAATTTTGTGCCGCTGGCGGGCGACGACCACAGCATCACGCTGGCGGTGGCCGACCCCAGCCAACTCATGATGCTGGACGAAATCGGGCTGCTGCTCAAGCGGCGGGTGGTCCTGCGGGTCGCCACGCTGCGGCAGATTTCGGAACTGCTGAAAAAAACCGAACAGTCGCAGCGGGTGCTGGAAGAGGCGACCGAGGGCTTCACGCTGGACGTGATCGGGGAAGAGGAAAACCCCGATGAAACCATCTCCATCGAGCGGCTGACGGCGCAAAACGACATCAGCCCCATTATCAAGCTGGTGGACACCACAATTTTTACCGCGCTGGAGCGGCGGGCGAGCGATATCCACATTGAAACCCAGGAGAACGTGGTTGCGGTGAAGTACCGGATTGACGGGGTGCTGCACCCGGCCATGGCGCCCCTGGCGCGGGAATTTCACAGCCCCATCATCAGCCGCATCAAGGTCATGAGCGAGCTGGATATTTCCGAGCGGCGGGTGCCGCAGGACGGCCGCTTCCGGGTGCGTTACAAAGGCCGGGCCATTGACTTCCGGGTTTCGATCATGCCCAGCATTCATGGCGAAGACGCGGTGCTGCGGGTGCTGGACAAAGAGGCGATGAGCGAAAAATTTCATCATCTTTCGCTCGACGTGGTGGGGTTTGATGAAAGCGAATTACGGCGGCTGCGGCGCTATATCCGCGAGCCCTACGGCATGCTGCTGGTGACGGGACCGACGGGCAGCGGAAAGACCACAACCCTGTACGCGGCCCTGAATGAAATCCGCAGCGAGGAAGACAAGATCATCACCATCGAAGACCCGGTTGAATATCAGCTGCGCGGGATAACACAGATTCCGGTCAACGAGAAAAAAGGCTTGACCTTCGCGCGCGGCCTGCGCTCGATCCTGCGCCATGATCCGGACAAGATCATGGTGGGCGAGATCCGCGACACCGAGACGGCGCAGATCGCCATCAATGCGGCGCTGACCGGGCACCTGGTTTTCACCACGGTGCACGCCAACAACGTGGTGGACGTGATCGGGCGATTTCTCAACATGGGGGTCGAGCCGTATAACTTTGTTTCTTCGCTGAACTGCATTCTGGCGCAGCGGCTGGTGCGGCTGATTTGCCCGGCGTGCAAGACCTATCGCCGCTATCCACGCGAGACACTGGAGACGGCGGGCTTAAATGGAGAATGGCTGGATTTTGCCTTTGCCGAAGGCGCCGGGTGCCTGGACTGCTCGGGCACCGGGTTCCGCGGCCGCACCGCGATTCAGGAATTGCTGGAAATGACCGACACGGTGCGGGAGATGATTCTGCAGAAGCGGCCGAGTTCGGAGATTCGCAAAGTGGCGCGGCAGGAAGGAATGCGCTTTCTGCGGGAATCGGCGCTGGACAAAGTCCGGGCCGGACAGACCACGCTGCGAGAAATCAATAAAGTCACCTTCATCGAGCTGACGCGCTGATTATGGCCACGATGATTCCAAGCGCCGCCAGCCGCGCGGGCGCCCGGCTGGATGGGGCAAGCCCCCGCGGTTCCTCCCGCCGGCCCGGCCGCCGCTGGTGGGATTCGCCGCCCCCGCTGCATGCCGTGGCCGTGGGCGTGGGACAGGTCGTCGCAGCCCAACGCGCCGCACAAGGGCCGCAGATCGTAGCCAACCGGGTCGAGCCACTGGCGCCGGGAGTGTTGGCGATGGAAGAGGGACAACTACGGGTACGGGACGGCGAACGGCTGAGCATGGCCTTGCGATCCGCGCTCAGCGGGGTGGGCGGAGAAGGCGAAGAAATCATTCTCCTATTGCCCGAGAGCACGGCACGGGTTACCCGGCTGGAGTTTGAACACCTGCCGCGGGCCGGCGAACAGGTGCGGGAACTGCTGCTGTTCCGGCTGCGCAAAAGCCTGCCGTATGATGCCGCCGAAGCGGCGCTCAGCTGGCAAAAGCACGGCGATGAACACCATTTGCTTACGCTGGTGGGCAACCGGCATGTGCTGAATGAATATGAAGATGCCGCGGAAGCCGCCGGGGCGCGCGCGGTAAGCGTATTGCCGGCGGCGCTGGCCGCGCTGGTGGGATTGCCCAGCCAGCAACAGGGGACATTGTTGCTGCAAGGCGATACGGTCCAATGCACCGCCGCTTTTTTGTGGGATGACCGGCTGCAGTTTTACCGCACCACACCGGCCGGGCCCAGCGGTCAAGCTGAGTTTGACGACCTCTATCAGGCTCTAGCCTATTACCGGGATTTTCTGGCCAGCCGAGAAGAGGGAGAAGAGCTGATACGCCCGCGCATCATAGCCGCGGGATTGACAGAGGATCTGATAGAACGCTTGCGGAGCGAAGCCGAAGACTCCGAGGTGCTGGACGCCGGCAAACTGCGCGGCTGGCTGCCGGCGCCACTCGACACGCACGCGGCCGAAGGGCTGGCGCTGACGGGGGCGTTTTTAAACGCCTTTTGATTGCAGGCGCGAACACTTCCTATTCATGTTGCATCTGGAACTCAATCTGGCGCGGCGGCAGGCCGAAAACCGGCGGCGCACCTGGCTCACCTGGGGCGCCGTAACGGCGGCATTCCTTGTGCTGTTATGCGGGCTGCTGGCGCGGTTAAGCGTGGAATATATCACGACCCGCAAGGTACAGCATGCAGTCAGCCAAGAGCGCCGGCAGATGGCGCCGCTGCGGCAGCAGGCGCACGCCCTCGATGTCTGGCTGAGCCGGCCGGAGGTGCGGGGCGAACTGCACCGGGTGCATGATTTAAACCGGCTGATCCAGGAAAAAGCCGTTTCCTGGACGTTATTATTTCAACGTCTGGAGCAGATCATGCCCGGTCCGGTGCAGTTACAGGCGCTGCGGCCAGCGCGGCAGTCGCATTACACCGCCGTGGTGCTGACCGTGGCCTCGCCCCGCGTGGGTCCGCTGGTGCGACTGGTGCGGCGCCTGGAACAGGACAACGAATTTTCCCATCCGGTTGTGCTGCAGCAACGGCGGCACCGGGGGCAAAACGCAGACAGCGCTGACGGCGGAAGCAGTTCCGGAAGCGGTCCGATCCAACTGGAAATATTGGCCCGCTACACGCCGCATCTGCCACGGCTCCCCAAAACGCCCGCGGCGGCACACACCCCGGTGAATCCGGCGAGAGCGGGCAGAGGCGGGCAATGAAATCACTGCGGATCCAACTGCCGGCCTGGCATTCGCTGCGCGGCAGACTGCAAATCTGGACCGCCATATTGGCGGCGGCGGATTTGTTGCTGCTGGGATTTTTATACTCACCCTGGTCGCCCTCGCGCAAACATGCGCTGCGGGAGCGGAAACAGATCGAGAGCCGTATGAGCAGTTTGCGGCGGCAGGTGATGGAAATGCAAAATTTGCAGGTTACCATCCGCCGCGACCGGCAGGAAGCCGGCCAATTTGTGCGCGGCGCCATGCCGGACCGGGAGCGGCTCTATTCAACCACGCTGGCCGCGCTGAACCGGCTGGCAAAAGACAATCAGGTGGAGCTTTCGGACGTGCGCTTTCATCCTCGCAGCCGGGCGGGCGCCGGGGTGCGGGAGATCGGGCTTGCGGGAGGGTTGAACGGCGCCTATCCCAATCTGGTGCGCTTTTTAAACGCGGTGGAACGCGCGCCGCAATTTTTTCTGATCCGGCAGATCGCGCTGGCAGGCCGGCAGTCGAGCAGCGGAAATCAGAACATCCGGCTACAGATCGCGCTGGATACGTTTCAGCGGCTGCCGATAGCCGACACGGCGGTCCGAAAGATTCAAACCACGGACAGCAACACAAGCGAAGGTTCCCTGCCCTGATATGGCCATCAACACCCAAATCCGCCGCCAGGACCGTCCCAAGCTGATTGTATTGGGCGTGCTGGTGATCTTCGCGGTCTGGATGCTGCTGCGCGGATTCATGGGCAGCCAGCTTCCGCATCTGCTGCCCAAGAACGGCCAGCCGGAGGCCAAGTCCCTGCCGAATCTGACCCGCCTGCATGCCGCGCTGGATTTGCCTTTGCTGGCGCGACTGGAAGCCATACGCTACAGCGGAACCCGGCGGAACTTATTCATTGCCGGCGTCTCATTGCGGCAGTTGCGCCGGCAGGCCCGGGCGGCGGAACAACAGCGGCAGGCGCAAGCCCGACTGCAAACTTCAGACCGGCCGACCGGACCGCCCCCGATTCCATTGAAATTCTACGGTTACGTAGCGCATTCCGGAGCATTGCGCCAGATATTCCTGCGCCTGGGCAATAAGATTTTCGTGGTGCGAGCGGGAGAAACCGTGGCGCGGCGCTATAAAATCGTGAGCATTCAGCCGACCATGGTCACGATTCAGGATTTAACCGACCAGCACACGCAATTGGTGCCACTGACGCTGGAATAAAATTTCCCTATCATGCCGCATCGCATCAAATTTTCCCCAAATCGACGCCCAGCCCAGGGTTATATGCTGCTGGTGGTGTTATTGATGATGAGCATGCTTATTTTAGTGCTGGCCACGGCGGCGCCGCGAATGACCACCCAGATCGAGCGGCAGCGGGAAAAAGACATGGTGTTCCGGGCCAAGCAATATGTGATCGGAATTCAGCGCTATTACCATAAATTCGGCGCCTACCCGCCCAACCTGGACCGGCTGAAGCAGACCAATGGCGTGCATTATTTACGCGAGGCGTGGCGCGATCCGATGACCCGGCACGGGAAATGGTTTTTTATTCATTATGGACAAGTGCCGGTGGGCATGATGGGCGGCATTGGCGCGCCGGGGGCAAATCCGGGCTTGCCGGGAGCGCTACCCGGAGGAACCGCCCCGCTGGGCGGATTGATTCAGCCCGGCGGGATGGCGCCTGCGGGCGAGATGGGCACACCGGGCGGATCGGCGGGCGGCAATGGCGGGGAGTTTGGCGCCAATCTGCCCGGCAGCAGCGTATATCAAGGCGCCAACAATAGCGGGTTGGTCATTGAAACCTTCAGCACAACGGATCTGAAACTAAACCATGGGCCGCAAAAACCCACCGGTTTCGGAGCATGCCGCAACCGGAATCAAACCGGAAATGTGATCGGAGGAGGGCCGATCATCGGCGTAGCGAGCCGGGATAACGAACCGGGGATCCTGGAAATGGGCGGGCATGCGCGGCCTTGCAAATGGGCTTTTATTTATGATCCGAGCAAAGATAAAACTCTGCACGTAATGCCCGGCAGCCCCGGCGGCGTGCCTCCTACCCAACCTGCGGCGCCGCCGACGGGCGGCATATTGGGCGGTCCGACGGGTGGTCCCCCACCTCCGGCATAAATCCGCCGCCGGCTCTTTCTTCTTCATGACAACTGCCGAAATACGCGCCGGGCTGGAACAGCCGGCTGAAAATTGTTACCGCCTGCAACTGGATTCCGGCGCGAGCCTGCGCGCCCGGGATCCCCGGCTGGTGGGCCCCGGAGTTCTCGCAGTACGGCCCGTGCTGCCCGAGGTGGAACTGGATGGCGGCATATGGGGCATCAGCCAGTATCGCTTTTTAATGCCGGAAGCGGTGTATGAACTGGAAGCACTGCCCGAAGCCCAATGCCGGAATACAAGGGTCAGGAAAAAATCGCAGCTACGCCAGATCAAACCGGCCGCGGCTTCTCCGCCCTGGCTGACCCCGCCCTATGGGCTGATGGGACTTGCCGCGCTGGCGGGGATCATGTTTCTGGCGTATGTGCCCGTTTTCCTGGTGCGCGCCAGTCTGCATCATGGCTTTCATGCCTGGGGCGCGGCGCTGGCCATTGCCTTGCCATTGGCGGCGATGGAAGCCGGCGTGGCCGGGTGGGCGCTATGGCGGCGGGAAATCTACCGACGGCTGAGTGATTGGAGCTGGCGGGCGGGCCGGCTGGCGCTGGCCTTCGTTGCGGGGCTGGGGTTTACCGCAATTTTTTTATGGGCCGAGCGGCTGCGCTACGGCGCGGGAGTATTGACACCGTCGCCGGCGGCGCTGGCGGGCGGAGCGGGTTTTATCTGGTTGACGCTGGGCGCCTTGGCGGCGGCGGAACTGCTGCAGCGCGGAGTGATTCTTCCCTCGCTGCTGGCCTATCTCCCGCCCTGGCCGGCGATGCTATTGGGGGCCATGGCGGCCGCCTTGTTACAAGGACAGTTCTGGGCAGCCCTGCCGCTACAGTTTGCTGCCTGCATCGTATACCGCAAGTTCGGGCATAGCTGGCCGGCGGCATTGATGTTCCGGCTGGCGAATAACATTTTATTTTTAGCTTTAGTCTTGCACCCCTGGGGGCTGTTCCGGCATTAAAACCGGCTCATCCCTTTTTGTCTGGCCCTTCGCCGTTGCAGCGGGAGCCATGAATTCATAGCCGGTGCGCTCGGAGCCTGCAAAGATGACCAACCCCAAAAGGCAGATATTCACCAGTTCGAAGCCGGCCAGGGCGCGGCTATAGCCAAAATGATCGCGCAGCCAGTATTCCAGCGTGCTGGTGGGCGCGGCGATAAGAATGCCCAATTGATACATCAGGCCTGGCGCCAGACTGCGGGCGGCGGGCGGAGACAACTCCGTCAGATGCGCGGGAATAATGCCCCAGGCGCCCTGCACGCCCGTTTGCATGAGGATCGCGCCCAGCACCAGGAATAAGAGGGTGTGGGCAAAGGCCCATGCCGGAATCGCGGCGAGCGCCAGAGCGAGCGCGGCCAGCATGGCATACCGCCGGCCGGTGGAGTTGGAGAGCCAGCCAAAAAATACCGCGCCGGCGATGGCGGCAAGATTGTAGGCAATTGCCAGATTCGAGGCAAGCGCGGGCGGAAGATGGCGCGCGGTGGTAAGAAAGTCGGGATAGAGATCCTGGGTGCCATGGGAGAGAAACATCATCAACGTCATGAGCAGCAAAAGATAGAGCAGCAGCCGGCGGTGACGCGCCAGTTCGGCAAACAAAGCCCGCGAGCTGGCGGGGCGATGAGTTTGCCAGGCGCGGGATTCCGGCACCGACCAGCGCACATAGAGCGCCAATAGCGCGGGCACTCCGCCCAACCAGAACATGACGCGCCAGCCATAGACGGGCAGAGCGAAATGGGCTGCGAGCGCGGCCAGCAAATAGCCCATGGAATACCCGGATTGCAACAGGCCGGAGAGCACCCCCCGGCGGCCGCGGGAGGCGGTTTCAAGCGTCAATGCCGCGCCAATGCCCCACTCACCGCCCATGCCCAGGCCAAAGAGCGCGCGCAGCAAGAGAAAGACATGAAAGTTGGGAGCGAAGCCGCAGGCCAGCTCCATGACGGAAAAAAACAGAACGTTGGCGATGAGCGGACGGCGGCGGCCATAACGGTCCGACAGCCAGCCAAAGAGCAGCGCGCCGAGCGGCCGCATGGCCAGGGTCAGCGTGATACTCAAGACGATGAGGGCTTTGGAGACGTGCCATTGCAGCGAAAGCGGCGCAATGAGAAAAACGACGGTGAAAAAATCGAAGCTGTCGAGCGTCCAGCCCAGGAAGCCGGCGGCCAAGGCATGACCGGAACGGGGCTGTTCGAAATTGGATGATGATGCGGGCAACGGCGGTATTGTAGCGAAGCCGAAGTGGCGAGGCCACTTTTTTGTTTCGCCATTTCAGTGTCCGGCCTCGGGAGTCAAGATGTTTTTACCGCCGGGCGCAAATAAAAAAGGCCCGCGCACGTGACGCGGGCCCAAGAGAAAACACAGCGCGGATGAGCTAAGAGCGCGAGCGGCGGAAAGCCAGGCGGGCGGCGCGACGCTCACCGGCCTGCTGATAGCGGCGTTGCTCGGCCTCGGTTTCGGGCAGCACGGGAGGAATTTCCTTGCGGCCGCCGTACTCATCGAGCGCCACAAAGGTCAGATAGGCGGAACTGGTGTGCAGGCGCTCGCCGGTGAGGACATTTTCGGAAAAAACCTTGACGCCAACTTCCATGGAAGTGTGAAAGACACGGTTGACGCTGGCCTTCAGCACAATCAACTCGCCCACCCGCACCGGGTTGAGAAAATCCATATGGTCCACGGCAGCGGTCACCACATAGCTTTGAGAATGGCGATGGGCCGCAATGGCGCCACAGACATCCACCAGATGCATGACTTTGCCGCCCAAAATATTGCCCAGCGGGTTGGCGTCATTGGGCAGAACCACTTCCGTCATTTCGGCGTGAGAGAAATGGACAGGACGGCCGGGGAGGGATGATGGGGGCATAGAGAAAATTTCCTCAGCCGCGCTATCAGGCGCGGGCGGTCAGGCGCAGGTCCCGCCGGCTGAGCCGGTGGGCTCCCGCACTGGATTCCACTTCGCGGCGCAAGTTTTCCCATTCATCCTCCGGCACGCGCAGGAGCGAGGCGATGACCGCAGGGTCGAATTGCTTGCCGGAATGGCGGCGAGCTTCATCGAAGGCCGTGGAAAACGGCTGGGCGGCGCGATAAGGACGGTCGCTAGTGACGGCATCGAGCATATCGGCGACGGAAAAAATACGGGCTTCGAGCGGAATGGCGGCGCCGGCAAGGCCGCGGGGATAGCCGAGGCCGTCCCAGCGCTCATGATGGCTATGGACAATTTCCGCCACCGGCGCCAGAAAACTGAAATGCCGCACCATTTCATAGCCGATCTGGACATGCGACTGCATGATATCGCGCTCGGCTGAGGTTAAGGCCGAAGGTTTAAGCAGAATGGCGTCGGCGATGCCCATTTTGCCAATGTCATGGAGATAAGAGGCGCGCAGCAGGTTATCGCGAATGTCTTCCGAGCAGCCCAAACTGTTGGCCAAACGCAGCGCATAGGCGGCGACGCGGCGGGAGTGCCCGGCGGTTTCGGTATCGCGCAGATCGAGAGCGGCGCTGAGCACGGCGAGGGTCTCTTCATAAACCTGCTCCATGCGGGCAAAGACCTCGCGGGTTTCGCGCGTCCGCTCGGCTACCATGACTTCGAGCCGGCGATGATAGAGATCGAGTTCGGCCGCCACCCGGCGGTGATCCAGCGCGCGCATCAAACTGGCTTTGAGCAGATCAATCTGGATTGGCTTGGCCAGGTAATCTTCGGCGCCGGACTGCATGGCGGCAATGCCATTACGGAGATCGCCCGCGCCGGTCATCATGACCACGGCAAGATGGGGCCAGTCACGGCGGATGCGGGCCAGCAGATCCATGCCGCTGAGACCGGGCAGATGAAGATCGGTTAATACCAGCGCCCAGCCGCCGGATTGCAGGCGGGACATGGCCTCTTCGGCGGAATTGACGCCTTCGAGGGCGAAGCCTTCCGCTTCAAGCGCCTCGATCAGCCAGCCGCGCACGAGATCGTCGTCATCCACGACGAGCAATTTCGCGTTAACATTGGTGGAAATTAATGCCATTCACCCCTCAGGCCCACGCTCACCGAAACACTTCCAATCATATCGAAGTCGCACAAAAGAAACCGCAGAACTTAATGAGTCCCGTTCTGTGAATGCAGAATATCCGTGAGAAAAGCGGTGACGGCGCTGGCCTGCCGCTGGGAATCAAATTCGGGCAAGGCGGCGGGCAAAGCGGAAGCTTTCCGCAACAATTGTTCTTCGCTTAATTGATCCACCCAACGGGCCAGGTTCTGGATATAGTCCGAATGCCAGGGCGCGGCGCCGGGCAGCCGCCAGGACCAGGCGAGGGTCAGGTCGTAAGCCAGGGGAAGTTGGCCGGTCACAATGGGCAGACCGGCGGCCCAATATTCACTGATTTTGGTGGTGAAGCGAAACGCGCCCACGCGGTTGAGACTCTGCGGGAGACTGCCGACATCCATGGCAGCCAGGAATTCCGGAACTTGCGTCATGGGCACCCGGCCGGGAAAGATGACGCGGGCGCCCAGGGGAGCCGCGGCCGCGCGCAGATGAGGCAGACCGGAGCCATCGCCCACGATGAGCAGATAGAGATCATCACGGCGGGCTGCCAGCGCGGCCTGGACCAGCTCCCAGCCATAGCAATAGCGGTAGCGCGGATTCCAGATGAGCGCGCCGGCCAAACCGAGCACCAAGGCAGAATCGGGAATGCCGAGGCGCGCCCGCATCTGCCTTCGCAGGGGCAGGCGCTGGTCGGGCGAAAGAGAAAAAGAAGCAAATCCAGGCGCGGTCATGGCCCGGGGCGCGCCATAGGTTAAAGCCCGGCCGGTGAGATAGGGAGTCCAGCCAATAAAGCCGGCACAGTTACGGTACAGGCAGCGTTCGTAGAACGCAAACAACGGCCGCAATAAGGGAAGCCTTGCGGTCAGATAGGGCGCAATGGCATCGCCGCTGCTGACCACATAGGGCACCCCCAAACAAAGCCGAGCCAGCAGCATGGGCAAGGCTCCGGCCATGCCGCTGCCCTCCATGATCGCCAGATGCGGGCGCTTACGGAGCTGGCGCCACAAGGCCCGCAAGGTGCGAAATTTATGGTTACGGTCAAAGGGAAACCAAGCAACCTGGGTAAAGGATTGCAGCAAGGTTCGCAGCCGTAATTCTTCCTGACCGCGATGGCCTTGCGTAGCCCAGGCCAGTAATGACCGGTCTAAAGCTGGGGCGGGCGACGACTGGTTGGGAGTTGGAACCGAAGTCATAGGGAAGCTCCGCTCGACGCCTGGGCGAGAGGAGCCGAAGCCAGCAGCCGGCGATAAATATCGAGGGTGCGGGCCGCCATGCGGGCGGCGGTGAATTCAGAAGCCGCGCGCTGGCGGCCGGCCTGACCCAAGGCTTGCCGCAAATCGGGATCGCCGAGCAGACGGTTCATGGCGGCGGCGAGAGCCGCGGCATCGCGGGGCGGAACGGTGAGCCCGGTCACCGCATGAAGCGAAACCTCCGGCACGCCGGTCGGGAGGGCGGTGTTGATCACCGGTTTTCCGGCGGACATGGCCTCAACCTGAACCAGTCCAAAGGCTTCGCTGCGCTCAATGGAAGGCAGAATAAAAACATCACAGGCGTGAAAATACGGCTCGATATCTTCCACCTCGCCCAGCAGGATCACCCGATCCCGCAAACCGGCGGCGCGGATTTGCGCCTGAAGCCGCTCGCGTAATGGACCTTCGCCAATCAGCAGCAGCCGGGCCGCTGTCTGGCGCATGGCTTCTATGAGATATTCGAAACCTTTGTAATAGACGAGCCGGCCCACGCTCAAAAGCAACGGCGAGCCCCATTGCCGGCGAATGGCAGCGACAGCGGCCCCCATCCGGGAGCCGGAAGGCCCCGGCAACAAGCCCAAGGGAACCGGCTCGCATTTGCCCAGCCACGGCGCCAGAGCGAGCGAGGAGCGGGCATAGGCCGCTGAGGTAGGACAGATGACAGAGGCGCGGCGCAGCATGGCGGTTTGCCAGGGCGAGAGCAGGCGCGAAAGCCATTTTTGCCGCACGATGTCGCTATGCCAGGAGATGACCCAGGGGCCTTTATATCCGCTGGCCAATACCATCGCCGCCGCCAGAGGGTGCGGCCAATGCGTATGCACCAGATCGGGCCGGGTCTGACGTAAAGCGGGCAGCATGTCCGGACTGATCGGAGAACCAGCAAACGTGGCCCAGGTGGAAAACCGGCGCAGGCGGACGCCCCCGATTTCACCCAGCCATTGCGAGCGATCGGAACTGGATACCCAAACCTCGAGACTGACCTCCGGGACACGCACCAATTCGGTGGCCAGCGCGGCCAGCGCGGTTTCAATGCCCCCGTGATGCGGAGGGTAATATTTTCCGATATGTAAAATCCGCATCAGTTCCCGAGGGCGGCGAGATGCCATTCAAGCGGAGGCGGCGATTTGACGATAAAGGTCGAGCATCTGCCCGGCGCAGGCACGCCAACTGAAACGATGCGCCCAGGCTTGCGCGGCCTGGGCGCGGGCTTGCCAGGCCGCGGGTTGTAAGGCGCGCTCGCGGAGCAGATCGGCAATTTTCTGCGTCCAGGCATCCACATTCTCCAATGGAAGATAAGACGTAACGGGACCACCGGTTTCACGCATGACCGGTAAGTCGGTAACGACGGCGGGCAGGCCGCAGGCCTGGGCTTCGGCCAAAGGCAGGCAAAAGCCTTCCGCCCGGGACGGCAACACCAGCAAAGCAGCACGGCGATAGACGGCGGCGAGGGCAGCTTTGGGAATGAACGGGAGGATGTAGATCAGATCGCGGACGCGAGCGTCGCGGGCCAGCTTTTCCTGAGCCGACGTCAGATCTCCGCCCACCTGGGCCAGACGCACGGGCACGGCATGGTCCCGCAGGCGAGCCAGAATTTGCAGCAATAACTCCATGCGCTTGCGGGGAATGGTGCTGCCGACATGCAGCAGCCAGGGTTCGCCGCGGCCATCCGGCAACAAATCGCGGGCCGCGGCCACGGCTTCCGGCGACACGGGCCGGCTGCAGACCGGATCCACGCCGTTGGGAATGACATATACGCGATCCGGCGGGGCGATTTGATACTGCAACAGCGCCTGACGCGTGGCCTGACTGGGACAGGTGATCCAGCGGGCTTTTTGCAAACCCCGCAAGATGCAACGCGCCATGGCGCGAAACCAGAAGGGGCGCGGTTCGGCGGCGGGATCGAGCAAACAGCGAAAAGTGTCAAGGTCATGACAGGTCACCATGACTCTCGACGCAGGCAGGTCATGAACCAACTGGCTATAGCTATGATCCAGCAGGTGAAACACATCCCAGCCCGCGGCATGTTTTTTCAGATATGAAGGGTAGGCACAAAAACGATTCCATAAACGTTCACTATTACGCAGCCAGGCCCCCGGCCCGAACGCGGCGGGCCAGAAACGGCGGTATGGCGGCCGAAGCTCACGCCAGTAAAAGTCGCCCGCAGCCAGGCCGGCATACTCGCGGGTCAGCATCTCGAGCATGAGGTCCATACTGGGCCAACCTTCTTCAGCAAAATCAGGCAGTAAGGCAACTTGCATAATTATCCAAGGGCCAATGATCCGATCGCCAGGAGGCGGCTTTCAAGCTGTAACGGGAGCAACCGATTGCGGACGATGGGCCAGGCCGGTGAGAGTGCGCACCAGACAGGCACGAGAAAAGTGCCGCTGATAATATTGCCGCGCCTGTTCGCCCAAGGTTTGCCGGGCGAGCGGATCGGCGAGAAGACGGGCGGCCAGGCTGAAAATTTCACTGGGCTGTGGCGCCAGAGCGACCATCCCGCCGGTCCAAAGCGGTTCCGAGAGCGGGCCGGTATTGGTCACAATGGCGCGCCCCAGGGCCAGGCCGGCCATGATGGAGCCGCGACGGCAGGAAACACCGTCGGGGTAGGGCTGCAGCAACAGATTACAAGCTGAAATATGAGCCGCTAAAGATGATGGCGCCAGACGACCGGCGGCATGAACACGCGAAGACAATCGGGGATGGCCAGCCAGAAAGCCGCGCGCCCAGTGATCACTTCCCTGCCCCATAAACATGAAATGGAGAGAAGCAAATTTTTCGGCCAGATCTATAATGACCGGCGGCAAGAGGGGGGCGATATGGGCGCCGTAAGTGCCAAAATGTCCGCAGATCAAGGTTTCCGGCGTGAGGCCGAGAGAAGATCGCACGGCGGAGGACTCGGAAACGGATATCTGTTCCGGCGTGTTGGCGGGAACGGGAAGCCAGACGGGCACCGGTAGCCGGTCTGGGTCGTCTGATGAATTGAAAGAATAACCCAGACAGGATTCCAGCAGCGGAATCCAGGCCGGGATAGAGACAAAAATCTGCCGGCTGGATCGCGCCATCCAGCGGGCCATGGCGCGGTTGGCATGAGCCAACGCGGCATGACGCCAGGCTTGCCCAGCTTCCAGTGGATATGCGACTTCATGAAACATGGTCCAGAATTGAAAATTGCGGCGCCGGCGCAGCAGCGCGCGACAGAAGCCAAGATTCATGGCCTTGCAGCCGTATCCGTGGGGCACATACTGAATCAAAACAATATCCGGACGAAAGACGCGCCATTGCTGAAACCAATGTCTCAATCCAGGACCCGGCTGACCTGAATATAAAGTTACCCCGGGAGAAACTGGCGCTGGCTGCGCCTGGGGTTGATAGACCCAAAGACCGACGACATCACCCTGGGCGGCAAGGTCATGAGCCAGATTCCAGGAATAATCACCGACGCCGCCGCAAGCGGGCGGAGATTCAGGCGAAACTATTGCCCAACGAACTGACATTCAATTCAATAAAAACGGCCCGGCTCGAATGCGCCCGTAGTGCCGCCAATCATCACTAACTTAGTAAGTTGCCCCTGAAAAGTTTTGTGAAAAATGCCGTCATGGCGTCGCTTTCATGATAAACGCTTTAAAATCAAAATTTTAAGGGTGACGGCATTTTAATTATGCCGTCACCGATGCCGTCATGCCGTCACTTGACGCGTAGTGTGTGACTCGGCCATGGACGCTACCGGTCAAGCAAAAAGCGACTGCAGGACCGGATGGAGGCGGTCCCAATGAGCCTGCATCGTGAAACCGTGGGCTTGTTCCCTGGCGCCCTGGCAGAGAGCGGCATAGTGGCGATCCAATGCGAGCGCCCGCGCGATGGCTTGCGCCAGCCCTGGCCAATAGGGGGATAACAGGGGCGCAAGTTCGCCGGAAACCCCGGGGATCAGCCATTCGGGAATGCCGCCGGAAGCCATGGCCACGCTGGGAATGCCGATGGCGCCGGCCTCCAGTCCAACCATACCGAATGGCTCGGGCCAAATGCTGGGTACGACCAGCAGATGCGCGCCAGCCAACAATTCCCGACGCGATTGCGGCCCGACCCAGCCGGGGAAGTGAACGTTTAAACGGCATTGAGCGGCAAGGCGGCGCAAACGCGGCAGTTCCGGGCCATCGCCGGCAATCGTCAACTCCAGAGGGCGCTGCAAAAGCTGACTGGCCTCGCGCAAGGCAAGAATCAACTCGGCGCCGCCTTTGCCCGGAGTCAGCCGCGCCAGCATGAGCAGCCGGAAAGGAGCAGAAACAGGATTGTCCGGGCGCGAGGATTGAGGCCGCAGTTCCTCCGGCACAGGATATGGCGCCACATGGATGCGCTCAGGCGCCAGACCCTGGCGAACGAGTTCGTTTTTCATGTAATCGCTGGCAACAACGAAACCGGCATAAGCGTTGATCTGCGAGCGTAAAGCCCGCTGCCGCCGGTAATCCCGGCCCATGGTGATGGGGTTCAACCCGCCGCAACGGCGCGGATAATGCCGCAGCAAACAGCCGGCATTTAAATTGCGCGAACAGACCGCGGGCGCCGGCGCGGCGAACATTTTGGTTCCGGTGGCGCAAAAGCCGGAGTAGTCGTGGGCAAAAAACAGAGCCGGCAATGGAGGCGAACCTGTATGGCCGGAAAGCGAAGGCAGCCGCGTCAGTATCTGCCGCTGCAATGCGGGATCATTCCCATGATTGAAGACAGCCTGCGGCCGCCATGCCGCCACATTTTCCGCAGTCCGCGCATCGTGCGCATACCAGAGCGGGCGAAGGGAGGTAAAAGTCTCCGCTTCAGGGACGGCCGCACCCGAAGCCAGCACCGCGATTTCATAGTCCTGGGCGAGACGCGGAAGCAAGGTGGATAAATAGGTTTCCACTCCGCCCAGGCGGCGACTATCACGAACAATCAGCAGCAGTTTTTTCGGCATACGGCGCGAACCGCGGCTAAACATCCAAGGCCGGCGAATCGCCATAGTGCGATTTCTGCCAGACCAGAGCGCCAATATAGAACTCGATCAGGGAATACGTAGCAGCCCAGACCAGGCCGCGAATGCCATCACGATAGCCGCGCAGATTCCAATAAAAGATTTTGAAGTTGATCAAGGCCGGGCGCAGCATATAACGCCAGACCATGCGGGCGCCCCAGGGCTGGGCCGGCGGAAGCGGGCGATAAGCAGCCTGAATTTTGGCATCGGCGACGAAACGCTCGAGGCGATTCTGAATACTGGGGGTGGAATAATGAGCCAGGGGCGTCGGCAGTTCGGGCGCCGGGCCGGGAACTTCATAGACTTCGTGAACCTCACTGGGAGTAAAGCCGCCCACGCCCCGCCGCCACAGCCGCAAAGGAGCATCCAGACCGCAATGCAGCAGCGGTTTGCCGACAAAATAATGGACCCGGCGCAGGCGATACCCCGCCGCAGCATCGGGCGACGCAATCGCGGCCTGAATTTCACCGGCCAGCGCGGAAGGCATGAGCTCATCGGCATCGAGCCACAAGACCCAATCGCCGGTCACGTGCCGCAGCGCGACTTCTTTCTGCCGGCGGAAGCCACCCAGCCAAGGCTGGGTTATGACGTGAGGCGTAAAACGGCGGGCGATTTCGGCGGTGCCGTCTGTGCTTTCGGCATCCACGATGATCATTTCATGAACCCAGGCAGCGGCTTGTAAAACACGCGCCAATAAGCCAGGAGCTTTGGATTCGACATTCAGCGTGATCATGATCAGGCTGACGCGAGGCCCGGAGGCGGAGGGATGAAGATCGGGCAACAAAGCGGATTCCGGCATCGGATTTACCCCTTTCCCGGTTACAGGCTGCGCTGGCGCCATGCGCCCCAGCGCTCGCGCCAGAGGGCACGGTCGCGGCGGCTGAGAATCAATGTCCACGCATAGAGGGCACCGCAGGACAGCACCCAGGACAGATTCAAGGCTAATTGCAGCCAATGGCGCGATGGCGGGAGGCGGGAGACCAGCCAAGCCACCCCACCGCCCCAGAGCAAGCCCCAAAATGTGGCCCGTAATGCCGCGCGGACGAGAGAGACGCCCGAGACTCCATAGAGCCGACTGACTAAACGCGGCGTATTCCACACATCGCTGGCGAGATAGGCAATGAGAGTCCCCAGAGCCACGCCGACCAAGCCGAACTTCCAGGCCAGAGCCAAACTCAATAGCAGATTAAGAGCGGATCCCATCGAACTGACCGGCAAACGCCGGCGGGCATCGCCCTGAGTATCGAGCAATGAGGCAAAAAAACATAAGTAAGCGAAGACGATGCCGCCCGCCGCGGTGACCCAGGTCAAGGCTTCGCCGCCATAATTGGATGAGCCTACCCAAAGGCTTACAAAATCGCGATTGAAGGCGGCAATTGAGCCCAGTAACACAAAGCCCAAACCCAGCACGGTGGCGCTCAATTCGACCACGCGATCACTGAACGCATGCGGAGCGCCGCCGGCGCGCATTTCGCTCAAACCCGCCCAGCTGATATTCGAAAGATCGTTCACCATCCGCCCCAAAAACAATATGAGGCGCTGGGTGACATAAAAAACGGCAACCGCGGCCGGGCCCAATAGAGCCGCGACCACAATATTGTCGGTCATCAAATTCAAGCGATTGCCGAGGCCAGCCAAGGTGACGGGCCAGCCCAATCGCCAAAATTCAAGGCGTGAAAGCGTAACCGGTTTGGAAGCAGAACGCGGCGGCAAACTCGCGCGCCCCCAATAAGCGGTGAGCACATGGCCCAAGGTCAGGCCAATGGCCGAAGCCACGGCCAGACCCAGCAGACCCCAGCCATTCCAGACCAGCCAAAGAGACAGACCGGTGACGACTAAGGACTGGAGAAAAAGCGAGAAGCGATTCCAATAGGAGCGTTGCTCCACTTCCAGCACGCAGCGGTAGATTTGCAGAGGCACTGTCAGCCAGGGGACCAGGCTGATGGCGGCCGCCCAGCGCAATTCGCCGGCATAACGGGCGGCAATGGGAATCACCGCGGGCACACGCCAGACCAACCAGAAACCGGCCGGCAGGGTTATCAGGACGACGGCCACATAAAGCCACAAACCCTTGTGGACCAACCCGGATAAAGCCGAACGATCACCAGCGCCGCGGGCGCGCAGGAGCAACACCAGAATTGGACCGCTCACCGCCATTTGAAACAGGGCCAGATATCCCATCCATTCGCTGAGCGCCATCCAGGAGCCGAAACGCTGCGAACCCAGCCAGCGCAGCAGCAGCGGTGTGGCAAAAAAGCCGATGCCGGCGATGATCACTTGCGCCGCCATACCCACACCCCAACTCAAAACCGCGCGCTGTACACGGCCGGGAGCAGCCGGCGAAGTTGCCGGGGTGGGAAGGGTGGTCATCTGGAGGCTTTCAATGCCGATAACTGAACGATTTCAGCGGCCATATCGTCCCAGGTGCGCCGGCGCAGGCGTTCAGAAAGCGCAAGGGCATGCGACCGCCAGGGCTGGGGATCGCTGAGCCAGAGCCGCAGGTGGCCCGCAAGCAGGGCGGAATCGTCGGGATTAGCGAGCAGGAGCGGCCGCAGTTCATCCGAAAAGACTTCGGCAACACCGGCCGTGGCGGTGACGATAGCGGGCAAACCGCAACAGAGGGCTTCATGCACCCCCAAGCCATAGGCCTCATAGCGAGTGGGACTGACCAGCAGGTCGGCGGCGCGCAGCAATTTGGGCACATCGTCGCGGAAGCCCAGGAGCCGCACCTCCGTTTCGAGGCCCAGCGAGCGCAGGCGCAGATGCCATGATTGCAGCTCGCGGCCCGCACCCACCACCATCAGTCGCAGGTTAGAATCAACCGAGCGCGGCAACTGGCGCCAGGCGTGGAATAAGGAGTCAAAACCTTTGCGCTGGTCGCCCAAAGCGCCGATGAAAATGACCACCCGCGCGGCCTGCGGCCAGCCCAATTCCCGGCGCAGGGACGAGCGTTCGTCTTCCCCGGCGGGAAAAAATCGCGCCGGATCAATGCCGTAATAGATTACGCGGATATGATCGGGTGACGCTCCCGCATATGTGACCAAGTCCGATCGGGTGCGCTGGGAATTAGCGATCACAAGCCGGGCCTGACGCAATGCCCTGGCTTCCATGCGCAAGGCATGCCAGCGATCGTATGCATATTGTGCCCGCACGGCCCAGCCCGAACGCGCGGGCTGGCGATGATACGCGGCGTGCATGTAGTGCACCCAATTCATGCCGGGCCAGGGGCAATTGCCGCCATTGACCAGGATGCTCGCGCCGCGCGGGCTCAGACGGCGAGCCAGAGCCCGGCCCTGGCGAGCCAATAAGGGCTCGCCCAGAAGATAGGAATTGAGCGGCTTGGCAACGCGATGCCAGCGCACACCGGCGCGGGCAGCCAATGCGGGAGCAATGCGATGAGCCACCAGATGAGTTTCGATTTGCCGACGCGATAAGTAGTCAGCCAGGGCGTAATTGGCGCGATCCATGCCACCGGTTAAGACAAAATCACCGCTGACCAGAACCCAGGGCGGCGGGGTAAGCGGTGACGGAGGCATATTCGGCGGGCTAGCGGGATGTCCGGGCCCGGGCCCAGAGCCAGGTTTGATCAGACTGGCGAATTTCCCGCCGGAAGCGCTGGGCATCGGGACCGATCAGATCCAGTTCCGGCGCGGCGGGAGCGGCTCCGGTAAAGGGGATGATGGTGACCTGATGGCCGGCTTCGAGGCGAGGCGGAAGCAGGCGCTGGGCCTCGCCATGAAGCTCGATACAGAGATCGGATTGCGCCAGACTGGGCAGGACTTCGGAGCGGAACAATTCCGTTTCATAGCCTTCACAGTCACAGATCACCAGCGCCCTGCGTCCGCGGGCCAATTTAGACAGGCGGCGCGGGGAACACCAACCATGCAAGCGAACCCATTCCGCCACATGATTCAATTCAGCCATCTGGCGGCAATAGCGGCGCTCCCTGAAGTCGGTATCGAAGGCAAAGACCGGAATCCGCAGCAGGCGCGCCAGACCGACGCAGTAATAACCTTCGGCACAACCGATGTCAATCACACATTCATAATTCGCCTGGCTGAAGGCCGAAATAATAGGATGCAATTCCAGTTCATAATTTCCCAGCAATATCGGGATCGCCTGCCGCGACAGGATCGAGGCCGGTGGATAGAGCAGGCCCTGAAACGGACCGGAGCAAACCGCGCATCCATAGCGGCCGACCCAGTTCCGGGCCGCCGCGGCGAGGCCGGTCTGCTGGAACCAGCGCCGCTGATAATCGCGGCTGCGGAGCGATTGCAATACGGTAAAAACACGCGCGGGCAGGCAAATCTGCAAGCCGCGGCCTAAGCGCTGGCGCAAAGTCTGGCTCATTGCGGAACCGGAGATGAGAGTTCACCCGCGGATGACCACCGCAGCGCGGTCTCAAGAATTTGCAAAAAGCGCGGCATCAACAGAGCGGGACTGGAGAGCTCGGCCGCGCGGGCGGGGCCATGCGCCGATAAATTCCGCCGCTGGACGGGATCTCGCATCAGGCGAGCCAGGGCCGCGGTTAACGCCCCGGCATCGCCCGCCGGCACCAGCACGCCACAACCGGCGGTGATGATTTCCAGCGCGCCGCCGAGAGCGGTGGTGATGACCGGCAGGCCGGCATAGAGCGCCTCGACCCAGGCAATGCCGAAGGGTTCGGGCTGGAGATTGGGCTGGCAGTGCAAGTCGGCGGCGGCGTAAAGACGAGGCACATCGTCGCGCTGGCCGAGAAATTGCACGCGGCCGGGCAGTTGCGATTCCGCCTGCCGGCGCAGTTCATCGGCATAGATTTGTTCGCTGGGCCGCTGCACACCGCCGATGATCCAGAGCTTCCACGGCGCGGCCTGTGCTTCCGCCGACAGATTATGCAGGGCCGCCAGGAGAAGCTGATGGCCTTTCCAGGCCTCCAGACGGCAAGCGATAACGATGACCAATTCATCGGGCTGAACCTGAAACTGGACGCGCACGGCGGCGCGTTCGCGCGGGGCCAGATGTGGAATGGTGTCGGTCACCGGGCAATACAGCACTTCAGCGGGCGTGTGCGGGAAGATGGCGGGCAAGGTGGTTAGCGTAAAGCGGCTGTTACAAATCGCCAGATCGGGCGGAGTGCGCGCAGCCCAGCGCTCGGTCCAATGGCGGCCGGAGGCGCGGTCGTGCAGCCAAAAGATCAGCGGCAGACGCGCCCGGCGGACTCGCGGGGAGAAAATCGCATGCGACCAGGCGGAGTGAATCACCACACAATCGAAACGATGACGGCGCAGCAAGCGCCCGAGCCGCAGGCCGGCGCGCAGCATGCTCCAGGGGCGGCTGACGCGGACGTTCCCCAGGTCATGCAAGGGAACGCCGGCAACCGACAGTTCGCGCCAGAGGCGGCCGCGATGGCAGAGCGCAAATTCCTGGCGCAGGCCGGGAGCCAATGATTCTGACCGCGCCATCGTCACCAGCATGTTCTCGATGCCGCCGAAGAGAAAACCGCCGTAAATGTGGAGAACACGCATACAACAAACTGTGAGCGGGAATCTTTTTATGCACCGGCCGCCCGCGCCCGCAGAGGCGCGAGTTGCGCATAGGCCTGAATAAAATGTTCCGTCATGCGATCCAACGCAAAGCGCCGCTCCACGGAGTTCCGGGCCGCGCGGCCCAAACGCCGGCATAATTCCGAATCGCCCAACAAACAGCGTAAACGTTCCGCCAGCACATGAAATTGACCGGGCGGAAAGGCCAGCGCATCCACATCAGGCTGAATCAACTCAGCCGCGCCGCCGGCATAACTGACTATTACGGGGCGAGCGCAAGCCATGGCCTCCAGAATAGTCATGCCAAACGGCTCCGGCTGGGTGCTGGCGTGGATGACAATATCCAGGGCGCGATAGACGGCGGGCATATCGGCGCAGGCGCCGGTAAAACCAATCCGATCCGCCAGCTTCAGGGCCTCCGCCCGCCGGCGCAGTTCGGCAATGGAATACTGGCTGCCCAGAGTTTGATACACCGGAGCGCCAATGATATAGGCGCGCCAGGGCAAATCCTGGATTTGCGCCAGAGCCTGCATGAAAATCTCATGCCCTTTCCAGCGGGCCAAGGTGGCTACCAGACCCAGGCGCGGAACAGCCGGCGCGAGCGGAGGCAATCCGGCGGCGGCATCCAGGCCGGCGGTTGGACCCTGGGGCTGAAAGCGCGCAAGATCGAGGCCGTTGTGGATGACCCGGACCGGAGGCCGCGATGAAAAGATGGCCCGCAAATCCTGGCTGACGCTGGCGGAGTTGGCCACGGCCAGGTCACAGCGGCGGCGTAAGGCGCACAGCAAGCGCGACATGAGCGGACGAGAGCCGGCATAGTCATGAAAATGCCAGAGCAGGCGGGCGCGCGGCCGAGCCAGAGCGCCGAGAATATGCATTTTGAAACCGGAGGCGTGAATGACATCGGACCGATGCTCCGCCATACGCCGGCGCAGCCGCCAGGCATAGAGCAGACTAGCCGGAACCAGGGAGAATATTTTCAGCTGTGCCGTCAAAGCCGCGAATTTGCGCCCCCCTAAACTGAAATCCCCGGTGCGCGCCAGGGCAGACGGAAATGGCAGGATTTCAACCGCCAAACCCAGAGCGCGAGCCTGCTCCGTAAAAGGGCCCTCAGCCGGCGCCAGCAGCCGCAGCTCCATATCAGGCGCCTGCCGGCGCAAGCCCTGGAATAAGCCCAAAAGAACTCGCTCGGCGCCGCCTAATTCGCCGGACACATTTAAAAAAAGAATGCGCATGAAGGCTTGGCGAGACTGCATTTACGCGAATAATTCCGGCTGACTGCAGTATGGGGTGGCATACCTCCGGCCTTTGAGTTCCATAGCTGCGCGGCCATCTTTAATTGGCGGCCGGGCCGGAACCCGTAGATGCCGATGGTTTGTTGGCAGGGTAGCCTATTGGCCCCAAGTGCGCAAGGCGGAATTGGCGATTGTGCCATCGCATGGCTTTGCCAGTGATTCGGCCCGTGCGCCGGATGAATATATACACACATGGCATTTGCGGCATGAGTGATTTATGCTGGAAAGCGCCCGCGGCACAGCCGCTTCGATGTTCAGGCGAAACCTTTTCGCAAATGCCCGGCCGAAGCCGGGGTCTTTAGCACGAGTCGGCCGTTCACGGCTGAAGAGCAGAGGAAAAACACATGCGCGTGGGATTGTTTACCGCTTTGCTGGCCCAGGATTCACTGGCCCAGGTGATTGAAAAAGTTCAGGCCCTGGGCCTGCAAACCGTGGAGCTGGGCACGGGCAATTACCCGGGCGATCCGCATTGCAAGCTGGAGATGCTGCAGAGCGCGGGCAGGCTGAAGGAATTCCAGGCGCGGCTGAACGATGCCGGGATCGGGATCAGCGCCCTGAGCTGCCATGGCAATCCGCTGCATCCGGATGCGGGCATACGCCGCGGCTTTATCGAGACCAGCCGCAGGACCATTCGCCTGGCGGAGAAGCTGGGAGTGAAGACCGTGATTGATTTTTCCGGCTGTCCGGGAGACAGCGAGCGGGCCAGGAAACCGAACTGGGTGACGTGCCCCTGGCCGCCGGAGTACAGCGAGCTGCTGCGCTGGCAATGGGAGAAAAAAGCCGTTCCGTTCTGGAAGGACCATGCGCGCTTCGCGGCCGATCATGGCGTGCGGATCGCGATCGAGATGCACCCCGGATTCGTGGTCTATTCGCCGGAAACCATGCTGCGGCTGCGGGATGCGGCAGGCAAAGCGGTGGGCTGCAATTTCGATCCCAGTCATTTGTTCTGGCAGCGCATTGACCCGATTGAAGCGGTGCGGGTGCTGGGCGAAGCGGGCGCCTTGTTTCATGTGCATGCCAAGGACACGCAAATCTTTGAATCCACCTGCGCGGCGCGCACCGGAGTGCTGGACAGCAAACCCTATGCGGATGAGACCCGGCGGGGCTGGATTTTCCGCACTGTGGGCTACGGCCATGGCGCGGAATGGTGGGCGCATTTTATTTCCGCGCTGCGGCTGGCGGGCTATGATGACGCGCTCAGCATTGAACATGAAGACAGTTTGATGTCGGTGAATGAAGGCCTGCAGAAAGCTGCCCAGTTTCTGCAGGCACTGGTGATTCGGGAAGCCCGGCCAAAAATGTGGTGGGCTTAGCGCTAAAGGCAGAAATCAGCATCGCATAGCGGCGTGGGCGCTGAGGGTTGGATAGTAAAAGCGATTTCCCGAGCCCGGGAGCGGAAGCGAGGAGACGTGCAAAATGGATGAGGTTCGCATTGGCATGGCCGGTTATGCCTTCATGGGCAAGGCGCACAGCAATGGCTGGCGGCAGGCGCCGCATTTTTTCCCCGGCATTCCCCGTCCCCGGCTGCAGGTGATCTGCGGACGCGATGAGCGGGCGTTGCAGGGCGCAGCGGGACAACTAGGCTGGCAAAACACGGAAACCGACTGGCGCAAAATGGTGCGGCGCGAGGATGTGGACGTGGTGGATATCGTCACGCCCGGAGATTCGCATGCCGCTATCGCCATCGCGGCCGCCGAAGCGGGCAAGCACGTAATCTGCGAAAAACCGCTGGCCAACAGCCTGGCCGAAGCTAAGGCCATGCTGGCAGCAGCACAAAAGGCCAAGGTCCGGCATATGGTGCTGTTCAATTACCGGCGCGTGCCGGCGCTGGCGCTGGCGCGGCAGATGATCGCCGAAGGCCGGCTGGGACGGCTGTTTCATTTCCGCGCGCAATATTTACAGGATTGGATCGTGGACCCGCAATTTCCCCGGGTCTGGCGGCTGGATAAAAGCATTGCCGGGGCGGGCGCGCTGGGCGATCTGGGCGCGCACATTATTGACCTGGCGCACTATCTGGCCGGCCCAGTGCGCGAGGTGCGGGCCACCACCGTCACCATGATTGGCGAGCGTCCGCTGCCGGGCCAACCGCGGCAAATGGCGCCGGTAACGGTGGACGATGCGGCGATTTTCTTCGGCAAAATTCAGCGGCAGGAGGGTGAAGTCACCGCCAGCTTCGAAGTCAGCCGGCTGGCGACGGGGCGGAAAAATTATCTGGGGCTGGAAATCAACGGCAGCCAGGGTTCGCTGCGCTTCAACCTGGAGCGGCAAAACGAACTGGAATACTACGACCGCACGCTGCCCGAGAAGATGCAGGGCTGGAATAACATCATGGTGACCGAGGCCTCGCATCCGTATATCGCGCACTGGTGGCCGGCCGGACATATGCTGGGCTATGAGCATGCTTTCGTGCATGCCTGCGCCGATTTTCTGGCGGCGCTGCAGATGAAGACCGAGCTGCATCCGGACTTTGCCGATGGCGTGGCCTGCAATGCCGTGCTGGACGCGGTCGAGCGCTCGGCGCAGAGCGGAAAAACGGAACCCGTCCAGATTTAGCCCGGCGAATGGATTGCACCGCCATGAAAATCACCGACCTGCGCGCCACCACCGTCACGGTGCCCCTGGAAGCTCCCCTGCGGCACGCCAACGGCTGCCACTGGGGACGGTTTGTCCGCACCATCGTCGAGATCGAAACCGACAACGGACTGGTGGGGCTGGGCGAAATGGGCGGCGGCGGGGAGTCGGCGGAAGCCGCGTTTCGCGGGCTGCGGGAAACGCTGCTGGGCCACGATCCGGCCCGGCTGGAACGGCTGCGGTTTCTGATCGCCAATCCCACCGGCTCGCTCTATAACAACCGCACCCAGATGCTGGCGGCCATCGAGTTTGCCTGTCTGGATCTGCTGGGCCAGCACTGGCAGACGCCGGTAAGCGAAATTCTGGGCGGCCGGCTGCGGGAAGAGGTGCCGTTTGCCTCGTATCTGTTTTTTCGCTATCCCCATGCCAAGCACGGCCGCGGCGAGGTGCGCACGCGGGAGCAACTGCTGGACTGCGCGCGCGAGCTGAAACGGCGCTGCGGGTTTCACAGCCATAAGCTCAAGGGCGGCGTGTTTCCACCCGATTATGAATTGGAGCTTTTCCGCGCCCTGGCGGCGGAGTTCCCCGAAGACCGGGTGCGGTTTGATCCCAACGGCGCCTGGTCCACGGAAGAAGCGATCCGCTTCGGACAGGCGATCGAGGGCCTGAATAACGATTATCTGGAAGACCCGGTGTTCGGGCTGCACGGCATGCGGCGGGTGCGGGAAAAAGTGAAGATGCCGCTGGCCACCAACACCGTGGTGGTCAATTTCGAGCAACTGGCGGCCAATGTGCCGCATACCGCCGTGGATGTGATTTTACTCGACACCACGTTCTGGGGCGGCATCCGGCCCTGCATCAAAGCCGCGGGCGTGTGCGAGACGTTTCAACTGGGCATCGCGGTGCACTCGTCGGGCGAGCTGGGAATCCAGCTCGCGACGATGCTGCACCTGGGCGCCGTGCTGCCTAATCTCAGCTTTGCCGCCGACGCTCATTATCATCATTTGACGGATGACATTATCGAGGGCGGATTGATGCGCTACCGGGACGGCAAGCTGGCGGTGCCGCAAGGGCCGGGGCTGGGGGTGAAGCTGAACCGCAAAAAACTGAAACAGTATGCGGATTTATATCAACAACTGGGCAACTATCCCTACGACCGGGATCCGGGCCGGCCGGACTGGATCGCGATGACGCCGAACCAGGATTGGGCCGACCCGAAAGATGACCGGATTCCCGCGATAAAGTAATTTACTTCGACAAACCCCGAGCCATAAGATTTGGCCGTGGCATGACGGGAATGGGAACCAGCTCGTAGTGATGCGGATGGGGCTGGTTGGCGATCATTTCCCGGCGCGCGATGGCGGATTGCAGATGGCCCATGTCGCGCACGACATCCAGAACATCTTGGGCGGCAGCGGGGCTGTTTTCCGTGGTCACCGGCAGGTTGGGCTTTTTCCAGCCAAAATTCCCGAGGGTGGTCTGCACGCCATGCCAGGCCTCAAAATGGACTTCGATTTCCTCCCAAACCAGATTTTGCACCTGGTAGGCCTGCAGCAGCATGGGAGTAAAGTAGCGGGCCAGATTGATGCCATTTGCAAGCTGCGCGGCGGTAAATGTGCCGATCGGCTTTTGATCAATCAGCAAATTGTATTGGGGCGCCGTGAGGCCGGTGACTGCGAGCCGCTCCTGATCGAGCTGGCGGGTAAAGCCGCTGAGCTGGTCAATGAGCGCGGCGGCTTTATTGGTGTAGCTGGGATTGGGCTGGGGCGGCAGAAAGATGGTCCAGGGCAGGAACTGCTTCCATTTGGCGTGCAGGCCAAGCACCGGCATGGGCAGGGAGCGGTCAAGCTGGGTCCAGCTCAAGGCGCCATTTTTGCGGGTGAGGCCGGAAATATGGGTGGCCGCGGACTGGATCACCCGGACCGAACCGCCGCTGTGAATTTTTACGCCGCTGACCAGCGCGGGCGCGCCCCAGGCTTTGAGCAACTGCTGCGCCATGACCATTTCCATGGCCGCGCTGGGATGAATGCGGCCGGGGAAAAATTCGCGCGCCGGGCCCCAGGGGTTCTGATGGTAGGCCTCAAGCAGAATGCGGTTCATGGGCGTGTTGAAGTCCACCACGGGGAGATGAAATTGCCGGCCCAGACGGGAGACATAAGCATCGTAGCGCTGGAGAACGGCATTGTAGCCGCCCTTAAAACCCAATTCATCATAGGGCGAGGTTAACAGCAGCACGATGCGGACGCCGGGCAGATGCTTTTTCAACTGCCGGATGATGTGAACGTAGCCGGTTTTAAAGGTGTTGTAGAGCTTGGGATTGAAAGGCTGGTAGCCGGCGTCATTCATGCCCAGCATGATGGTGACGACATTGGGATGGAAGGGATAAACGTCACGCCGGAGGCGCAGATCAATCGGACCGGCCCAGCCGCCCGTGACGCGATCGCCGCCGACGGCGGCGTCAATGTAGCGGACATGCAGGTGCGGAAAACGGGTGAGGACGTAGGTCTGCACCTCGGCCGGGTAAAAGCGCTGTTCGGTGATGCTGTCACCGTAGAAGCAGACGCGGTCGCCATCCTTTAAAAAAAACGGTTTATGCGGGGCCGGAGCGGCAACGGCCGCCAGAGAGAGGAACAAAGCCGCCAACGCGCCACCGGCGCTCAGGCCGGCCAGGGATTTGAACATCCAGGACATGAGATTATCTCCCGAACAGCACTTTGCATGGTACGCGGAGGGGGCGGGAATTTACAAGGCGGATGCCCAGGGTGAGGCGAAATTTGATGGTGCTGGAGGGGGGACTTGAACCCCCACGAAGCTAAGCTCCGGCAGATTTTGAGTCTGCTGCGTCTGCCAATTCCGCCACTCCAGCAATATGGATTCCATTATAGCCGCAGAGTTTGCGGCAAAACAGCGGGTCGCTGCCGCGCAGAGATGTTTAGTGCAATACCGGCAATCCCAAACCGGCCAGGTACTCAAAAGTAGGATCGTACAACTCAGGCAGGCGGGTGGGATCGGAGGCGTCGCCGCGCGGCACCACGATCACCATGCCCTGCCGGGCACGAGTCAACAGCACACGATAGGCGTTTAATAAATATCGGCGATTATCCGCATGACGGATGGTTTTCCAGCGTTTGCCGTGAAAATCTCGGTAGTCCCAACCGGCGCCGTTATACCGCAGATCGGCATCCCAGGTCATACAGCTCCAATCCAATTCGAGGCCCTGCACCTGAAATTCGGTCGCAGCGTCCTCTAAATAAAAACTGGAGCGGGTATCCTCACGTCCATTTAGGAACCAGTGCACGGGGTCAATATCCACGCGAATATCAATCGCATGCGGCTTCAACCGCTGGGCTTTGGAGGAGGCCAGCAAGCCATAACGCTCCGATCCCCGCGCCTGATCGCGCACCCATCGCCGGGCTTGCGGCAGATCACGAGAGAGCACCAGAGGATAATGCGTCAACTGCGCCAGCATATTCCGGGCCTGGGCGGTTTCATTCCATAGCACACAATGCACGAATTCCGAAACATGCTCCGCGCGGAAGGAACGCATGCTCACGGCCAGATGCAGCCGCTCATCATCCCGCACCCGGCCGGCGGATTGCAACGGCTCCAAAGCGGAATGACAGTCATATTCGGCCTGGTTCAACCGGGATGAGACATGGACCTGCCAGGCAGGGAAATCCGCCAGCGCGCGCAACCATTCCTGAATACCGGCCTCGCCGGTATTGATCTCCTGTCCGCCGCCCACCAGGCATATAATCACGGCCCAATCCTGATGACGATCCATGCAGGAGATCAGAAAATGCGGCTCCGATTGCCTGAAATCAGGGATATGCTTGCGCCGGCGCATGAAGCCGGCGGTTTGAGTCAGGTTCCAGGCCCGCTGCGCTTCGTCAAAAATGACCACATGCTCGGAGGGCGCGCGGCTGTCACGCAAACCCTCATCGCGAAAATGATGGACATTCTGGATAAAAGTCTGGGTCTTTTGCCGCAAATGGCCTTTGCGAACAGTATCTCCGCATGATTTCCTACGCTGCCACTCGTCCCGTGCCAGCGCTTCGCGCAACACTGCGACCAGCGGTCCATTGCCGGAAAGAAATACCGCATGCGCGGCCGAGCCGACATCCCAGGGTTGGGTGGCCACATTCAGGCCCACCAGGGTTTTACCGGCTCCGGGAACACCCGTGATAAAACAGATGATTTTCTGATGTTGGCCGGCGGCCTGGCGGACCAAATCCAGCACCCGTTGCGAGGTAATATTCAAATTTCTGGCGCCGGCATCGGAGCGCGCAATTTCAACCACTGAATGCCGGGCATAGAGGGCGCGGGCGGCTTCGATGATGGTGGGGGTAGGCTGATAGGCAGCACCCTGCCAATCCGGGCCTGTCATGGCAATCGCCGACCGGGCGGTCACTCCCCAATGCAGGCACGCACGCAGATGCTCCGCACTTAAAATCAATGGGCGGTATACATCATCGGCATCGGCAATGAACTGAACCTGCCCCTCCCCTTCGTTCCGAGGATAAATGACCACCGGAACAATAGCGAGGTTATGGCTGGCGGAATGGAAGTTTTTTAAATCCAAGGCATAATCCCAGACTTGATCCAAATCGGCGCGCTGGGGTTTCTGCTCACCGGTTTTAAACTCCAGAACCCACAAGACGGAATCGAACAGAAGAATTGCATCCACTCTCCGGCCCAAGCGCGGGATGTTGTATTCCAGAAAAATCCAGCCCGATAGACCGGGCAAAACAGAATGCAAGAATGTTATCTGCTCCAGCCAGGCATTGCGCTGCTCCACTACGACTTCCCGGTCCGCGCGCCGCAACATTTCTCCCAGGATCAGATCGGGAGCAGAGGCCTGAAATTCCGAAAATTCCGCAGCATACCAGGCCCGGGACAGGCGGATTGGCGTGGGAAGCGCCGAAGACATTGCAGAGCTTTCCTTATCAACCTTGAGCAGAGCCCATTATGAGGCAGGTATCTGCCGGTGAGAGGGATCAATCACGACCCACTCACCGGCTTGAGAGAAAACAAAAAAATCGTGAAGAAGTCATAATTTCAGCCATTTTTTTCCTTGTGGATTCTCATTAGCGTAGTGGATAATTCCAGGTATGCGCCGCAAAGCCACACGCAGAGTATTTTTAAGCACATTGGCATCCTCGGGATTATTGGTGGCCTGCGGGGGCGGCAATACACCGCCGCCCACGACCACCCCCGCGCCTACGACGACCACGCCAGCGCCGACTACCACCACCCCGCCGCCGACCACCACTGCGCCACCGCCCACTACCACGGCGCCACCGCCGACCACTACCGCAGCGCCGAAAATGCCCTTAACGATTGATGTCACCCAAGCAAATTTGCCCGCCAACACACCGTTGTACGCTTATATTATCGGCGGGGTGGTGACGGCGCCCACGCCGGCGAGCAACCCGATTACAAACTATTGGATGGATGGCTCGGGAAAAGTGAATGTCCTGCAACTTTCCGATAATACCCAGCCCGCGGGATCATTCCCCGGAATGTCCAGCGGCAGCGCACAAATCAATTATCCAAGCGCATGGGCCAATTATTCCATCCCACTGTCACAAACCACCCCCACGGTCATTGATCTCGCCAACATCAACAGCACGAATATTCCCAGTCTGGGCGTGGGGACAAACGCATTCAGCGGCCGGATCTATATTTCGGCAGGAAACCCGCTTCTTCCCTTCACCGTCCTAGCGGGCTCGAACACTAGCCCCAATCCCTATACCGGCCCTGCGGAAGGCGCGGGCACTCCGGGATCGCTGGTCATTTATGATTGGTTTGAGTTTTCTCTCGATGTTAACGGAAATCTGAATGGCAATTCCACGCAGGTGAACGCATTCGGCTTGCCGCTGAGCATCGCGATCACACCCAGCAGTTCATCTCCGCAGGGGGCGCTCAGCATTACCCGTCAAGCGTTGATGCAGGCCATCAATCAATTCCCCGCCCCGCTCGACGCCGGGGTTTTATTACAAGCTGTTCCGGCGGCGGACGCAGCGCTGTACCCAGCCGCACATTTACGGGCCATATCTCCGGATACGCTCTCGGGAAACGGCGGCGGAAGCTCCCAATTTCAGACCTATTTTGACAGCGTGATTCAGACGGCATACTCAGCTTGGGCCTCGACCCCGATTGTGGTTACGGGATTTGCCACCCAGTCCGTCAGCAGCGGCATGGTGGTTAACAATGAATTAATATTCATATCGGGCACCTACACGGATTCAGCGACCTGGAACGCCCAATATGCGCAGACCACCGCATCCGAACAAATGAATTTTGGACTGATCACCACCGCTATCATCTGGCAATGCGACGGCTCGCTCGTAGCAGGGAGCGCAGTGCAGCAGAGCATCGGCAAGCAGCTGGCCGCGGCTTTCAACCGCGGCGTGGCGGTCAACAGCCAAAACCAGGTTATCACCAGCCTGAACGACGGTGCTTGCCCGACGATAGATCCCACGACCCAGGCGCCTTTTTATCCAGCTAATGTAGCTTCCAATTACTGGTCGTATCAATTTCACCTGTGGAACAAAAACCATCTGGCTTACGGCTTCCCCTATGACGATATTTGTCAACAAAGTCCCACATTACAATCCACAGCTGCTTTACAAAGTTTAACAATCACACTCGGAGCCATGAAGTAGGCCAAGCTTGCCCGCGCCAATGCCGGCCGAAGAAATATTCATCTCGATAGCGGCCTACCGCGATCCGCAACTGGCCGCCACGTACGCCGACTGCATCCGCAAGGCCCTGCATCCCGAGCGCTTGCGCTTTGGCATCTGCCGACAGCGGGACGCCGAGGAGGGCGCATTTCCCGATGCCGCCGATGCCCGCGTGCGACTGCTGGAGGTGAACTGGCGGGAAAGCCATGGGCCCTGCTGGGCGCGCGCCCAGATCATGCAGATGTGGAGGGGCGAGCCCTGGTACCTGCAAATTGACTCGCATTCCCGTTTCGCACCCGGCTGGGATGACACCCTGATCGAGATGCTACGGCTTTGCCCCAGCACCCAGGCCATTCTGAGCTCCTATCCCGCGCCGTTTACCCCCGGGCATGAGGCAAACCTGACCAGCGGCCCATTACGCATCGCAATGATCGGCTTTACCGGAGACGGACTGCCGCAGTTGCGGCCGGAATGGATGACTCCCCCCACAGACGGGCGGCCCATCCCCGCCCGCTTTCTGGCCGCGGGATTTATTTTCGCGCCCGGCAGCTTTGTGACCGAGGTGCCCTATGATCCTGAATTGTATTTTATGGGCGAAGAGACCACGCTCACGGTGCGGGCCTATAGCCAGGGATACGATCTTTACCATCCGCCGGCAGCGGTGGTCTGGCATGATTACACCCGCACCGGCGCTATCCGCCACTGGGATGACCATCGAACCGAAACGCCGGACATGATTCCCTGGCATGAGCACGACCGCCGCAGCCGTAAAAAAGCTCTGCAGCTCCTGCATGGCGAGGCGGTAACATCGTGCGGCCTGGGCGAAGCGCGGAGTCTGCGGCAATATGAGGATTTTGCCGGAGTATCGTTCCGCCAGCGCATGATACAGAATTTCACATTGCGGGGCGATCCGCCGCCCAACCTCCGCGCCGCGCCGACCTGGCGGCAGGCCATGGTCCGCTGGATCACGAAGATCGAGCTTTCCCGCTCTGGTTTGCCCGCGCAAGCCTTGCAGGATCCAGAATACTGGACGGTGAGCATCCGCGATGCCCAGGGCACGCTGATTCATCAGGAAGAGTTCCCCGCGGAACAATTACTCCCGTTGCAGCAAGCCGGGGATTCACTCGCACTGGTTTGCGAGTTCTTTTCTGAAACGGAGCCTGTGAACTGGTTGCTCTGCCCCCGGAGCCGTTCGCAGGGCTGGCTGGCGCAGATATCGGGCCAATTCAAAGAAAGCGACATCGCGCAACTGATCGCGGATGAGCCTGATGAATCCGGAACGGAAACCATGCCGCAGGAACAGCTGGCTTAAACACATACGCCCGCACATCGGACATGCAGATGCAAAAAGATACCGCCAAACGAGCCATGCCCCCACCCGCCCACGCACATCTTCACAGACGCCTGGAACGGAAGCCGATCCTGGCCAGCCTGCTGGGGCTATGGATGGTGATGCTGCTGGCAAGCTGCGGCTCGAATTCGAGCAGCGGAATCGCATACTGGGTTTCCACCGGAGGCAGCGATCAGACGGGAAACGGCAGCCTGGCGGAGCCATTTCGCACGATTCAGCAGGCGCAAATCGCGGTGCGGCAAAATCCCAACCGCGGCTATGTGCCGATTACCGTGAATATCGAGCCCGGGACTTATGAGCTAAGCGCGCCACTGGCGTTTGATGCCGGCGATTCCGGCGCCCTCATGGCGCCGGTGACGTACCAGGCAGCGCCGAACGCGACCCAGCCAGTGGTGATTTCCGGCGGCACGCCGGTGACCGGATTTACCTGCAAGGCCAGCCTTACGTTTAATACCTGCACGTCCCCGGTGCAAGGCATGCCGGCCCAGGAAATGCCGCGCCAATTCTATGTAAACGATCAGCGGGTAATGCGCGCGCGCACGAACCCCGGACTGCCGATTAATCCATGCTATACACGGGCCGCCAACGGCTACCAGAATGCCGACCCGATCTTATGTCCGGCCGCCTTTCAACACCCCGAGCTGATCGAAGCGGTTACCATTACGCAATGGAAAATGATGCGCTGCCCGGCAGCGCCCGGTTCGGGCCTGATGCTGGTCATGCAGAATCCCTGCTGGAATAACGCCAACACATCGCCCGTGCCCTGGAATTTTCAGATTTTAAGCTGGCTGGAAAACGCGCCGGAATTTCTCACCGGACCCAATATGTGGTTCTACGATCCCTATGCGCAAACCCTGCAATACACCAACCCCAATCCCGGAGCGCCGCAAAACGCGGTGCTCCCCGTGCTGGAAACACTGCTGAGCGTTACCGGCAAACCGGGGGCGCCGGCCACCTACATCACGTTCCGGAACCTGCAGTTTTCCTATGCCACCTGGCTGGAGCCCAATTCCAGCAGCGGCTACGTCGCCGACCAGAGCGGCAACATCTTAATCGGCAGCGGCTATCAGCCCGAAACCATCGGACATCAGCAGTTTGTTTATACCACCCCGGGAAACGTGGATTTAACCTACGCCACGCATATCAGCTTCGACAGCGATATGTTTCTGCACCTCGGCGGAGCGGCGCTCGAACTGGGAACCGGCAGCCAGCATGACAGCGTGACGAACAGCATCTTCAGCGACATATCCTCGGCCGCAATCGAAGTGGGCGGTTTCAGCGCCACCGACCAGAGACCGACTCCGGCCGGGGAGACCCGCGACAACCTGATCAGCAACAATCTGATTTCCCATACCGGACGGGATTATTACGACTCCGCCGCCATTCTCGTGGGATTTACCCATGGCACCCGGATCATTCACAACACCATCAGCCACGTGCCCTGGACCTGCATCGCCATCGGCTGGGGCTGGGGCCTGTTTGACAAGGGAGGGTTTCCAGGATTGACGGGCGCCACACCGGGATACTGGGGCGATTACAGCACTCCGACCATCGCCAGCGACAATCTTATCGCAAGCAACAAATTTGAGAATTTTCTGGAACAGCTCTGGGATGGCGGGGCGATTTATACCAACGGAGCGCAGGGGCCGAATTTCGCCCATGGCTTGCTGATTGAATACAATGTGGCCGAAAACAAGCGAGTCGCCGCCGGAAGCAATATCTACTATACCGATGGGGGCAGCCAATATATCACGCTCAAAGAAAATGTATCGCTCAACAACCCGGTGGGAACGGTTGATTTTGGCCCTTGCGGGTACGGCTCTTCGATCAGTTCCCTATGCGGGCTGACGGGGTTTATTCCCTATGGGGCCGATATGGGCGGATGCCTGCCGGTTGGCGATCTGACCTATGAACAGAATTATTTCCTTAACCCGACTGAATTTTTCGGCCCCCAGATATGTCAAAACAGCTACATACCTCCGTATCCAATTCATATGACCATGGTTAACAATGTCCCCACCACCTCGGTATCCGACGTGCCGAACGGCCTACTATTACAAGCCGGGGCGCAGGAAATTCCCGGACCCGCCTGGGGGGCGCAATGAGCACCCGCGCGGGCAGCGCTCCGCAGCCGCATTCTGCTCCGCGGGTCTAGGATCCCGAGCCTGACGGCGCCAGAATCGCGGCGGGGTTGGCGCCGGTGCGGGCCTCGTGAACCAGATAGGCGCCGAGCAGATCCCAGCTCTCGAAATGTCCCTGGCTTTCCCCCTGGCCGGTATGGGGGTTATAGCACTCGTGCATGCCGCCGGTAGCGCGAAAATCGCGCAGCAGCACCGCGACCGCGTTGCGCGCCAACCGGCCGGCGGAACGGCGGTCGCCGTAGTTCATCAGGCCGTGCATCACCATATAGTCAGTGACAATCCAGATAGGCCCGCGCCAGTAGCCGCTGGCGGGGTTGTATTCGGGGCTGGAGGGCGCGAGGCTGCGGATGCCGTAGGGCGTCCAAAACTGGCGGGAATTCAGGACGTAGCGATGAATCAATATGCGGGCCTGGGCGGGCGTGGCCACGCGGGCCCAGAGCGGACTGAGGTTAGTCCACTCCGGCACGCGAATAAATTTTCCCGTGCGGCTGTCGCGGTTATAAAACGTGCCGGCGTGGGCGTCCCAGAGCCGGGTCTGAATGCGCGCGGTCAGAATGCGGGCGCGGGCCTGGTAAAAGTCCGCATCGGCGGGGTGATGCAGCATGCGGGCCAGCGCGGCCAGGGCGCGGTATTCACGCACGATGTAGCAGGCCAGATCCACACCCTCGGTGCGATCGGCGGGACGGCTGGAGACGGCGGGGCTGTTATCCACGCCGCTTTCCACACCGTCGAACCAGGTGAAAAGGCCGTCGGGCGACCGGCGGGCCTGGCGCCAGAACGAAAGCGTGGCTTTGAGACGCTGATAATAAGGCCGCAGCCATTCGGCGCTATGCAGGGTCAGGCTGGCGCGCAAGGCCATTTGCGCGAGAAACGGCTTGCACTGCTCGGGGAGAGCCCAGAGGCCCCTGGGCGTGGCCTCGCGCGGAGTATAACCGCGATAGGCCCAGCGATGGCCGGTAAGGCCGAGAAAATCCTCGACCACGCCGGCCAGGCTGTGGCCGCGTCCCCGATAGCTGAGCGCGAGGCCCATGAAGTAGCTGTCCCAGTCGAAAAGCTGGTAGTAGCCGGCGCCGGGAATCAGATACGAATGCCGCAACTGGCCGGCGGCGGGGCGCACCACCACATGCCATAATCCTGCCTTGCGCATGGCCAGCCGCAACTGCCGCTGCAAGGCGCGCGCACCGGGATGCGGCGGGGGCGGCGTGGGGACGCGGGCATAAGCCGCACCGGATAAAAGAATCAGCAGCAGCGAGGCGCCAGCGTTTCGCAGAGTACGCATGCCGCTACGATAGCAGAAGAAGAAGGAGGGCGAGCGGCGCAGCCGCTTTTCCTTTCAGGCGAGATAATTTCGCACATTTCCGGACTACACCGAAATTTTTACGAATATTGACGGCGACAAACCACTTGCGCCACAGATCATGCAATGCAAGAATCAGGGTAAGGATTTTTATTACAGTAAGGAATGCCATGCCTTATTCCACATTGACCAGCAAGGGCCAGACCACGATCCCCAAAACTATCCGCCAAAAGCTGGGAATTCACTCGGGCGACAAAATTGAATATTTAGCAGACGACCACCAAATTACCATACGCGCACACCCTGGAATTTTATCTTTGTATGGAAGTCTGACCAGCCAAAAAGGCCGGAAAATGAGCATGACCGCCATTCGAAAAGCCGCGGTGAAAGCGGCAGGCAGCCGTAAAGCTAAACCATGAAACGCCGCGGGCTGATTGACACCAATTTGATCATCCGTTTTCTGACCCAAGACCAGAAGCAACAAGCCGCCATTGCCGCCAAAATGTTTGGAGCCTGTGAACGGGATGAATTGCAGCTCGTTCTGCTTCCAGCAGTATTAGCGGAATGCGTATTTGTTCTGGAATCTTTTTATCAATACCCCCGCAATCTGATTGCCGACACCCTCAAAATATTGATCACCGCTCCCGGGATTGAAATTCAAAATGAAGCCCAGCAAATACAGGCACTGGAATTTTATGCCGCAACCAAGCTTCATTTTGTAGATTGCATGCTGGCCGCGACTTCACTTGCAATCAATCTGCCCCTCATTACGTTTGACCGTAAATTACAAAAATTAACCCATACCCTACCGCCACAATAACGGCGCAGCCGCGTGGCAGGAGCAATATTTTGCTTCGCTGCGCAGGATTACACGCGCGCGCCGCCTTATCCAGTTCATTCCTTTTGCTTCGACGGCAGCCGGGTGAGGCGCTTGGGAGCAATAGCGGCGAGCGGGGCCTGGCGGCGGACGGCAATCATTTCGGCCACGATCGCGGCGGCGATTTCCTCGGGCGTGACGGCGCCGATCTCCAGGCCAATGGGAGCGTGGACGCGGGCCAGTGCGTCATCGGAGACGCCTTCGGCGGCAAGCGCGCGGAAAATCTCAATCACCTTGCGGCGCGAGCCGATCATGCCGATGTAGCGCGCCGGGACGGGACTGGCCAGGGCCAGGCGCAACAGGCGGAGATCGTCCTGATGGCCGCGAGTGGCAATGGCCAGATAAGAATTGGAGTGGAGGGGCAGACGCGGCCAAAGCGCCTCATATTCGCCGGTGAAGACATCGCGGGCTTCGGGAAAACGCTCGCGGCTGGCGAAGGCGGGGCGGTCGTCGAGGATGACGGAATCGAAGCCGGCCAGCACGGCGGCCTGCGACAAGGCGCGGCCGACATGGCCGCCGCCGCAGATGATGAGCACCGGCTGCGCCAGGATGGGCTCGATGAAAACCTCGAGGGCGCCGCCGCAGATGAGGCCCTGGCCCTCCTCGACCGGATGGTTGAGCTGGAAGTTCAGACGGCGGGGTTTTTGCTCCTCGATCACCTGGCGGGCAGCCTGCCAGACGTCGGCTTCCACACAACCTCCGCCCACGGTGCCCATCATGGTGCCGTCATCGCGAACCAGCAGCTTGGCGGTTTCATAGGCCGGAATCGAGCCGCGCACCTGGATGATCGTCGCCAGCGCGGCGGCGCGCCCCTGCTGGCGCAGGCGGACGATTTCGGCATAGATATCCATGGGGACAGAATACAGGACGAAGCGGCGCAGCCGCTTTCAAGTTCAGGCGAGACCAAGTTGCAAATAACGTTCACACACACGTGCGACTCAGCCGTGAACGCCCTAAGAGAGCCGGCGCAGGTAGGGCAAGCTGGCTTCCATCAGGGGCAAGCTCATTTCCAGAAAATAATTCTGAATGCCACCGATTTTTGCAGCGGCGAAGATCCGGGGCCAGTTCAGGGAATCCTGGCCGATGGGCGCCATCCTGCGCGCCCGCGCCGACCAGCCCTGCAGATGCATGGAGAGAAAACGGCCAGGATAACGCCGGAAATAGGTGATGGGATTGAGGCCCTCGCGAATGGCGATGACCTGAAACTGAAATTTAACCCAGCGCGGATCGAGATACTCGAAGAGTGCGTCGTACACCCGGCGGCCGTGGGCCTGTCCATTGATCCAGCCATCTTCGAATACTTCGTTGTGCAGACCCTGCCGCAAACCGGCGCGGGCGGCATTTTCCCCGATGCGATTGTATTCATCGGCGAGGCGCTTCACCTGATCGAGCGTGGGAGGGGTGGGGCCATCCAGTGATGGAACCAGCATTTGCCGCAGCCCCAGCTCTTTCGCCCAGGCAATGCGCTCGGGCTGACGGGCACGCAGCTCAGCGAAGGTGAAATGCGAACTGATGCAGATGAGCCCGGCATCGGCGATCATGCGGCGCAGTTGCGCGGGCCGGTAGCGGGCCAGGCCGGCGAAGCCCTGTTGCGCGTAGCCCACCGGCGAACAGAGCTCGATGGCCTGAAAGCCGGCGCGCTGCAGCGTGGCCAGTGTACGGGGAAAACTTTGCGCGATGAGATGACGCACCGGCCAGGTCTGGCAGCCAATCGGCATGCCGAGCGGGCTGGCAAACAACTCACGAGCGCCGACGGCCAACAGGCCGGCCGAGGCTAAGGCCTGAAGCAGGAATTGTCTGCGGTCACTCATATTATTTCCCTTCTTCGAAACATGGCTGTGATTCCTAACGGCACACATCAAACCAGGGTTTCAAAGCCCCAGGGCCGGCGGCGGGGAGGGTTGAGCCAGCCGTTGGCCGCGGCCAAGGCGTCCGCTTTTCCGGAAGCCAGCGCGGTGATGCGCTTCGTTGCAGCATCCCAGACGAGCTGATCGGAGGCGCGAACGGCAATCGCGCCGAGCAGAATGGCTTCCACCACCACCTGCTCATAAACATAGTTGGCCCGCGGCATGGGTCCACCGCGAATCGCGCGCAGCCATTCCTGATAAGCTCCGGGAGAATGATCGAGCATGTCCGGCGGAGGAGTGAAAGACCGCATGCGCGAAGTGGGCAGCAGACGCGGGTTGCCGCCCATGAAGCCGCAAAGAATCTTGCCCTTTTCGCCGACCAGCAGCATGCCCTCGCCGGCCGAATCATCCATATTTTCACCCATAAGCAACTGGCGCGGGCGCGGGGGACGCAGATGCGCGTCATACCAGAAAATATCCACCGGGGCGCGCGTGGCCAGCGCTCCGGTTCCGGGACGCTGGGGGAAATGCCAATGCATGGTGGTGGCGAGGGGCCAGGAATCGGGAAAACGCGGGGTGGAGCTGGCTTCGACGCGTGTGGGAGCGGTCAGATCGAGGACGCGGAACAATGTATCGAAGCTGTAATTGCCCATGTCGCCGATCGAGCCTTCGCCAAAGTCGTACCACCCGCGCCAGACGAACGGCAGGTAAATCTGGTTGAAGGGGCGAGCGGGCGCCGGCCCGAGCCAGAGATCCCAGTCAAAACCATCCGGAATGGGATCGGCCTGGGCGGGAGTGGGGAGACCTTGCGGCCAATAAGGCCGCTGCGACCAGTTGTGGACTTCGCGCACCTGACCGATGACGCCGGCGGCGACCCATTCGGTGAGATGGCGGGTAGAGTTCGAGGCCTCGTCCATGACCGCGACCTGGGTGGCCAGGCCGGTGGCGCGCGCCGCCTGGGCCATGAGGGCGCATTCATGCACGGTGTGGGCCATGGGCTTCTGGCTGAAGACATGCTTGCCGTGGCGCAAGGCGTAGATGGCAATATAGGCGTGCCAATGGTCCGGCGTGCAGACAACCACGCCATCGAGATCGCGCTCGCGTTCGAAGAGCTCGCGGAAATCGTTGTAAGCCGCGCAGGATTTGTAATCCGTCAGCTTGCGGACGCGGCGGTAATACGCCTCGACCAGGCGCCGCGCCGGCTCGCGCCCGCAGGTGGGGCCGGCCCAGTCGCTGCCCCAGTGAGGATCCTGGAGCAGGGCGCGCTCTTTGGCGAGAATTTCGCCCTTCCACCATTCCGAATAATTGCCGCTTTCGCGGTTGACATCGCAGACGGCCACGACGCGCACATCGGGAAATTTCAAAAAATCCATCATCACCCGCGTGCCTTGCGCGCCAACCCCGATAGCGGCAAGCCGGATGGGCTGATGGGCGGCGACGGTATGGTTGCGGACCAGGGTTTCCGAGGATGAGAACCCATGCCCCAGCCAGGAAGAGGCCGCGACGGATGCCGAAGCGCCTAAAAAGCTGCGGCGGGAGATGCGGGAAGAAGAACCATGAGCATCCATAAACCAAGCTCCTGCGAAGTGGCGGGGCCACTTTTTTTGCTTCGCCGTTCCATTGTCCGGCCTTGGCGATAAAAAACGTGGCCCATTTTACTGAACTGGCACCGGACGGGACCTGGCGGG